>NZ_JAEBEJ010000014.1:0-233773 GCF_046548895.1 Amycolatopsis sp. cmx-4-54
CGGTCACCCACCAGCTCACACTCGACCGCTCAGTACGCTACCAACGTCTCACCAACCAGAAACCGTTCACGAAGTCCTGAAACACATCTGTTCACGAAGTCCTGAAACAGGACAGGTCGTTCTAACCCTCTTTACCACTCACGACCCGGCGGGGCCGTTCTAGCGCGTGAGCAGGTCCCGCAGTGCCTTCACCACCTCCGCCGGTGACTCCTCGGCCATGAAGTGCCCCGACGTGACCGTCCGGTGGTCCAGGTCCGTCGCCCACGCCTGCCAGAGCGCGACGGCGTCGTAGCCCAGCGCGGCGCCCCAGTCCTGCTGGAGCACGGTGAGCGGCATCGTGAGCCGGTTGCCCGCCGCGCGGTCCGCCTGGTCGTGCTCGACGTCGATACCCGCCGACGCGCGGTAGTCGGCGACGATCGAGGTCACCGCGTTCCGCGACGCCTCCAGGTACGCGGCCCGGACGTCGTCGGGGATCGCGTCGCCGCGCCGCGTCCACGCGTCGAGGAAGTGACCGAAGAACGCGTCGGGCGCGGCGCCGATCAGTTGTTCGGGCAGTCCGGGCGGCTGGGCCATCAGGTAGAGGTGGAAGCCGACCGCGGCGGTGGTGCCGTGCAGGACGTCCCACATGTCCAGCGTCGGCAGCACGTCGAGGATCGCGAGATGACTCACCTTGTCCGGGTGGTCGAGGCCGGCGCGCAGCGCCACCAGTGCGCCCCGGTCGTGCCCGGCGAGGGCGAACCGGTCGTGACCGAAGGCCTTCGCGACGGCGACGACGTCGGCCGCCATCGACCGCTTCGAGTAGGTCTCGCCGGTGTCGGCGGGCTTGTCGCTCTCGCCGTATCCTCGCAGGTCAGGGCAGAGGACGGTGTGATCGGCCGCCAGATCCGCCGCGACGTGCCGCCACATGAGATGGGTCTCGGGGAAACCGTGCAGCAGCACGATCGGGCTGCCCGTCCCGGCGACGGCGACGTTGAGGGCCACGTCCTCCGCGACGGGCACACGCTGGTAGTCGAATCCGGTGATGCGCATGGGTACCTTCCTGGTCGTTCCGTGATGACCGCCAGCGTCCCCGGCCCGAATCAGCACCCGGTCAGCGGCGACCGAGCGGCCGGGGCACGATGATCACCGTCCGTGAAGCGAGGAGGTGACGATGCGGTTCGGGGTGCTCGGCCCGCTCGTGGCCGAGGACGCGCGGGGCGAAGTCGGGCTCAAGGGCCCGCGGCACCGCGCGGTGCTGGCCAGGCTGCTGATCGCCCGCGGCCGGGTCGTGCCGGTGGAACGCCTGGTCGACGACCTGTGGGAACGCCCGCCCGAGGGTGCGGTCGGCGCCGTCCAGACGTTCGTCGGTGCCTTGCGCCGGGCGCTGGAGCCGGATCGCGCGCCCCGTGAGCCCGCGCGGCTGCTCGTCACGGTCGCCCGCGGCTATGCCCTGCGCGCCGATTCCGTCGACGCGTGGGACTTCGAGGCCGCCGTCGCCGCGGCTCGTGAACTGCTCGACGCCCGGCGGCCGGACGCGGCACTGTCGCAAGTGGACACCGCGCTCGGGCTCTGGCGTGGTCCCGCGTACGCCGAATTCGCCGACGAGGGCTGGGCCGTCGGCGAAGTCTCGCGGTTGATCGAACTCCGTTCGCTGGCGGGTGAACTCCGTGCCGAAGCGCTTCTCGCGCTCGGGCGTGCCGCCGAGGTGATCCCGGAGCTTGAACCGCTGGTCCGCGAACATCCGTTGCGGGAGAACGGTTCCCGGCTGCTGGCGCTCGCGCTTTATCGCTCCGGGAGGCAGGGGGACGCGCTGGCGGTGTTGCGCACGACGCGCGAACACCTCGCCGACGAGCTAGGCATCGATCCGAGCGCCGGCCTGCGGGACCTGGAGGCCGACATCCTGGCGCAAGCGCCCCGCTTGGCGCCGTCCGAGCCCAAGATCGCCGAAAGGCCACTGATCGGGCGCGACGCGGAGTTGGCCGAGCTCGAAGAAGCCGTGACGCGGTCGCGGCTGGTGCTCGTCTCCGGCGACGCCGGGGTAGGGAAGACCGCGCTCGCCGAAGCGTTCTCCGCTCGTCTCGCCGCGCGTGGCTGGACGACGGCGTGGGGAAGCGATCCCGACGACGAGGGCGCGCCGCCCGCCTACGCCTGGACCCGGATCCTGGCCGCGCTCGCCGACGCCGGCTACGGCCCGGCGCCGACGGCGGAGCCGGGGACCGAAGATCCGCTGGCCGCGCGCTGGCGGTGGCATCGCGCCGTCGCGGCTCAGCTGGCCGGTGCCGCGCCGCTGCTGCTCGTCCTCGACGACCTGCACTGGGCGGGCGAAGAGACCTTGGCGTTGCTGAACTCGGTGCTGGCCGAGCCGGTCTCGATCATCGCGACCTATCGCGGCACCGACCCGCCCGCCCGGCTGACGGACTTCCTCGCCAGGGTCGCTCGCCACGAGCCGTCGCGGATCTATCTCGGCGGCCTGGCCCAGACCGAAGTCGCCGGCCTGGTCCAGGCCACGACCGGAGAACAGATCGATCCGGAAACCGCCGCGGTGATCCATCGGCGCAGCGGCGGGAACGCGTTCTTCGTCCGTGAACTCGCCCGCCTCCTGGCGGCCGAAGGCGTGGCCGCCTTGGACGCGGTGCCGCCGGGCGTCCGCGACGTCGTCCGGCACCGGGTGGACGCGCTGCCGGACGACGTCCACGGTGTGGTGCGGCGTGCGGCGGTGATCGGGACGGACGTCGATCTGGACCTTCTCGGAGCCCTGGCGGGGAAGACCGCGCTCGACGCCGCCGAAGTCGCGGTCCGGCGCGGGTTCCTGACCGAGCGGGCGCCGCGCCGGTTCCGGTTCGCGCATGCGCTCGTGCGGGACACGCTCTACCACGATCTTTCCCGTTCACGGCGGGCACGCGAGCACGGCGAGATCGCCGAGGCTCTGGAACAACTCCGCCCGGACGACGTCGACGCCCTGGCGCACCATTTCCTGCTGTCGGAGGAGCACGACGACCGTGCCGCGCGGTACGCGCAGGCCGCCGCCGAACGGGCCGAAAGTCGTTTCGCCTCAACGGAAGCGGCGCGCCTCTGGGACGCCGCGCTCGCCGCGTACGACCGATCCGGCGCCTCCGACACGGCGAAGCGGCTGGAGCTGATCATGGGCAAGGCTCGCGCTTCGGCGGTCGCCGGTGGGCTCGGCCAGTCGCGGCGGCATCGGGCCGAAGCGTTGGAACTGGCGGAAAAGCTGGGCGACCCGCTGCTGACCGCACGGGTGATCGGTGCCTTCGACGTCCCCGCCAGCTGGACCGAAAGCGACGACCGGGTGCTCGCTTCCCGGATCGCGGAAGCCGTCGAGCGCACCCTCGCCACCTTGCCCGCCGGACGCCTGGCCGAGCGGTGCCGCCTGCTGGCCACCCTTGCCGTCGAAACGCGGAACGCGGGCGGGCAGCGGGCACGCGACGCGGCCAGGGAAGCCGAGGCGCTCGCTCGTCGGCTGGACGATCCGGCTCTGCTGGCGTTCGCGCTCAACGCGCGGTTCCTGCAGTCCTTCGACCGCGCCGGGCTGGCACCCGAGCGGGCCGCGATCGGTGCCGAACTGGTCGGCCTCGCCGCGCGGCACGGGCTCGTGACGTTCGAGGTGCTCGGGCACCTCGTGCTCTTGCAGGCGAAGAGCGCGCTCGCGGATTTCGCCGCCGCGGACCGGCATGCCGCGTCGGCGGACGAACTCGGCGAGCGCTACGGCCTTCCGCTCGTCGGCGTGTTCACCCGGTGGTATCGCGCGATGCGGGCCGCGATGACCGGTTCTGGTGGGGAAGCCGCCTATCGCGCCGCGGCGGCGGGGCTCGCGGGAACGGCCATGTCCGGAGTGGACAACGGGATCCTCGCGCTCGCCCTGTACTGCGACCGGATCCAGCGTGGTTTGCCGCCGGAGGCGCTGGAGGACGACTACGGCGCTTACGAAAGCTGGTGCCGCCCGGTGCTCCCGATCCCGGATTCGCCACGGGATCTGCTGTTCGAGGCGCGCACCTGTCTGCACGCCGTCGTCGCGATCGAACTCGGTGACCGGACCACGATGGAACGCCTCTACGCCGAACTCCTGCCCGCCGAAGAAGAGATCGCCGGTGCGGGGAGCGGGATGCTCACCCTCCGCCCGGTCGCGTACCACCTCGGCGAGCTGGCCACCGCCCTCGGCCGGCGAGAAGCGGCCGCCGAGCACCATCGGAAGGCGCGGGCCATCGCGGTGAAGGCCGGTTCACCGCATTGGGGTTAGCTCACTGCTCCCGCATCGCGCGGCGGATCTCGGCGAGCTTGTCCTTGGCGGCCTTGTCCCGGTCGGCGATCTTCTTGTCGAGCGAAGCGACGTCTTCCTTGCCGCCGAGGCCGGCGAGCTCTGTCGAGCCCAGCGACGTCGTGTAGCGCTGCTCGATCCGGTCCCGCACGTGGTCGAACGAGGGCACGCCGCCCTCGCTGTAATCCGGCTCCGGGACCTCGACCGGCGCGGCCGAGGTCTCCTCGACGATCTCGGCGTCGAGGATTTCCTTGTCCGGTTTGTTCTCGGTCATCGTCCACTCCGTCCTGCGTGCCACGGCACGGCTTCGGTCATCAACCCGAGCATGCCCGAAACCAGCCGCATCTGGTCGACCGTGCGGATGTCGGCTTCGACCAGCCGCGGCGAGCAGACCACGATCGCGAGCGCCTGCGCCCGCGAGAGCGCCACGTTGAGCCGGTTACGGGAGAGCAGGAAGTCCAGGCCACGGGGCAGATCGACCGCCGAGGACGAGGTCATCGTGGTGATCACCACCGGCGCCTCCTGCCCCTGGAACCGGTCCACCGTGCCCACCCGGACACCGGGGTGCCCGGCCTCGTCCAGCGCGCGGGCCACGACCCTGGCCTGCAGGTTGTACGGCGCCACGACCAGGATGTCCTCGTCGCCGAGCGGCCGGGGTTCGCCGTGATCGGTCCAGGCGCGGCCGTGGAGTTCGGCGACCAGGGCGGTGACCGCCTCGGCCTCCTCGACCGACCGCGTCGTGTTGCCGTGGTGGTCGACCTCGGCGAGGTACAGGCCCGATTCGACGCCGTCGATCGCCCGCTCGGCCGCCGAGGGATGCGAGTGCAGGCGGCCCGCGTAGGACAGCCGCGACACCGGCGCGCAGACCGCCGGATGCATCCGGCGGGTCTCGTCGAGGAAGTACCCGAGCTCGGCCGGGATGATGTCCGCCTCGCCGATCAGGTGCCCGAGCGCTGACGCTTCGGCGCCCGCGGGATGCGTCCCCTGCACGACCTGCGGCAACTGCTGCGGATCGCCCAGCAGCAGGAGATTCTTGGCGCACATCGACACCGCGAGCGCGTCGGCGAGGGCGAACTGGCCCGCCTCGTCGATGATCAGCAGGTCGAACGGCTCTTCCCGGATCGCGGCGTTCGCGAACGTCCAGGCCGTCCCGCCGACCAGATGGCCGGTGTCGTGCTCCTCGCGCCATTTCACCAGCGCGGGATTGGTCTTCGGCTGCTCCCACGGCGCGGCCGGATCCGGGGTCCGTTTGGCGCGTTTCGCGCACGGCAGATCCGGTGCGTTCTTGAGCGCGGCGGACAGTACGTTCTCCACGGCCTTGTGGCTGGTCGAGGTGACGGCGATGGTCTTGCCCGCGCGCACGAGTTTCGCGATGAGCCTGCCCGCGAGGTACGTCTTGCCCGCGCCGGGCGGGCCCTGGACGGCGAGCGTGGAGCCGTCGAGCGCCTCGACGGTCTCGATCACCGTGCTCACCAGGTCCGTCCCGGCTTCGGGCAGGCTCCGGTCGTCGCGCAGCCGCGGCGACGTACGCCGGAGGAGATCGACGCCGGGATGCGCGGGCAGCACCGGCAGCGTGTCGACGACGAGTCGGGCGAGATCCGCGACCGCGTCGTCCTTGGGGGAGGGACGCACCGGGCTTCCGGGCAGCACCGCGACCGGCCGGTCGGCGGTGGTCTCGTCGGGCGGGCAGCTCTCTTCCAGGATCAGCTCGACGGCGGTGGCCGAGACGACCTTCGCGTCCCGCGCGGCCGCTCCGTACCGCAGGCGGACGTCGTCGCCGGGGGCGAAGGGATGCGGCCGGTCCGGGTCGCAGCGGAGCATCAGCGAGCGTTTCGCCTTGCGGACCCGGCCGGACGGCGGCACCCATTCCCCGGCTTCCAGCGAGACCGGGACGGTGCAGGCGTTGTCGGTCTCCAGATCGCCGAGCGGGGCGGCCAGCTGGCGGAAGTACTCCCACCACGCCGGATTCGTCTCGCGGCGGTGGTAGCCGACGGACGCGGCCAGCAACGCGCGGGCGCGATCCTCGCCGGTGAACTCCGCCGGATCATCGGGGAGCCCGTCCAGCAGCGGATCGACCAGCGCGGCCAGCTGCGCGGCGCGTTCGGCGCGCTTCTGAGCGGCGACGTCCTCCTCGGTCTGCCGGAGCAGAGCGTCCACATCGGACTCTTCCGGCGGCTCGGCGAGTTCGATCCCTTCCTCCGCGCGGACTTTGTGGAGGAACTCGAAGAGCCGCAGCGTGGAGACACAGTCGTATTCGTTGTAGTCGCTGATCCCGCGCAGCACTTCGTCCGCGTGTTCGGTCTCGCCGGAGGCGGTGAGCGTCAAGTACTCCTCATACGCCTCGATGCTCGAGACCGCCGTCTTGACATCGCCGTCGCGGGCTTCGGGCATGTAGAGCGGTTCGAGGTACTTGATGGAGTACGACCGCTGCGAGACCCGGAGCGCCTTGCGCACCACGGAATACAGGTCCACCAGACCACCGCTGCGCAGCAGATGGTCGACGGCGTCCTCGCGGGTCCCGTGCACGGCGGCGAGCCGTTTGATCGCGGTGACCTCGTACGGGGCGTAGTGATAGACGTGCGAGCCGGGATGCTCGGTGAGCCTCGCGATGGCGAAGTCGACGAACTCTTCGAAGGCCCGCTTCTCTTGAGACCGGTTGTGCGCCCAGAACGGCGTGAACTTCGTCCCGTCTTCGGCGGTCACGGCGCCGAAGAGGTATTCGAGCCCTTCGCCCGCCAAGGCGTACGGGTCGCCTTCCATGTCGAAGAAGACGTCGCCGGGCGCGGGCGGCGGGAGTTCGGCCAGCGCGTCCGGATCGATGACCTCGTAGGCGATCTGCCCGGTGTCGTCCTGCCGGACCTGGATCGCGGCCTGGGCACGCAGCGTGGTGAACGACGTCGTCGAGATGTCGCGCGGCCTGTCCTCCGGTGCGGCGGCCGCGAGCGCGTCGATGGTGCCGAGGCCCGCGGCGACGAGTTTGCGCCGCTGGTCACCACGCATCCCCGCGACCAGCGAAAGATCGCGATCGGCCTCGCGGGCGCTCGCGCAGTGCGCCGCGTAGGAACAGGCGCCGCACGCGGGTCGCTCGTCGGCCCACAGCGGGGCAGGCAGTGTGGGCGGCCGGTTCTCCAACCGGGCGCGGAGCCGGTCCACCAGCGGGAGGAAGTCGTCGACGCGGAACGACCGCGTGCTGTGATCGCCCAGCAGCAGATGCATCCGCGGCCCGGACGGCCAGCCCGCCCGGCGCAGCGCGTCGGCGTACGCGGTCAGCTGAACGACCGCCGCGGGCTTCGCGTGCCTGGCCAGCTTCGTGTCGTAGACCTCATAACGGCCTTCGTCGTCCCGCATCAGGAAGTCGGCGCGGCCGGAGAACTCGCCGT
The DNA here is from genome assembly GCF_046548895.1 of Amycolatopsis sp. cmx-4-54. Lineage (NCBI taxonomy): Bacteria > Bacillati > Actinomycetota > Actinomycetes > Pseudonocardiales > Pseudonocardiaceae > Amycolatopsis > Amycolatopsis sp. cmx-4-54. Next base: position 7,633 of record NZ_JAEBEJ010000014.1, read on the forward strand.
CGTGGAAGACCGCCTGGTAGATCACCGGCGCGCCGGCCCGTAGCGCCTCTTCGGTGGCCTTCGCGGCGACGACCGGATCGCGTTCGTCGATCTCGACGACGGCGCTCCGTTCTCCGCGCAGCTTGTCCAGCGTCGCGGCCTCGTGCGCGCGCCCGTGCGTGACCGCCAGCTGATCCGGCCCGGAGCCCGGCCGCGGCGCTCCCGGGAGGCCGGTCGCCAGCGCCTGGTTCAGGAGGCTGCGGTGCTCGCATTCGAGCAGGTCGGCGAGATCGGACGGGGTGTACATCGCCCGGGAGTCTCGCACGGACTCCCGGATGGACGGTCCCGGCGCGCCGGAGTCAGCCGGAGGTGTGGTCGAACTTCAGATGCGAGGTGATCCGGTAGCGGTCGCCCCGGTAGATGGAGCGGGTGTACTCGATCACGCGGCCGCCCGCGTCGCGGGTCGTGCGCTCGAACAGCAGCGCGGGCGAGTGCTGCGGGACGCCGAGCAGGCCGGATTCGTCGGCGTCGGTGACGGTCGGCTCGATGATCTGCACGGCCGTCGCGGGAACGACCTCGTACCGGGTGCGGAGCAGTTCGTAGAACGAACCGGACTCGAAGCCCGCGGCCGTGATATCTGGTACGAGGTCCCGGGGGACCATTATCCGTTCGATCGCCATCGGCGCGTCTTCGACCACGCGGACGCGGGTGACGGCCACCAGCGTGTGGCCGGGGGAGACCTCGAGCCGTTTGCCGAGCCGCGCGCCCGCCGGCGTGGTGGCGAAGTCGATCACCCGGCTGGTCCAGTGGCCCTCGGCGGGCGGGGCGAACTGCTCGCCGCCGGTGGCTGGGACGAGGTCCTGGGAGATCTTGCGCGGCGCGGTGAAGGTGCCGCGGCCGTGCTCGCGGACCACGAGACCGTCTCGCTCCAGCTCGTCGATCGCGGCCCGCAAGGTGGGACGCGAGACTCCGATTTCACTGCTCAGCGCGCGTTCCGAAGGCAGGACCTCGCCCGGCTGCCGCCGCTCGATGAGCTGGCGTAGCCGGTCCTTGACCTCTGTTCGCCGCATGACCACAGCCTACCCAGTGGTCAGGACGAATTGGCTGGTGGACAAGTTGTCTAGACCTGTTGACTTTACCAGTGCCGGGGGCGACGGTGAAAGAAACTGACCAGTGGTAAAGGAGACGACGATGTCGACCTCAGGGAAGTTTCGCGTCGCCGCCGTCGCGGCGCTGTCGGTCGCCGCACTGACGGTGGCGCCGGGTGCCGTGGCCGGAGTGGCCGCTTGCGGGGCACTGTTCGACGATTTCCACTACGGCTCGCACACCGACGGACTCCTCGCCCGGCACGGTTGGCAGGTGCGTTCCGGCGCCGGCGGCCCCGGCGTCGGAGGTGCGCGCTGGGCTCCGGAGGGCATCACATTCCCGACGTCCGACGGCGACAAGGTGCTGCAACTCGCCTCCACCACCGACGGCACGCCCGCGGGTACGACGCAGACCGAGATCATGCAACCCGACCGGCGGTTCTTCGAAGGGACCTACGCGGCCCGGATCCGCTTCTCCGACGCGCCGGTGTCGGGCCCGGACGGTGACCGGATCAACCAGACCTTCTTCACCATCAGCCCGCTCCGCCACGACAACGACCCGACCTACAGCGAACTGGACTTCTCGGAGTACCTGCCCAACGGCGGATGGGGCGAGGCGGGGCCGGTGAACTTCCAGACCAGCTGGCATACGTACACGCCGGATCCTTGGTACGCCGAGAACAAGAGCGCCAGCCAGCGCCGCAGCATCGACGGCTGGCATTCCGTCGCCGCGACCGTGTCCGGCGGCCATGTGCGGTACTACATCGACGGCACCCTGGTGGCCGACCACGATCGCAGTGGGCCGTTCGATGTGTACCCGCGGCAGAACATGTCCCTGAACTTCAACCAGTGGTTCATCGACCTCACGCGGCACAGCGGCGGCACGAGCACCTACCTCGAACAGGTCGACTGGGTCTACTACGCGAAGAACGAGGTCCTGACGCCGCAGGCCGCCGCCGAACGGGCCGCGTCGTACCGGTCCTCGGGCGTGCGGTACACCGACGATCTCGGTGGCTGTTAGATATGAGCCGTGGACGGGCTGACTGAGCGTTTCGAGGAACATCGGACCAGGCTGCGGGCGGTGGCGTACCGGATGCTGGGTTCGGTCAGCGAGGCCGAAGACGCCGTGCAGGACACGTGGCTGCGGCTCGACCGCACCGAGGCGGCGGAGATCGAGAACCTCGGCGGCTGGCTGACCACGGTGGTGGCGCGGGTGTGCCTGAACGTGCTGCGCTCGCGCGACCACCGTCGGGAAGAACCACTCGACGACCACCTCGCCGAACCGGCCGATTCCACCGCCGATTCCACCGCCGATCCCGCCGCCGACGCGGTACTCGCCGACTCGGTCGGGCTGGCGATGCTGGTCGTCCTGGACACGCTCGCACCCGCCGAACGGCTCGCGTTCGTCCTGCACGACATGTTCGCGGTGCCGTTCGACGAGATCGCCCCGTTCATCGACCGCACCCCGGCCGCCGCCCGCCAACTCGCGAGCCGCGCCCGGCGCCGTGTCCAGGGCCGATCCGTCGCCACGGAACCGGACGTCGCGCGACGACGCCAGGTCGTCGACGCCTACCTGGCCGCGGCCCGCGGCGGCGACTTCGACGCACTCCTCCACCTTCTGCACCCCGACGTCGTCCTCCGCGCCGACAAGGCGGCGGGCCCTTCGCGCGCGCCGATCTTCCTGCGGGGCGCGGACACGGTCGCTCGTGGTGCGGCCGCCGCTTCGGTGCGGGCGGCGGTCACTCAGCTCGCGCTGGTGAACGGAAGCATCGGCCTCGTGATGGCCGACGAAGGACGGCCTTCGGTGGTCCTCGCGTTCGCCTTCGTGGACGGGAAGATCAGCGAAATCGACGTCATCGCGGACCGGGAACGGTTGCGGGGGCTGGACCTGGTGATGGTGGACTGACCCGGGTTGCGGTTCGGTCGCGAACGAGTACCGATGGACCTGTCTCTTGTCCGGAGAGGTTAACGGTCTCCTGTCGGGTGCCGCCTTCTGTTCAAGGTTCGTTGAGACAGGACGAGGAGGCGACCATGTCGGAGGGAACTGCCCGGCGCCACGAAGTGCGGGAGAACGAGTCCTATCGGGACGCGTATCAACGCGATCGCGATCGAGTGCTCTATTCATCCGCGTTCCGACGACTGGCCGGGGTGGCGCAGGTCGCCGCGGTCAATGAGCAACTGGTGCTGCACAACCGGCTCACGCACAGTTTGAAGGTCGCGCAAATGGGCCGAAGACTCGTGCAGCATCTCCGCGCTCAATCGGGCGTGTTCCCAGCGGGATCGGACTTGAACGAGGACGTCGTCGAGACGGCGGGACTCGTGCACGACATCGGGCATCCGCCGTTCGGGCACATCGCCGAGGAGGTCCTTGACCAGCGGCTCGCGCAGGTCGCCGGGCTGGAGGGCTTCGAAGGGAACGCGCAGTCTCTCCGGGTGGTGACGAAACTGGCCCGGCGGAAGGAGGAGCACATGGGGCTCAACCTGACCCGGGCGACGCTGAACGCGATCCTCAAGTACCCGCGTCTCAAAGCCTGTGACTCGTGCAAGACCACCGCGCTGTGGACCGATCGTGGATACGGCGACAAGTGGGGTGCCTATCAGACCGAACGGGAAGACTTCGAATGGGTGCGGGAGAGCGACCATGATGAGCTCAGAACCGCGAACGCCGTCCTGATGGACTGGGCCGACGACATCAGCTATGCGACCCATGATCTCGAGGACTACTTCCGGGCGGGGTTGATCCCTTTGCACGGCCTGTCGGTGGACAAGGAGCGCATTGTCAAGCACGGACTCCGTCGCTTGAAGGACTACGAAGGATTCGACGAGGCCCGCTTCCGGGATGAGCTGGACACGATCATCGACGAGTTCGGCGGCCATCTTCACTCGCAGTTCTGGGAGACTCGCCGGAACCGAGTACAGATGAACAAGATCACCAGCGGTCATCTCTCCCGTTTTGTGGAAGCGGTCCGGCTCCTCGATGAGCCTCCTTACGTAGCGGTCGATCAAGCCAGCCAATATCGGGTAGTCGCACTGAAGGAACTCACGTGGTTCTACGTGATCGACAGGCCGCCGCTGGCCATCCAGCAGGAAGGTCAGAAGAGGATCATCGGTTCGCTGTTCGATCGGTTGATCACGTGCTTGGAGAAGTCACCGAGCAGCCCGAAGATTCCTATCCAGCTCCGCGTGATCTACCGCGACATCAAGCGCGACGATGAGGCGAAGGGAACCTTCGGCGAGAACAAGGAAGCCCGATGCGCTCGGGCCGTCACCGACTATATCTGTCTGCTGACCGAGGCGCAGGCCGTCGACCTCGGGAAGCGGCTGGAGGGTCGGTCGCAGAGTTCGATGTTCGGTACCTGGTTCAACTGAGTGAGGGCATGCCGAAGGGCCCGTCGCCGGTGTGGTGGTCGGCGGGCTTTTCGGGTTCAGCGGTGGTTGCGGCGGGGTTTCTGTAGCGGGTCGAGGTATTGGGGTGGGATGAATTCGGGTCGGCCGTCGGTGATTTGGGCTTTCCAGCCGGATTGGCCGTGGATGAGCATGTGGTGGTAGCGGCAGAGTAGGCAGAGGTTGTCGAGGTCGGTGTCGCCGTGGTGGCCCCAGGGCAAGATGTGGTGGGCTTCGCAGTGTTTGGGTTTGCGGTGGCAGCCCGGAAAGGCGCAGCCGCGATCCCGCAGGTTCAGTGCTCGGCGTTGGGCGGGGGTGACGCTGCGCGTGGCGCGGCCGATGTCGAGGGGTTCGCTTTCGGTCCCGAGGACGGCGGGAATGATTTTCGCGTCGCAGGCGAGCATCCGCGCGTGGCGTGCGGTGATCCGGGTGACCCCGTCCACGCAGGCCGCCCCGAGCCCGGAGGTCAGCGTTTCCAGGGGGATGGTGACGACGATGGTGGTGCGGTCTCCGGAGAGGGTGGGGGCTTTGTCGTTGGTCATGGCGTAGTGGATGGCGTCGAACAAGGCGTCGCCATTGCGCTCGCCGGGGGTGCGGGGGTCGCGGTTGCCGTCCTTATCGACGGGTCTTCGTTGTCCCCAGGTTTCGAACAACGCGTTCGCGCGCGCCCCGAATTCGGGGTCGAGGAGGCCGTTGAGTCGCCACCAGCCGTCGTCGCGTTTGCGGAGATGGACCTCGCGTGAGGGTAATTTCAGGTCTTCGTCTTGGGGTTCGTCGCCGTCGGGGTCCAGGTGCGCCACGAGGTCGGCGCCGGCGTTGATGATCTGCTGTGGCCCGGCGTGGCGGGCGAGGTCGACCAGGATCTGTTCGGCGCCGGAGCGGTCTTCGGCGGAGACGTCGGCGGGGATTTTCTTCAGTGCGGCGAGGATGGGGTCGAGTTGCTGATGCCCGAGGTCGCCTTCCGCGGCGGCGGCCCCGGCGAGCGGCGCGAACGCTGGCGCGGGGGTGCCGTCGAGGTTGCGGCTTGCGTTCACCGCCAGCGCCCGGGCCACGGTGTCGCGGGCTTCTTTCGGGGTGATACGAGCGGTCTCGGCGAACCAGCCCGCCGTCGATCCGTGCCCGAACAGTTCCATCGGGCCACGGGACTCGATCTCGGTCAGGTACTGCCCGACCTCCGCCATGGCCTGTCGTGCCACCGACAACCGCTCCACCACGCCGTGCGCGAGCTCGCGCGCACCGGCACGCCACAGCTCCTGTGGCGGTTCGAGGATTCGTTGGCTGGACACCCCACGATAATACCAGCACTCGAACAGGTGTGCGAATGTGAAAGGTGTTCCAGAAATTGGTTTCGTATTCTGGGGGTGAGAGGTGTTCCAGGATCTACCGAAAGGTAAGGAAATTCTTGATGACCGCCATCAGAAGTTCAGTCTCGTGAGCGGCAGTTCGTGTGCACGGCCTTGCTGCAAGTACCTGGATTCGCAGACTGATAACCCCTCAAAAGTCAAGGCGCAGGATGGTCTCTTCGATTTCGGCGTTCCGAGCGGACGCGTAGGCATTCTCGGTGCCGATGACAGTGAAGCCCGCCTTCTGCAGGACCCGAAGCGATCCGTGGTTGTCGCTGGCGGCGCGGGCATACAAGGGCCGGACTTCGACTGTGTCGAGGAACAGTGCGAGTGCTCGGCTGGCGACTCCTCGCCCCCAAACCGAACGGTCGATCCAGTAAGTGATTTCAGCGTCGCCCTCCACGAAGAAACTGCCGATGGTGCCGAGGAAACGTCCGTCGCCGGTCACCGCACGCAGGATGATGTCCTGAGATGACCTCAACCTCGCGATGTGGAGGTCGAACGCTTCGCGATCGTCGGGGTCCCTGGCGATGAACGCGGCCATCCGGACCGGCTCGGGGTCACGCGTCTGTTCGAACAAGGCGTCGAGGTCGGAATCCTCGACCGACCGCAGTGCCACCTCGACCATGGGGCTTACTCTCATCGCCAGAGCGCACGCGCACTGTATCGACGACGTCCGACGAACAAGCCATCCCGTCGCCCCCGAAACCCGCCTAAGGTGACCGAGGACGCCGCAGTCACCCCGGGAGGCACGCATGTCGTTGTTGGCCCAGCTGAACACCGCGATCACCGCGGGCACGATCGAGGTCGTCGACCTCACCGCCCCGTTGAGCGCGAGCACCCCGATCCTCCAGCTGCCGGAGCCGTTCGCGAACACGATCCCGTTCGGCCTGGAGGAGATCAGCCGATACGACGAACGCGGGCCGCGCTGGTATTGGAACAACATCCACACCGGCGAGCACACCGGGACCCACCTCGACGTTCCCGTGCACTGGGTGTCGGGAAAGGACGGCCACGACGTCTCCGAGGTGCCGCTGCGCACGCTGGTCGCCCCGGCCGTGGTGCTCGACGCGACGGCCCGTGCGGCCGAGGATCCGGATTTCCTGCTTTTCACGGAAGACATCCGCGAGTGGGAACGGGAGAACGGACCGTTGCCCGAAGGTGGCTGGCTGCTCTACCGCACGGGCTGGGACGCCCGTTCGCATGATCAGGAGGCCTTCCTCAACAACGACGAGAACGGTCCGCATTCGCCGGGCGTCTCGGCGGAGTGTGCCCGCTGGCTCGCGGAGGAGGCGCCGATCGCCGGATTCGGGGTGGAGACCGTGGGCACGGACGCGGGGCAGGCGCTAGCCCTCGAACCGGCCTTCCCCTGCCACGAACTCCTGCTGGGCGCGGGTAAGCACGGTTTGACCCAGTTGCGGAATCTGGCGAGCCTGCCGCCCACCGGATCGCTGCTGGTCGTCAGCCCGCTTCCGATCGTCGGCGGTTCCGGCAGCCCCGCCAGGGTGTACGCGCTGGTCGAGCGGCCATGAACGTCGCGGAGCTGGTCGGCCGCACGCTGGCGGAACTCGGGGTGGGTACCGCGTTCGGGGTGGTGGGCAGCGGCAATTTCGAGGCCACCAACGGATTACGTTCCGGAGGGGTGCGGTTCGTCGCCGCGCGGCACGAGGGCGGCGCGGCGAGCATGGCCGACGCGTACGCGCGGATGAGCGGCCGGGTGCCGGTGCTGAGCCTCCATCAGGGCTGCGGGCTGACCAACGCGCTCACCGGGATCACCGAGGCCGCCAAGAGCCGGACCCCGATGATCGTCCTGGCCGGGGACACCGCGGCGTCGGCGGTGCTGTCGAACTTCCGGGTGGACCAGGACGCGCTCGCGGCCGCCGTCGGCGCCGTGCCGGAGCGCGTGCACGGCGCGGCCACCGCGGTCGCCGACACCGTCCGTGCCTACCGGACGGCGGTGCAGCGGCGCCGCACCGTCCTGCTCAACCTCCCGCTCGACGTCCAAGCCCAGGAAGCGCCCGAAGCGGTCCGAATCCCGACGATCCCTGGTCCTGCACCGATCCGGCCGGACACCGAGGCGGTCGCGAAACTGGCCGGCCTTCTCGCCGAAGCGCGGCGGCCGGTGTTCATCGCAGGTCGCGGTGCACGGGCGAGCGCGACACCGCTCAGAGAACTCGCGGAGCTTTCCGGGGCGCTGCTGGCGACTTCGGCGGTGGCGCACGGACTGTTCCACGACGATCCCTTCTCGCTCGGGATCGCGGGCGGCTTTTCGTCACCGCGAACGGCGGATCTCATCAAGGAAGCCGATCTCGTGATCGGCTGGGGCTGCGCGCTGAACATGTGGACCACCCGCCACGGCAAGCTGCTCGGCCCGGAGGCCCGGCTCGTCCAGGTCGACGTCGAACAGGCCGCGCTCGGCGCGCACCGGCCGATCGACCTCGGCGTCGTCGGCGACGTCGCAGGCACGGCTGTGGACGTTCACGCCGAACTCGAAAAACGTGGCCACAAGAAGAGCCGCGAAGCCCCTGAAAGCACACGGTGGAACGACGTGCCGTATAACGACCTATCCGGCGACGGGAGGATCGATCCGCGCACGCTCAGCCGCCGTCTCGACGAGATCCTGCCCGCCGAACGCGTGGTCTCGATCGACTCCGGCAACTTCATGGGCTACCCGAGCGCGTACCTGTCCGTCCCCGACGAGAACGGCTTCTGCTTCACCCAGGCGTTCCAAAGTATCGGGCTCGGTCTCGGCACGGCGATCGGCGCGGCGCTGGCCCGGCCGGACCGGCTGCCGGTGCTCGGGGTCGGCGACGGAGGGTTCCACATGGCCGTCTCCGAGCTGGAAACCGCCGTACGGCTACGGATCCCGCTCGTGGTCATCGTCTACAACGACGCGGCGTACGGCGCCGAGATCCACCATTTCGGCGAAGCGGACATGACCACGGTCCGGTTCCCCGACACCGATATCGCGGCGATCGGCCGCGGTTTCGGATGCGCCGGGATCACCGTGCGGTCGGTCGAGGATCTGGCCGCGGTCACGGAATGGCTCGGCGGGCCACGGGACGCGCCGCTCGTCGTCGACGCCAAGATCGCCGACGACGGCGGCTCGTGGTGGCTTGCCGAGGCCTTCCGGCATTGAGTCCTCTAAACACCCCAATCCGGCCTGAGCGGCATGCCCGAGTCACCGTCCGGGCCGACCTTCACCCCGAGCACCTGGTGCAGTTCGATCTCCCGCCGTTCGAACGCGAGGCGGCACGCGGCCATGTACAGCGCCCAGACGCGGCTCCGCCCGGCACCCGCTTCGGCGACGGCCGCGTCCCAGTTCGCGTCGAGGTTGGCGCACCACGCGCCGAGGGTGGTGGCGTAGTGCTCGCGGAGGTTCTCCGAATGCCGCACCTCCAGCCCGCTGTCGTGCATCGCGGTGGCGATCTCTCCGACGGACTCCAGCTCACCGTCAGGGAAGACGTACCGGTCGATGAACCCGCGTGACCGGTGCGCGACGGAGGTGTCCGGATTGGTGATGCAGTGGTTCAGCAAACGCCCGTGCGGCTTCAGTTTCCCGGCGAGGAAACGGAAGTACGACGGCAGGTTGCGGGCGCCGATATGTTCGGTGAGCCCGATCGACGACACCGCGTCGAAGCCCGTTTCGGTGACGTCGCGGTAGTCGAGATGCCGTACTTCTGCCTTGTCCGCGAGCCCCTTGGTCACGATGTCCTTCTGCGCCCATTGCGCCTGCTCACGCGAAAGGGTCACGCCCAGCGCCTCGACGCCGTAGTTCGCGACGGCGTGCTCCACCATCCCGCCCCAGCCGCAGCCGACGTCCAGCAGCCGCATTCCCGGCCGGAGGCCGAGTTTCCGGCACACCAGGTCGAATTTGTGCGCCTGTGCCTCCTCCAGCGAGGCGTCGGCGGACGGATACGCGGCGCAGGTGTAGGCCATCGACGGCCCGAGCACCAGTTCGTAGAACCGGTTCGAGACGTCGTAGTGGTTGGAGATCGCGTTGCTGTCACGCGCTTTCGAGTGCCTCAGCCCGTCGACGACGCGCTTGAACCGGCTCGGCAGTTCTTCGGCGGGTGGGGCGACGCGGCGCAGATGCCTGGGGCCGAGTTCGCGCAGCAGCCACAACCGGTCGGCGGCGCTGAGCTGATCGACCTGGGAAACGAGCGCGCGCAACGCCGTGTAGAGGTCGCCGCCTACGTCGAGTGCGCCGGCGACGTAGGCCCGCGCGAGACCGAGGTCGCCCGGGGACGACATCAGGTAGGTCAACGCCAGCGGCGATCGCACCTCGATCGACACGGGTGCGTCCGCGGGCCCGCTCGTGCTGCCGTCATAGGCGGTGATGGACACTTCGGTGCTCGGGCCGAGCAACCGCTCGAAGATCTTGCCGACGGTCGTCGTCTCAGCCATGGTCGTCTCTCTTCTTCCGGCCCGGGTCACCGCCGCCGCACGCATTTCGCGTACAGGTCGAGCAGGCGGCCGTCGGGGTCGTAGGCCGTCTTCAATTTCCGGTAGGCGTCACCGTTATACAGCCGCCAGAACTCGTCTTCGGTATAGAAACTGTCGGAATACAGCGACTTCCGCCCGCCGAGTCGCGTCACTTCGGCCTCGATCAGCCGATTGTGCGTATCCGGCTCCTCGCCGGGGTCCAGCGGGACCGCCGACCAGAACCCGAAGTTGACGTACAGCGTTTCGGGGTCCAGTTCGTACAGCGGCGAGTTCACGCCACCCGGCCGCTGCTTCAGCGGGCAGATCCACACCGGGCTGATGGGGATCTCGCGGCGGAAGAAGTCCAGGAACTCCGCCGCCCGCGAGAGCGGCACCTCGATGTCCTGCACGACGGTCTCTTCCGGCGGAAGCCCGCGCAGCTTGAGCAGTTTCGCGGCGACCCCGAACCGGCGGTCGAGCGCCACCGCCTTCCAATAGACCGAAGACCGCAGCAGCCGCCTGCCCAGCAGCAGCCGGGGGAGCCGGTGCTGCACACCGAACGCCCGCGAGCACCAGAACCAGTCCGTGTCCCAGCGCCACAGGTAGTCCCGGACGCTCAGATGGTCCGTCTCGCGCGAGCGGATCGACTTGTAGTAGATGTCGAGCCAGGTGTAGTCGCTGGTCGCGGGCGCCGAGGTGGTGAACGTGCCCAGCGTCAGGTATTGCTCGCCCGGCCCGAAGACGGTTCCGTCCACGAAGTCGGCCGACCCGCTACGGCAGGCTTCGCCGAGCGCCGCGAAGTACTCCTCGGTGTCGTCGTACCGGACGTGGTCGAGCCGCACGTATGGTTTGACCGGCTCGAGTTCGATCTTGAGCCGCAGCGCGTAGCCGAGCGTCCCGTACGAGTTCGGGAAGCCGTGGAACAGGTCACTGTGCTCGTTGTCCGGCCGGGCGACGACGATCCTGCCGTCACCGGTGAGCAGCTCCATCTCCAGCACCGACTCGTGCACGAGCCCGTTGCGGAACGAGGACGACTCGATGCCGAGACCGGTGACCGCGCCGCCGAGCGTGATCGTCTTGAGCTGCGGCACGACCAGCGGCATCAACCCGTGGGGCAGGGTCGCGTCCACCAGCTGCTCGTAGGTGACCATGCCTTCGACGTCGGCCGTGCGCGCCAGGGGATCGACGTCGAGGACCTGCGTGAATCCCGAGACGTCCAGACCGGGTGTGGTGGTCGCCGTCCGTGCCCGGAACAGGTTCGACGTCCGTTTCGCCAGCCGGATCGTTCCGTGGAGATCCGCGAGCTGCGCGCGGAGGGTTTCGGCGCGGGCGTCGTGTTCGGCGAACCGGACCAGCCGCGCCGTCGCTCGGGTACCGCTGTCTCCGCTAGTCATTCCTGATCGCCATCAGTTCATCGTGCCCCACGAAACCGCCTGGCGCAGCCCTTATTCGTGCCGGAGTCCGGGCAGCGGGACGGCGTTCGCCATGGCGGTGAAGCCCTTGTCGCCGGGATGGAGGTGATCGCCGGAGTCGTATTCGGGTTTCATTCGCTGTGGATCGGCGGGATCGCGGATCGCCGCGTCGAAGTCGACGTATCCGTCGAAGAGCCTGCTGGTCCGGATGAACCGGTTCACCGCCTGCCGGGTCTCCTCCAGCTGCGGCGTGTACGAACCCCAGCCCTTCCACGGGGTGATCGTCGCGCCCAGCACCCGCAGCCCGCGGTCGTGCGCCCTCGTCGCGATCTGCTTCAGCGCCGAGATGATCTTGTTCGGATCGGCCTGGTGCGGGGTCTGCTGGATGTCGTTGATGCCCTCGAACACGATCGCCGTCCGCACGCCGGACTGGTTCAGGACGTCCCGGTCGAGCCTGGCCAGCGCGTTGACGCCGTAGTTGCCGCCGTCGAGCAGCAGGCGGTTCCCGCTGATCCCCGCGTTGAGCACGCCGAGACGCGCGCTGATCTTGTCGGCGAGCTGATCGGGCCAGCGCAGGTTCGCGCCCCAGGTCGAATGCGCCCCGTCGGTGATCGAGTCGCCGATCGCCACGACGCTGCCCCGCAACCCGGCGCCGCGGACGTCCACTCCGGACACGTAGTGCCAGACCGCGGTCTTCTCCGGGAACGCGGCCGCCGACTCGTCGGCCGCCTTGTCGCCGTTCCGGGTGAAGTACGAGTTCTGCATGGCGAGCGGGTGGTAGGTGACCGGACCCGACGGCGCCGGGGTGTACGTGGTGACCAGCAGGTCGCCGTCCCTCGGCACGGTCAGCGCCGTGCCGTCGCTGACGATGTCGGCGCCCGGCGGCACGGTGACCTCACGGTCCCCGCCGAAGGTCAGCGCGCGCATCGTGCCCGGCACGGCCTGCGGGGTGTCCGGGCCCGCGGCGACCGCGACGGTCACCCGGCCGAACAGCACCGGAGTCCGGCCGAAGGCGTTGGACAGCCGTACGCGGACCTCGTGCCCGCCGGCGCTGGTGTGCACGATGTTGCGGATCGAGAAGTTCGGGTAGCCGTTGTCGGTCCCGGCCACCCCGGCCGCGGGCGCCGCCGCCCAGGTGCCCACCCAGCCGCTGGTGGCGAGGCTCTCCACCGGGGTCGCCGCGGCACTCGGCACCAAGCCCAGCACCAGGATTCCCGCTACGGCGAGATACTTCACGCGCATGTCGGTTCGCCTCCACCAGTTGGCTCCACTCATCGTCAAGGAATCACCGACAGCCGGTCAACGACCTGGACAGGACAGGTTTCTGTCGGTGGACGCCAGGTCGTGTCCTGTGAGCCTGTTCGCGGTCTTCGCGCCCAGGTGGTCCCTGACGGCACGGGCGGATGCGGCCGAGTACGACCCGGTACGAGGCCGATCCGCCCGCACCGCCAGAGACCACCTGGATCACGAAGCCCATCGAACCGGCTCACAGGACACGACCTAGCCTGAACGCCATGAAGCCTGCTGCTCTCGCGAAGCTCTGCCTCGCCCTCCCAGGCGCGCGGGAGGAGTTCCCGTTCGGCGAGGACATCAACGTGTACAAGGTCGCGGGCAAGGTCTTCGCGCTCGGCCCGTTCAAGGCGAAGCCGCTGCGGATCAGTCTCAAATGCGAGCCCGATCTGGCGGTCCGGCTGCGCGCCGAGCATCCGGCGATCATCCCCGGCTACCACCTGAACAAACGACATTGGAACACCGTCGAGCTGGACGGTTCGCTGACCAGCGACTTCGTGCGGGAGATGATCGAGGACTCCTACGACCTCGTCGTCGCGGGCCTGCCGAAACGAGAACAGGAGAAACTGAACTGGGTCGCGCTCAGCCGGGAATGACCGACCCGGGTTTCATCCGGATTTCATCCCACCGTGCTCGCCCGGCCTCCTACCGTGGGCGGAGACGGGTGCCGCCCGCCGCACGATGACTCGCTCATCGGGACTTCCTAGGCTGATGCCGTGCTGGAGATCTTGCGGGACCGGTTCCGGGCACGGGTGCAGGCGAGTCTCACCCGGGCCGGGCTGACCCTGCCGTGGTGGGGGGCGCTGTGCGCGAGCGCCGTGAGCTTCGTGTTCACGGCGGTCGCGCTGGTGCAGCGGGACGCGCTGCTGCCGCCCGAGCCGATCGCGCTGGCCGGCTTGATCGTGATCGCGCCGTCGGTGATCTGGACGATCACGAACTGGATCATGCCGTGGGTGCGGATGACGGCGCTGATCATCGCCTCCTCGGTGCTGCTCCTCGAGCCCGTGCTCCCGGATTTCGCGCCGTTGCTGCTGCTGGTCGCGGTCACCGAAGCGGGCAGTGTCCTGCGGACGACGTGGGCGATCGCCATCGTCACCGTCGCGAGCGAGGCGGTACTGGTCGTGGCGGGGATCTGGGGCGGGCTTATCGGCGGGCCGGTGTACATGGTCGCGATCCTGCTCGGTCTCAGTGGCGGGCTCATGGTCCGCTGGTACACCAGGGTGCTGGACGCCGAACGCGGCAACCGGGACGCCTCCCGCGACAAGGCCCTGCTCGCCGAACGCCAGCGGATCGCGCGTGAGGTGCACGACGTCGTCGGCCATTCGCTCAGCATCACGCTGTTGCATCTGACCGGCGCCCGGCACGCGTTGCAGCAGGATCGCGACGTCGACGAGGCGATCGAAGCGCTCACCGAAGCCGAGCAGGTGGGACGGGCCGCGATGGCCGACATCCGCCGCACGGTCGGCCTGCTCGCCGACTCCCCGTCGGGCAGCGCCCCGCTACCAGGGGTGGAGGACATCGCGACGCTGGTGGAACGCACTAGCAGCGCCGGGCTGGCGGTGCGCTATACACAGGAAGGCGACCTCGGTCGGGTAGGCGCCTCGGAAGGATTGGGCCTCTACCGGATCGTGCAGGAATCATTGGTCAACGTCGTCAAGCATGCCCCAGGAGCGGCCGCCGAGGTCCGGCTGAACGCCGGCCGTTCGGGGGTGAAACTCATCGTCAGCAACACCCTCCCCGGGACCGTCCGGCGCGCGGCGGAGGACGGTTCGGGACTGGCGGGGATGGCCGTCCGCGCGGCCCAGCTCGGCGCCGATCTCAGCGCCGGGCCCAGCGGCAGGCAGTGGATCGTGCAGGTCACCGTGCCGGGGGTCAAGCCGTGACCGCCGCCGAGATCCAGGTGCTGCTGGTCGACGACCAGGAGCTGGTCCGGTCCGGGCTGCGGCGCATCCTGCGGCGTCGCGACGGGTTCGTCATCGCGGGGGAATGCGGCGACGGCTCGGGAGTGCCTGCGGCGCTGGCCGCGCACGAGGTCGACGTGATCGTGATGGACCTGCGGATGAAGGACGTCGGAGGGGTCGAGGCGACCAGGCGGCTGCGGCGGACCGGCGGGCATCCGCCAGTGCTCGCGCTGACCACCTTCGACGACGACAACCTCCTGGCCGACGCGCTGCGCGCGGGCGCGGCCGGGTACGTCCTCAAGGATTCGCCTGCCGAAGACCTGATCCGGGCCGTGCGGGCGGTCGCCGCGGGTGACGCGTGGCTCGACCCCGGCGTCACCGGGCGGGTGCTCGCCGCGTACCGGCAGGCCGCCGGGAACGGCAGCGGCGGACGCTCACCGGAACTGCTGACCCCGAGGGAACAGGACGTGCTCAGGGCGATCGGCCGCGGGCTGACCAACGCGGAGATCGCCGCGGCCCTCGTCATCTCGGAGGTGACCGTGAAAAGCCATATCGGCCGGATCTTCACGAAACTCCAGTTGCGGGACCGGGCGGCGGCGATCGTGTACGCGTTCGACCACGGGATCGTGGTGCCGGGCTGATGCGCAACGATGGGGGGACAATGCCGGACTCGCGACTCCGCTTCGAACTACTCGGCCCGTTGCGGGCCTGGCACGGGGAGACCCGGCTGGACCTGGGGCCGGTCCGGCAGCAGGCCGTGCTGGCCGCGCTGCTGCTGCGCCCGGACGTGACCGTCAGCCACTACGAACTCACCGACGGGCTCTGGGAAAAGCCGCCGGAGTCCAACGTGCTGCCGGTGTACGTCCGGCGGCTGCGGCAATGCCTGGACACCTCGGGCCAGAAGCCGCGGGACTCGGTGATCGTGTCCGATCGCGGCGGCTACCGGTTCGCCAGCGGCGGGGTCCGGCTGGACGTGGTCCGGCTGGAGGAGATCGCCGCCGTCGCGGCCGCCGCCGAGGAGTCCGGCGACCTCGTCGCCGCGGTGGACACCTTCGCCGACGCGCTCCGGCTGTTCCACGGCGAGCCGCTGACGGGGCTGCCCGGCGCATTCGTCCAGGGGGAGCGGCGACGGCTCGAGGAACGCAGGCTTCTGCTGCTGCGCCGGAAACTGCGGGCCCAGCTGAAACTCGGGCGGTTCGACGAGGTGATCGGCGAGCTGTCGGCGCTGGTGTCCGCCGATCCGCCGAGCGAGCCGCTGGCCGCGTTGCTGATGCGGGCGCTCTACGGCGGCGGGCGGCAGGCGGAGGCGCTGGAGGTGTTCACCGACGTCCGCGAGCGGCTGATCGAGCAGCTCGGCGTCGAGCCGGGTGAGGAACTGCGGCAGGTGCAGGAAGCGGTGCTGCGCGGCGACGAGTCGCTGCTCGGGGTGGCACCGCGCCGCGAGCCGTCCCGCCGGATCCGCAACGAACTGCCCGCCACCAACGGCGAACTCGTCGGCAGGGACCGGGAACTCGCGCTGCTCGTCGAAGACGGCGATCCGGAGTCGGTCTCGGTCGACGCCGTCGACGGTGTTCCCGGCGCGGGGAAGACCACGCTCGCGGTGCGCGCGGCCCACCGGCTCCACGAGTCCTATCCGGACGGTGCCTTGTTCGTGGATCTCCACGGTTACACGGAAGGCCGCGAGCCGGTGACGCCGGAACGCGCGCTGCGGCGGTTGCTGCGCGCGGTCGGTGTCGAGGACGGGGCGATGCCGGACGATCTCGACGAACTGGCCGCCTCCTGGCGGGCGGCGACCGCGCAGCTGCGGTTGCTGCTGGTGCTCGACAACGCCGAGTCCGCCGGGCAGGTGCGGCCGCTGCTGCCGTCCGGGCCGGGCAGCCGCGTGCTGGTGACCAGCCGCCGTCGGCTGTCCGGTTTGGACGCCGACCGCCGCGTTTCCCTTGGCGCGCTGGGCCTCGAAGCGGCCGAACGGCTGCTCAGCCGCATCGTGGGGGCGCCGAGGGCGGAGGGGGAGCGGTTCGCCGTGCGTGCGCTCGCCGGGCTGTGCGGGCGGCTGCCGCTCGCGCTGCGGATCGCGGGTGCCCGATTGCAGAATCGTCCGATGTGGACGTTCAAGGACCTGGTCGACCGGATGTCGGACGACGAGCGCAGACTCGGCGAACTGACGGCGGAGGATCGCAGTGTCGAGGTGGCGCTGCGCCTGTCGTACGACCAGCTGCGGCCCGCCGAGCAGAGCGCGTTCAGCGTGCTCGGCCTGTCGCCGACGACCGAATTCGACCGGTTGTCGGTCGCCGCTCTGCTGGACTGCTCGCCCGCCGAAGCCGAGCGGCGGCTGGAAAGCCTCGTCGACGCCAGCCTCGTGCAGGAGCCCGCGAGTGGCCGCTACCGGCTGCACGACCTGGTGGCCGTCTATGCCCGCCGGCTCGCCGGGGAGATGCCCGAAGACGCCGCCGAAGCGGCCCGGAAACGGGTGTACGGGCTCTACCTCGGTGCTGCTCGCCGGGCGAGCGAATGGGGGGTCGCGCGATTTCCGTTGGAGACCGGGGGACCGTTCACCGGGCAGCGTGACGCTTCCGCCTGGCTCGACGCGGCCGGCGACCTGCCGGAGGTGGTGTCGCAAGCGGCCGAAGCCGGGCTGGCCGAACTCGCGTGCTCGGTCGCCGAGGGTCTGGTCGACTATCTCGCGCGTCAGCAGCGGTACCACGAATGCCGGACGGCGTTGCAGGTCGCGCTGCCACTCGCGGAACAGGCCGAAGACGAACGCCTCGTCTCTTCGCTGCGGTTCTGCCTCGGCTACGCCTATGCCATGCAAGGGCAACTCGACCGGGCGCGCGGCTGGTTCGACGACGCGCTGCGGGCGGGCCAGGCCTCGGGCGACCTCGGGGTGGAGGCGCGGGCGCTGGGCGGGCTCGCCATGTCGGATCTGATCGACGGCAGACACGATCTCGCCATCCCCGGTGCGCGGCGGGTGATGGCCTTGGCCGACGAGGTCGGGGACGGCTGGCTCGCGGAGAGATCGCTGTCCGCACTGGGGTATCTCGCCTACCTGCAGGGTGAGCACGAAGAGGCGCTCGTCCACCTCGGCCGAGCTCGCGAGCTGAGCGAGGAGATCGGCAGTCCGGGAATGCTGGCCAGGGTGCTGTGCCACTGTGGCACCGTCCGGCTGGAGATCGGCAGGTTCGCCGAAGCCGCGCTGGATTTCCGGCGGTCCGTCGAACTCGCCGAGGAGACCACGGACGGCCTGCTGATCGCCACCAGTCTCGCCCGGCTGGGTGCCGCGGAACTGGAACTGGGGAACCTCGACGCGGCTTTCGAGCTTCAGCGGCGGGCGCTGACGGCGGTCACCGAGGAGACGATCGCCGGGATGGAGTCAGAGATCCGCAACCGGCTCGGCCGCACCCATCTCGCCGCGGGCGATCCGGTGGCGGCCAGGGAACATTTCGAGTGGGTGCTCACCACCATCGGGCCCGACGGTGATCCCCTCCAGCGCACGCTCGCGCTGGAAGGTCTGGACCTCACCAGACAGTCGGCGCGCCGGCGTTGATGATCGTGAAGCGGTGCCCCGCCATGCTCGTCCGCCAGCGCGCGAAGTAGGTGTCGGCCGCGTCGGCCAGATGCACCCCGGCGCGGACCTCGTGGACGACGTAAGCCCATTCCGCGCCGTCGCACAGCACCAGTTCCCGCGGTGCCCCGCGCTTGCGGAGCACGGACGAACAGAGTGCGCCGCGCCTGCCGACGGTGCTGCTGTCGAGGCAGCGACGGAGGTCTTCGACGGCATGGGTGGCGCTCTCGAACAACGTCCACCGGTACTTCGGCGACGGGCGGCCGTCGGCCCACGGCGTGAAGAACGCGGCCCAGCTCCAGCCCGGTCCGACGAGCCCGTCCCGTTCCCCGGGACTCGGCGCGTCGTCCCTGGGCGCCACCATGTTGTACGGGGTCCGGTTCGCCGGGCTCATGCACGTCTCCTCGTGGACCACTGGTCCGCGGCCGCGGATCCGTGCCCGGAACCGTAAAGCGGAGCCATGAAATCCCGATGAAACGACGCCTCAAGACTCTTGAGGGGTAAGGCGAACGTGTCGCGTCGCGTGATAAGTCCGTGAAGGCCTCCTTGAGGGACTCTGGGTCCCTCAAGGAGGCCTTCACGGACTTCAGGGCGTCAGTTCGCCGGGACGATCAACGAGGCCATCACCTTCGGGATCAGCTCGCTGACGAACCGGCCGTCGGCGGGGAGTTCGCTGCCGTCCAGCAGGTAGTTCTGCAGTCCCTGCTCGTAAAGGGCGACCAGGACGAGCACCGCGTCGTCCGCGGAGATCGTCAGCCGCCTGCCGATCCGGTCGAGCGTGCCGACCAGGATCGCGCCCAGTTCGGTGTGGAAATGCCGGAACGCGGCACCGATCCGGTCGCGGATCTCCGGCTGCCGCAGGCCCTGCGTGCGGAATTCCGCGCACAGCAGGTACCAGTCCTTGTCGGCGTTGAGCGCGACCATGAACAGTTCGGCGATCCGCCCGAGGGTGGGGGAGAGGTCTTCGTGCGCGCCGACGACGGTCTCGCCGAGCACGCTCTCGGTGGCCTCGCGGAACCGTTCGAGCCGGAGGGTGTTCTCCTCCTGGAACAGGGCGAGGAAGAGGTCTTCCTTCGAGCTGAAGTTCGAGTAGAAGGCGCCGCGGGTGAAGCCGGCGCGTTCGCAGATCAGCTCGACCGGAGTGTCCCGGATGCCGCGTTCGGAGAAGGCCTCGTACGCCGCGTCGATCAGCCGTCGGCGGGTGTCCGCCCGGCGCCTGGTCATGGTGGCGCCCCGCTCGTCGGTCATCTCGTCATTCTTCCGTATCGGCCCGGTTCACCCGGCTGTGGGACAGGATACAGCGTGAATCGGATACAGCGTGCATTACGATACGCCATGTATCCAACGAGTGCCGGGAGCCGATCGTGTCGTCATTCCTCTACCGCCTCGGCAGGCTGGCCGCTCGCGGACGTGTGCTGGTCACCGCGTTGTGGCTGGTCATGCTGTGTGTCGCGGGCGGCGCGGCGCTGCTGTTCGGCCAGGGCACCGACGACACGTTCGCGATCCCCGGCTCGGAGTCCCAAGAGGCACTCGACCACCTCGGGCGGGTCTTCCCGCAGGTGAGCGGGACTTCGGCGCAGCTGGTCGTGCTCGTTCCCGAAGGTCAGCGGGCGGATTCCGCCGTCGTGCGCGACTCCGTCTCCGCCGTCGTGCCGGAGCTGACCAGGGCCCCGCAGGTCGCGACGGTGGTGAACCCCTTCGACGCGAACGTGCACGACGCGGTGTCCAAGGACGGCCGCGCCGCGCTGGTCACCGTGCAGCTCGACGTCGGGCTCGCCGACATCGAGCCGTCGACGAGGACCGCGCTCGCCGGGATCGCGCAGGATCTGGAGAGCCGGATCGGTCACGGCACCGAGGTGCTCACCGGTGGCGACGCGTTCTCGGACAAGGTGCCGAAGCTCAGCCCCACCGAGGGGATCGGTCTCGTCATCGCGCTCGTGGTGCTGCTCATGGTGTTCGGTTCGTTCATCGCGGCCGGAATGCCTTTGCTGACGGCGATCCTCGGCGTCGGGGTCTCGGTGGCGCTGGTCTACGCGGCGACCTCGGTGGCGACCGTGTCCTCCACGGCGCCGATGCTCGCGGTCATGCTCGGCCTCGCCGTCGGCATCGACTACGCGCTCTTTTTGCTTTCCCGGCACCGGGATCAGCTCGCCGAGGGACTCGACGTCGAGGAGTCCATCGCGAGGGCGACCGCCACCGCGGGATCCGCGGTCATCTTCGCCGGGCTCACCGTGGTGATCGCCCTGCTGGGCCTGTTCGTCGCGGGGATCCCGTTCCTGACCACGATGGGTATCGCGGCGGCGGGCGGCGTCGCGGTCGCGGTGATCGTGGCCATCACGCTGATCCCCGCGCTGCTGGCGTTCGCCGGCGAACGGCTGCGGCCCAAGAAGTCGAAGAAGAGCAAGCGCAAGAAGAAGTCGCGCTTCAGCCTCCGCTGGGTCCGGCTCGCCACGAAATCGCCGTGGGTGACGATCGCGCTGATCGTCGGGGTGCTCGCGGTGGCGTCGGCGCCCGCACTGGATCTCCGGCTCGCCTTGCCGGACAACGGAACCGACGAAGACGGCACGCCCGCCCGCGTCGCCTACGACACCGTCGCGGAGCATTTCGGTCCCGGCTTCAACGGCCCGCTGGTCGTCACCGCGGACATCCTCTCGACCACCGACCCGATCGGGATCACCAACGGCATCGCCGACGACATCCGCGGGGTGCCCGGCGTCGCCGTCGTCCCGCTCGCCACGCCGAACCCCAAGGGCGACACCGCCATCATCCAGGTCGTGCCGACGACCGGCGCCTACGACGAGGCGACCGACGACCTCGTCGAACGGCTGCGCGCGATGGAGGGGCAGTTCAAGGAACGGTACGGCGTGCAGACCGCGGTCACCGGGTTCACCGCCGTCGGCATCGACGTGTCCACGCAGCTCGGCGACGCGCTGCTACCGTTCGGCATCCTGGTCGTCGGGCTTTCGCTGGTGCTGCTGGCGATGGTGTTCCGCTCGATCCTCGTCCCGCTCAAAGCCACGTTCGGCTATCTGCTGTCGATCGGTGCCGCGTTCGGCGCCACGTCGTTCGTGTTCGGGCAAGGGCATCTGGCCGAGGCGCTGGGCGTGACCCGCACCGGCAGTGTGATCAGCTTCCTGCCGATCATCCTGATGGGTGTCCTGTTCGGACTTGCCATGGACTACGAAGTGTTCCTGGTGTCCCGGATCCGCGAGGACTACGTCCACCACGGCGACGCGCACAAGGCGATCGAAACGGGGTTCGTGTCCGCGTCGAGGGTCGTGACCGCGGCGGCGGTGATCATGCTGGGCGTGTTCGCCGCGTTCGTGCCCGACGGCAGCGCCACGATCAAAACGATCGCGTTCAGTCTCGCCGTCGGCGTGTTCGTGGACGCCTTCCTCGTGCGGATGACCCTCGTCCCGGCGATCCTCGCGCTGCTGGGCCCGCGGGCCTGGGGGCTGCCGCCGTGGCTGGACCGCAAGCTCCCGGTGTTCGACGCCGAGGGCGACGGTCTCGTCCACGAACTCCGGCTCGCCGACTGGCCCGCGCCCGGCTCGGCGGAAGTGATCAGCGCCGCCGGTCTCGGCGTCGACGACGATCGCGGGCGCACCGTCTTCCGTGACGTCGAGCTGCACCTCGGGCCGGGGGAGATCCTCGCCGTGCACGGTTCCGGCCCGGCGGGCAAGAGCGCCCTGCTCTACGCGCTGGCCGGCCGTGTCCCGAACGTTCGCGGCGATCTGAAGGTCCTCGGGCGGGTGCTGCCACAGCACGCGCACGCGGTCCGGCGGAACGTCGCCTTCATCGCCTGCAAGGAGACCGACGACCCGGCAGGGGAGGTCCGCCGCGCGCTCGACGACGGCGTCGGGCTCGTCTTCCTCGACGATCTGGACACCGTCGTCGCCACCTCGCAGCGCGCCGGTCTGAGAGCGGCGTTCGCGAGCAGGGCCGCGACGTTCGCCGTGTCCTGCCAGAGTCTCGCGATCGTGCGGGATCTGCTGCCCACCACCGCCGTCGCGGGCCTCGCCCTTTCGCCCGCCCCCGTCCCCGCCGAGGTCCGCTGATGTCCCGCTTCTTCACCGGCTCCGCCCGTGCGACCGCCTTCGGCCCGCTGACCTGGAAGACCTGGCTCGGGATCGTGCTCGTCCCGGTGATCGTCGCGCTCGGTCTGGCGTGGGCGTTCTGGTCGCCCGGCGGCGACCACGGCGCGGCCAAGGCCGCCGTGGTCAACAACGACGAGCCGGTGACGGTGAACGGCCAGGTGCTCCCGCTCGGCCGGGAACTGGCCGGAAACCTCGTGCACGGCGAGGATTCCGCGTACACCTGGGTGCTCACCGACGCCGACGACGCGAAGGAAGGCATCTCCGACGGCACGTATTCGGCGGTCGTCACCATCCCGCCGGAGTTCTCCGCGCAGGCCACGTCGACGACCGGGAAACCGCTCGACGCGAAGCAGGCGATCATGCGTGTCGAGACATCGCAGCGCACCGGCCTCGTCGACCCGGTGGCGAGCCGGGAAGTCGCGAACGCGACGCTCACCGCGCTGAACCGCCAGATCGTCGAGACCTATGTGGACAATCTGTACGTCGGGTTCTCTTCGATCCACCAGCAACTCGTGACCGCGGCCGACGGCGGCGACCAGCTCGTCGTCGGGCTGCGTCAGTTGTCCGACGGAACCGGGAAACTGGCCGCGGGAGCGGGAGAACTCGCCGGTGGGGCGGGAAAGCTCAGCGGGGCCGCGGGTCAGCTGGCGGACGGCGCGCGCAAGCTCGCGAACGGCACCGGGCAGCTCGCCACCGGTTCCGGCCGGTTGTCGTCGGGCCTGACCCAGGCCGAGAAGGACACCGCGCAACTGCCCCGGTTGACCAGGGAACTGGCCGACGGGGCGCAGCAGGTCGCGAACGGCAACAAGCAGCTGGCCGACAAGATCTCGCCGCTGGCGGACAAGGTCGTGCGGATCATCGACGCGTTGCCGTCGGCGGGCGATTCGGCGCGGAAGTTCGCCGAGCTGGCGCGGAAATGCGATCAGGACACCAAGTTCTGCACCGATCTGAAGGCAGCTTCGGAAAAGCTCACGGCCGATGCCGCGATCCTCGACGGCAAACGCGCCGAAATCCGCGACGCCGTCGTGCGGACGAAGAAGGCGGTGCAAGACCTCTCGGCGGGCTCACAGAAGGTCGCCGACGGGAACCGGCAGCTCGCGGACAGGTCGAAGGAACTCGCGGGGGGTATCGGCACGGCGGCCGACGGCGCGCGGAAACTCGACGCCGGCGTCAAGGCCGCGGACTCCGGTGCGCGGCAACTCGCCGACGGCTCCGGTCAGCTCGCCGGTGGCGCGACCACCCTGTCGACCGGCGCGGGTGAACTCGCCACCGGCGCCCGCACCGCCGCCGACGGCGCCGAGCGCGCCGAATCCGGCGCTTCGGAGCTGGCGAAGGGCCTCAACGACGGCCGGGGCAAGGTGCCCGACTACACCCAGGCCGAACGCGAGCACCTCAAACAGGTCGCCGCCACCCCCGCGATCGCCGACACGGCGGGTTCGGGAACGTTCGGCGAAGGCGCGGTGGCGTTGATCCTCGTGCTGGCGCTGTGGGTGTGCGCGCTGGCGACGTACCAGGTGATCCAGGCGGTGCCGCCGAGCGTGCGCACCACCCGTGAACCGAGCTGGCGGATCATCCTCGCCGCGGCCGTCCCCGGTGCGACGCTGGCGGTGCTGACCGCCTTGATCCTGACCGGGGTGTTCTGGGTGTTCCTCGGCCTGAGCTTCGGAAAGGCCGTGACCCTGCTGGTGCTCCTCGTCCTCGCGGCGGGGACGTTCACCGTGGTGAACCAAGCGCTGGTGGCGATCTTCAAACGTCCTGGCCGCTTCGCCGCCCTCGCGATTCTCGTGCTCACTGTCGGCGCTTCGCTGGTTTCGACCGTGCCCGGCTTTTTCGGGACCGCGCTGGGGATCCTGCCGACCAACGGCGCGCTGGTCGCGCTGCGCTCGCTGCTGACGGGGTCGGACGGCCTGACGTCGGGGATCGTGCAGCTGGTGGTGTGGCTGGCGATCGGGACGCTGGCGATGATCCTGGTGACGGACCGGCGGCGCTCCTTGCCTGGCAGGGAGCTTCGGCTGGCTTAGGCCGTTCCCGCTGACTGTCCAGACTGGTTTCGTGGCGCGAAGCCGATCACGGTCGTGAGTGGTAATGGTCGTTCTAACGCTCTTTATCACTCACGACCCCCTGGTGGAACCCGAGTCGCCACTCGCGACCCCGGCACCGAGACCACGCTCACCCGTACCCCCACCCCGTATGTGACGCACGTCGCTGCCCCCATACCCCCTCTGGGTACCTTAAGGCGCTTGCGGTACCCCCCTGGGGTATGTACGTTAAGTCATGAGCGGCGCACGGGCCGCCTGAACCACGAGGAGAGTCACGATGAGCGAGACGACCTACACCGTCACCGGGATGACCTGCGGCCACTGCGCGACTTCGGTCACCGAAGAGGTCTCCAAGATCGACGGCGTCACCGACGTCCGGGTCGATCTGCCCACCGGCGCCGTGACCGTCACCGGTTCCCGTGAACCCGCGGTGGCCGACGTTCGCGCCGCCGTCGAAGAAGCCGGATATCACCTGAGCGCCTGAGCGGCTCCACGATCGCGGGCGGCACCCGCACTAAGGACTCCCACGATGAACACAGCAGCGAAGCTTTCCGCCTACGGTGTGGTACTCGCCCTGGTCGCCGGTGGCGGTTGGGTGGCGGGCAGGGCTGTCGGTCCGTTCGCCGGCGCGGCCGGCGTGCCCGGTGGCGAGGACGCCGGGCACTCGGACACCCACGGCGGCACCGTCGCGGAAGCGGCGCACGGCAAGCAGGAGCACGAACCCGCCGGGCTCGCGTCGGCCAAGGGCGGCTACACCCTCACGCCCACCACCACGACGCTCACCCCCGGGAAGACCGCTCCCTTCACCTTCCGGATCCTCGGCGCCGACGGCGCGCCGGTGACCGCCTACGACGTCGAACACGAGAAGCGGATGCACCTCATCGTCGTCCGCCGCGACACCGCGGGTTTCCAGCACATCCACCCCGAACTCGGTGCGGACGGAATTTGGTCCGTGCCACTGGCCGTCGGGGACGCAGGGGTCTACCGCGTCTTCGCCGACTTCAAGCCCAGCGGCGGCGAGGCGATCACCTTGGGGGCGGACCTCTTCGCCGGCGGAGACTTCCGGCCCGCCGAGTACCGGAACGCGCACGTCGCGGAGGTCGACGGCTACCAGGTCCACCTCGACGGCGACCTCACTCCGGGAACGTCGTCGAAGGTGACTCTCACCGTCACCAAGAACGGCCGTGAAGTCAACGATCTCCAGCCGTACCTGGGTGCCTACGGGCATCTGGTCGCGCTGCGCGGCGGCGACCTCGCGTACCTGCACGTCCACCCGGACGGTGAACCCGGTGACGGCCGGACCCTGGCGGGTCCCGCGGTCACGTTCTTCGCCGAGGTCCCGACGGCGGGCACCTACCGGCTGTTCCTGGACTTCCAGCACGAGGGCAAGGTCCGCACCGCGGAATTCACCGTCACGACAGGGGAAGGGAGCCACTGATGAGCACGGACACCGCCACTTCGGTGGCCTTGTCAGAAGTCGAACTCGCGATCACCGGGATGACCTGCGCCTCCTGCGCCATGCGCATCGAGCGGAAGCTGAACAAGCTCGACGGCGTCACGGCCACGGTCAACTACGCCACGGAGAAGGCGAAGGTCAGCTACCCGGCCGACATCGAGCCGCGGCAGCTGGTCGAGCAGGTCGAGGCGGCCGGGTACTCGGCCGCGTTGCCCGCGGTGGAGAAGGAAGAAGCCGCCGGACAAGACACCGCGGTCGATCCGATCGCGCCGTTGCGGCAGCGGCTCATCGGTTCCGCCGTGCTGTCGGTGCCGGTAATCGTGCTCGCGATGGTGCCCGCGCTCCAGTTCACCTACTGGCAGTGGATCTCGTTGACGCTGGCCGCGCCGGTGCTGGTGTGGGCGGCGTGGCCGTTCCACAAGGCGGCGTGGGCGAATCTGCGCCACGGTGCGGCCACCATGGACACGCTGATCTCCATGGGTACGCTCGCCGCGTTCCTGTGGTCGTTGTACGCCTTGTTGTTCGGCACCGCGGGAACGCCGGGGATGACACATCCCTTCGAACTCACCGTCCAGCGGATGGCGGGCGACGGCAACATCTATCTCGAGGTGGCCGCCGGCGTCACGACGTTCATCCTCGCCGGGCGCTATTTCGAAGCGCGGTCCAAGCGGCGGGCCGGTGCCGCGCTGCGGGCGTTGCTGGAGCTGGGCGCGAAGGACGTCGCGGTGCTCCGCGACGGCAAGGAAGTGCGCGTCCCGATCGGCGAACTCGCGGTGGGCGAGGAATTCGTGGTGCGGCCGGGGGAGAGGATCGCGACTGACGGCGTGATCACCGAAGGCGCGTCCGCGGTCGACGCGAGCATTCTGACCGGTGAGAGCGTTCCGGTGGAGGTCGTCCCCGGTGACACGGTGGCGGGCGCGACGGTCAACGCGGGCGGCAGGCTCGTCGTCCGGGCCACCCGGGTCGGCGCCGACACGCAGCTGGCGCAGATGGCGAAACTCGTCGAAGCGGCGCAGACCGGGAAGGCGCAGGTTCAACGGCTGGCGGACCGGGTTTCGGCGGTCTTCGTGCCGATCGTGATCGCGCTCGCCGTCGGCACGCTGATGTTCTGGCTCGGCACCGGCGGTTCGGTGGCGGCGGCGTTCACCGCGGCGGTCGCCGTGCTGATCATCGCCTGCCCGTGCGCGCTGGGTCTGGCGACGCCGACCGCGCTGCTCGTCGGCACCGGGCGCGGCGCGCAGCTCGGAATCCTGATCAAGGGCCCGGAGGTGCTGGAATCGACCCGCGCGGTCGACACCGTCGTCCTCGACAAGACCGGCACGGTGACCACCGGGCAGATGTCGCTGGTGGCGGTCCACGTCGCCGACGGTGTCGACGAGGAGACGACCCTGCGGCTGGCCGGTGCGCTGGAGAACGCGTCGGAACACCCGATCGCGCAGGCCATCGCCCGCGCGGCTCGGGAACGCGCCGGGGAGCTCCCGGCCGTCGAGGAGTTCGCCAATGTCGAAGGCCTTGGTGTGCAAGGTATCGTCGACGGTTCGGCGGTTCTGGTCGGCCGGAACGCGTTGCTGGAGCAGTGGAGTCACCACCTGACGCCCGAGCTGGCGGAGGCCAAGGCGGCGGAGGAGAAGCTCGGTCGCACGGCGGTCGTGGTCGGCTGGGACGGCGAGGCCAGGGCGGTCCTGGTCGTCGCGGACACCGTGAAGCCGTCGTCCGCCGACGCGATCTCCCGGCTGCGCGAACTGGGGCTCACCCCGGTCCTGCTGACCGGCGACAACGAGGCCGTCGCCCAGGCGGTGGCCGCTGAGGTCGGGATCGGCACGGTGATCGCCGAGGTGCTGCCGAAGGACAAGGTCGACGTCGTCAAGCGGCTCCAGGGTGAGGGCAAGGTCGTGGCGATGGTGGGCGACGGTGTCAACGACGCGGCCGCGCTGGCACAGGCTGACCTCGGCCTGGCGATGGGCACCGGTACCGACGTCGCCATCGAGGCCGGTGACCTGACCCTCGTCCGGGGCGACCTGCGGGCCGCGGTGGACGCGATCCGGCTTTCCCGGCGGACGCTGCGCACCATCAAGGGCAATCTGTTCTGGGCCTTCGCCTACAACGTCGGCGCGCTGCCGCTGGCCGCGGCGGGTCTGCTCAACCCCATGATCGCCGGTGCCGCGATGGCCTTCAGCTCGGTCTTCGTGGTGTTCAACAGCCTGCGCCTGCGCGGGTTCCGGAGCATCACCGCTTGACGAGCGGACCGGACCTCCTTCAATATGAACACGTGTTCATGAACGCACGTTCATAACGGAGGAGGTTCTGGTATGTCCGGCATCGTCAACACCGCGCAGGCGGAGGCGTGGAACGGGTACGAGGGACGGCACTGGGCCGAGCACGACGAGCGCTACGACGCGGTGAACGGCGGGTTCAACGAATTCCTGTTCGACGCCGCCGGAATCGGCGAGCGGGATCGGGTGCTCGACATCGGCTGCGGCAACGGGCAGGTCACCCGGCTCGCCGCCACCCGCGCCCCGCTCGGCGGCGCGACCGGGATCGACCTGTCCGCACCGATGCTCGCGACGGCGCGGGCGCGCGCGGACGCGGAAGGTGTCGCGAACGTGGTGTTCGAACAGGGTGACGTCCAGGTCTTTCCCTTCGGGGACGGGGTTTTCGACGTCGTGCTCAGCCGGTTCGCGGTGACGTTCTTCGCCGATCCGGTCGCCGCTTTCGCCAACGTGCACCGCGCGCTGCGACCCGGTGGGAAGCTCGCGTTCCTGTGCATGACCGCACTCGCCGGAACCGATCTCGGTGCCGTTTTCGGTGCACTGGCACCGTTTCTGCCGACCCCGACCGGCGAGGACGGCACGGGGCCGACGGCGTTCGCCGACCCGGCGCGGGTTCGCTCGGTGCTGTCCGGCGCCGGATTCGCCGACGTCGCCTGCGAACGTGTCGAGGCGGACCAGGTCTGGGGAAGCGATGTTCCCGACGCGGCCGGATTCATCGCGGACTGGGGACCGGTCAAGTACCACCTCGGCCAGGTGGGCACGGAAGCGGCGAACAGCGCGCGAGAAGCGCTTTCCGTGGCGTTAAAGTCTTTTGAGGGGCCCGGCGGTGTCCGGTTGCGCGGCGCCGCGTGGCTGGTCACGGCGGAATCCTGATGTCACCGAGGAAAGCGGCCGCCCTGCGGCACACGGAAGACGGCCGGAGCCTGCGCGAGCATTTGATCGATACCGCCGCGGACCTGATTTCCGCGCACGGCACCGCGGAACTCACGGTGCGGGCGATCGCGCGCGCGGCGGGAGTCGCCGATGGCGTGCTGTACAACCATTTCACCGACAAGGAAGAGTTGCTGGCCGACGCCTTGGCAGAGCACGTACGGAGAGTGGAAGCCGGACTTGGCGAGCTTCCCGAGCCCGGTTCGGCTACGGTCGAGGCGAATCTTCGCGCCCAGCTGGCGTATGGGTTGGCTCTGCACAAGGAGATCCTGCCCGCCTTCGCCGGGCTCCTCGCCCGACCCGTCGTGCTCGCGAGGTTCGGGGAACGGGCCGGGGACGGCGAGAGCTGGCGCGATCGTCTCGCCGGATACCTGCGGGCGGAAAAGGAACTCGGCAGGCTGGACGGCGATGTCGGCGTGGCGGCGGCGATACTGGCCGGCGTCTGCCACGAAACGGTGCTCTCCCGTCTGCTCCCGCACGGCCCGGCGGTGACACGTTCGCCGGAGGTGGAAGCCGTGGTCAAGACGGTGCTGGAGGGTATCGCGGCCAGATGAACTTCGACACGGGTTGATCGGCGGGTGTTCTGGGTAACCCGGATGTGCGACTTCAGCAGCGAGGCCGCGCGTGACGGGAAGGGTGGCTCCATGATCAGTATCGCGGAGCATCCGGTGCCGGGGACCTGGGTGCTCGACCTGCGAGCCACGACGCCACGGGCGTTGCCGGACATGCGTGCCTGGGTGGTCAGATGCCTTCCCGATCTCGGCGAGAAACACCTCGACGACGTCCTGCTCGGGGCGACGGAACTCGTCGCCAACGCCTACGTGCACGGAGGTGGCGCACGCCACATCCAGTTGTGGCGTGGCGTGACACCCTGCGCGGTGCGGATCGAGGTCGCGGACGTCAGTGTCGAGCAACCCCGGGCGCGGTGCTCGCAGATCGAGGATCCCCGCGGGCGGGGGCTGCTCGTCGTCGACGGGGTGGCGGTCCAGTGGGGCGTCCGGCGCGAGCCGGTGCGGGGCGGAAAGATCGTCTGGGCGCATATCCGGTGCGGCGGCGGTTGTCCGGAAGCGCTCCCGCGCACGAAGCGCTCCCGGAACTGACCGGATTCAGATCGCGCGGCGCGCGGTGAGCACGCCAAGCGCGGAGATGGCCGCGAAACCGAACAACAGCCACCTCGCCGACGTGACCACCGAAGCGCCGCCGAAGTTGACCAGCAGACCGGCGATCGCCGCGCCGAACGCGGTCGACATCGTCAGGATCGTCGCGATCGCGGCCGCCGCCTGCCCGCCTTCGCCGTCCGGGGCGGAGGTCATCGCCGCGACGGACAGATGCGGCATCGCGATGCCGATTCCGGTGCCACCGAAGAAGAGCACCGGCAGCCAGGCGAGCACGACGGGCAGTGGCGGCTGCTCGGTCTGCGACAGCCCCAGCAGCGCGAACCCGGCGGCGAGACAGGCGGGCCCGGCCAGTACGAGCCGTCGTGGCTTACGCGACGACGCGCTGACGAGCTGGCTCACCGACCAGCCCAAGGACAGCGCGGCGGCGAAGAACCCCGCCGCTGCGGGCGGAAGCCCACCCAGGCGCTGCCCGAACAGCGGCAAGAACGTCTCCACCGCGACGCCGGACGCCAGCACCATGATGGTCAGATAGATCCACCGCAGCCGTGAGCCCTTCCGGTACACCGAACCGGGCAGCACACTCGCCGCCGCACGGTTTTCCGTCACCAGGAACGCGCACACGAGCACAAGACCCAGCGCGAGGAAACCCGTCGTCGCGAGGACGTCGGACAGGATCCCGGCCACGCTCACCGCCCCGGCGGCGCCGACGATCAGGGCCAGCGACCTGACCGGGACCGGCGGCTGTTCCGGGCGTTCGCCGTCCGGGAGGGCCCGGGGCACGAAGATCGCCAGCACCCCCGCGGCCACGGCGAGGATCGCGAACGCCGACCGCCACGAACCGAACTGTGCCGAGAAACCGCCGAGCGCGGGGCCCGTGAAGTTCCCGATCCCGAACATCGCGGAGATCAAGGCGCTGCCCCGGCTCCACAGTCGCGGCGGCAACGCCGAATGGATCAGGGCGAAACCCAGCCCGGTCAGCAGGCCTGCGCCGAGCCCCTGTGTGCCGCGGCCGATCAGGAGGACCGGCATCGACGGGCTTGCCGCGCACAGGACCGAGCCCGCGGCGAACACACCGAAGCCGAGCAGATAGGAAAACTTGCCGCCGAAACGGGACAGGGACCGGCCCACCAGCATGGTCGCGACGACCTGGGCGACCAGGAACGCCGTCATGGTCCAGGCGTACAACCGCCGCCCGCCGATCTCCTGGACGGCGGTCGGCAGGAGGCTCGCCGCCACGTAGATGGTGATCGCGCCGACGAGCACGCCACCCGCCAATACCGCCGCCGTGCTCGTATGGCGGCCCAATTCCCGCCACGATCCGGCTTCTTGCCCGATGCTCACGCGTTCTCCTCGTTGTCGAAAGGATTGCGCTTCGCATCCTGTCGGCGCGGGGAGCCCCGGTAAACGGACAAATCAGACGTGAATCACGTCACATTTTCGCGCGGCCTTCGATGGCGGCGCGGGCGGCCTCGACCGACTTCCGGACGACGACTTCCGTGGAATAGCCCTGTTTCGTGAAAACCCCGTCGAGGTAGAACGTGCCGTAGCCGTGCGCCTGGGTGAACAACTGCTCCATCAGTTCGAGCCCGTCCTGCGGGCGGTCCGCGACGGTCAGGCAGAGCATGACGAACTGGTCGGTCAGGCGCCGGGTCTGCTCGTGGAGGGTGGCGTGCTCGGGACCCTGGAGGCCGTCCGAGTAGATGATGTTCATCCCGGCCCGGCGTTCGATGAGGTACTCCGTGTACGCGCCGGCGGCCGCGGCGAGCGCGGCGACGGGTTCACTCTCGGCCTCGATGGCATCCTGCACCCGGTCGGCCAGCTGGCAGGCGACGGTGGCCGCGAGCGCGGCCAGCAAGCTCTCCTTGTCAGGGAAGTGCCGATAGGGCGCGCCCGGGCTGACTTTCGCGCGCCTGGCGACTTCGGCGACCGAGAACGCGCCGAGTCCCTGTTCGGCGATCAGGTCCAGCGAGACCCGCACGAGTTCGGCGCGCAAATCGCCGTGATGGTACTTACCGCCCATGTCGTGGATCACACCGTCCCGGTCGCGGAATATGTAAGAGCCCTCTTACGCTAGTTGTAAGTGACCTCTTACATGGTCTCACTGTTTCTCGGAGGGTTTCATGACGACGACCACGCACGCCATCGCCGCGCCGTCCCCGGGCGCCGCTCTGTCGCCGACGACGATCGAGCGTCGCGACCTGCGTCCGGACGACGTGCTGATCGACATCGCGTACGCGGGGATCTGCCACAGCGACATCCACCAGGTGAAGGAGGACTGGGGCAGCGCGATCTTCCCGATGGTCCCCGGGCACGAGATCGCCGGCGTCGTCGCCGCGGTCGGGTCCGGCGTGACGAAGTACCGGGTCGGCGACCGCGTCGGGGTCGGCTGCATGGTCGATTCCTGTGGTGAGTGCGAATACTGCCTCGCGGGCACCGAGCAGTTCTGCGTCAAGGGCAACATCCAGACGTACAACGGTGTCGGTTTCGACGGCGAGAACACCTACGGCGGCTACAGCCGGCAGATCGTCGTGAAGGACGGTTTCGTCTGCCGTATCCCGGAAGGGATCGGCCTCGACGTCGCCGCTCCGCTGCTGTGCGCGGGCATCACCACCTACTCCCCGCTGAACCGCTGGGGTGCCGGGCCGGGCAAGAAGGTCGCCGTCGTCGGCCTCGGCGGACTCGGCCACTTGGCGGTCAAGATCGCGGTCGCCATGGGCGCCGAGGTCACCGTGCTCAGCCAGAGCCTGAAGAAGCAGGAGGACGGCCTGAAGCTGGGTGCGAAGGACTACTTCGCGACCGGTGACGCGTCGACGTTCAAGACGCTGCGCGGCCGTTTCGACCTGATCCTCAACACCGTTTCCGCGACGCTGCCCATTGACTCCTACCTCGGCATGCTGCGCGTCGGCGGGGCGATGGTGAACGTCGGCGCGCCCGGCGAACCGTTGTCCTACAACGCCTTCTCGCTGCTCGGCGGGAACAGGGTGCTCGCCGGTTCGATGATCGGCGGGATCGCCGAGACCCAGGAGATGCTCGACTTCTGCGCCGAGCACGGGATCGGCGCGGAGATCGAGACGATCTCGGCCGACCAGGTGAACGTGGCCTACGACCGGGTCGAGAACAGCGACGTCCGGTACCGGTTCGTCATCGACGCGGCGACCATCGGCGCGTGACTTTCCGCCTGGCTTCAGGTACGCCGGGGTCCTGCTGGGTGCTGGGCCGGGCCGGAGGGTTGCGAAAGCCACTTTCGCAACGTTGAAGGTTGCGAAAGTGGCTTTCGCAACACCACCCCCGGAACGGCCGCGGGCTCACATCAGCAGCAGGGGCAAGGTGTTCATCGCGGTGTGCGCTGCGATCGGCGCCCACAGGTTGCGGTAGCGCGACCACAGGTAACCGGTGAACAGGCCGAAGAACCCTTGGAAGGCCACGATCGCGCCGAGCGTGAGCGGGAGTGATCCCTGCCCGTGGGTCGGCAGATGCAGCCACGCGAACAGCAGGGCCGCCAGCAGGATTCCCGGCCACCGCCCGAAAAGCGCCTCCAGCCGGGTCTGCAGCATGCCGCGGAAGAAGACCTCTTCGAGGACGTTCGCGGTGAAGAAGGTCAAGGTGGCGCCGACGGCCAGGTACACCGGATCGGGATAGTCCTCCGCGGTGGGGAGCGGTGGCGCGAGCGGGCCGAGAACGGAGAGCCAGCCGAACACGAGCACCGCCGGGATCGGCGCGAGCCATCGCCAGGTCTGCCGAGGCAGCCACTCGAGCCGGAACGGATCGGCTTCCCCTCGCCTGCGCAGGAGAAGCCACGGCAGCACCAAGAACACGAGCGGCTTGGCGAGCGCCCAGATGTCCCGGACCAGCGCCTGCTGACCCGCCGCCGAAACCAGGAACAACGCCAGCGGCCACAGGAAGGCGATGAGCACCAGGGCCGTCGCCTGCTTGCGGAGCCGGGCTCGGTCGGTCGCGTCGGGGAGCAGTTTCGGCGCGTGGAGCGGGATCCCGCGGACCAGCAGCATCCCGGCCAGCGCCGGAACCAGGGCTCCGGCCAGGGAAAGCGCCTTGTCCGAATCCGCGGACGGCTTGATCGTGTCGTGCCCGGTCGCCAGCAGCAGCGCGGGTGCGGCCACGAAGACCGCCAGCCCGCCGAAGAGGATTCCCCAGGCACGTACCGGTTTTTCTGTCACGGGGAAAGGATCTTCGAACCCGCGCGAATCCGCGTCATCACTTCGGAGGACTTCAGCTGACCGCGATGACCTTTTCCAGGCTGCGCAGGCACAACGTGAGTGCCTCGTGTTTCGGTGTCTTGCCGCGCCCCAGCTCCCACGCCGTGTAGAGCATGCTCCAGAGCAGTTGCAGCAACCACTCCTTCGTCATCGCCGGATCGATCGAGCCCTCGGCGTGCCCGCGTTCGATGAGCCGCATCAGGAGCCGGTCGTCTTCGCTCTCCTCCTCCCATTCGGGCCTGGTCACCAGATCCGGCATGGTGAACAGCAACTGGAAGATGTCGGCGTGCTCGAAGTATTCCTGGCACAGCCGGGCGAGCGCGGCCGGGACCGGACCGTCCTCGAGCCTGGCCCGCTGGGTGCTCTGGGAGATCTTGTCCAGCGCGTCGTGGCTGATGGCGTCGATCAGGTCCGAACGCTCCGCGAAGTACCGGTGCACCGTGGTGCGCCCGACGTTCGCCGCCGCCGCGATGTCGGCCAGCGTGGCGCTCGGTTGCTTGGTCAACGTCTCGATGGCCGCGTCCAGGATCGCGCGCCGGGTCCTCGCCCGGACACCCGTCTCGGTGACCACACCCTCACTCATGGCCGGTACCGTACCTCCCTCGCCGATATGGAACCCGTTTGACGATTTTAGAACACTCGTGTTCCATTGAGAACCATGAACACTCCACGTTTGAAGGTGCTGTGGTCGTTCGCGCGACCGCACAAGGGGGCACTCGCGATCGGCCTGGTACTCGCGCTGCTCGGTTCGGCGGCCGGTCTCGCCACGCCCATGGTCACGAAGTGGGTGCTCGATTCGCTCGGTTCGTCGACGTCGCTGTCGGGCCCCGTGCTGGCGTTGGCCGGTCTGATGGTGATCGGCGCGGTGATCTGGCTGGGGCAGTGGATCCTGCTCGGCACCGTCGGCGAGCGAGTGGTGCTGAAGGCACGGGAATCGATGGTGCGGCGGTTCTTCCGCGCGACGATCCCGGCGATCACGAAGCGGCCGACGGGGGAGCTGGTCACCCGCGTCACCTCGGACACGGTGCTGCTGCGCGAGGCGGCGTCGTCCAGCGTGATCGGCCTGATCAACGGCGTGGTGATGCTCGTCGGCACCCTGGTATTGATGAGCGTGCTCGACCCGGTGCTGCTGGGGACGACGGTGGCGGCCGTGCTGGTGGTGATCGCGCTGTTCACGTGGCTCATGCCGGCCATCGCGAAGGAACAGGAGAAGGCGCAGGACCGTGTCGGCCGTCTCGGCGGCGTCCTCGAAGGCGCGCTGCGCGCGATCCGCACGGTGAAGGCCAGCCGCGCCGAAGCCCGGCAGTCCGAGCGGATCCTGGTCAACGCGGAAGCGGCCGCGGCGCACGGTGTTCGCGCGGTGCGGCGGGAGGCCGTCGCCTGGGTGGTCGCCTGGACGGGGATCCAGGCCGCGACCCTGGTGATCCTCGGCCTCGGCGCCTGGCGGGTCGACGCGGGCCTGCTCGAGGTGTCGAGCCTCATCGCGTTCCTGCTGTACGCGTTCGCGCTGATGGAGCCGATCACCGAACTGAGCCAGAACATGACCGCGTTGCAGGCGGGGATCGCCGCGGCCGGGCGGATCCGGGAGATGGACGCGCTCGAGGTGGAAGAGGACCGGGAGCCCGTCCGGACCACGTCGTCCGGCGAGCAGAGTGGACCGGTACTGGAATTGCGAGGGGTGACCGCGGGCTACGGCGGCGATCCGGCACTGAGGGACGTGTCGCTGAAGATCCCGAGACGCGGGCACACCGCGATCGTCGGGCCGTCCGGCGCGGGCAAGACCACGATGCTGTCGCTGATCATGCGGTTCGTGCGGCCGGAGTCCGGTTCACTGCTGCTGGACGGACGCGAGTACGTGGACCTGCCGTACGCGGACGTGCGGTCCCGGCTGGCCTACGTCGAGCAGGAGACGCCCATCGTGCCGGGGACGATCCGGGAGAACCTGCTCTTCACCCATCCGGACGCGACCGAGGAAGAGGTGCGGAGGGCTCTCGGAGAGGTCCGGCTGAGCGACAAGATCGCCGCGCTCGACGACGGGCTGGACACGCCGCTTTCGTCGACGTCGGTGTCCGGCGGGGAACGGCAGCGGATCGCGCTGGCCAGGGCGATCCTGCGCACGCCGGACGTGGTGCTGCTGGACGAGGCGACCGCGCAGGTCGACGGCCGGACCGAGAGCGCGATCCACGACTGCATCCGGCGGCTGGCCCGCGAGGGTGCCGTGGTCACCGTGGCGCACCGGCTGTCCACGGTGATCGACGCGGACACCATCGTGGTGATGGAGGATGGCCGCGTCCGGGCGAGCGGCAGCCATGAGCATCTGCTCGCCACCGACACGCTGTACCGGGAACTGGTGGAGGCGTTGCGGATCGCGGGGGAGGGAGCCCCCGTTCCCGGCTGATCCGCTTCAGGCGGAGACGGCGCGGACACCCGGCGGCATCTCGCGGTTGACCTCGTCGAGCCGGGTGGCGACGGTGCGGCAGGGTTCGCAGTCCGCCAGATGCGCGGTGATCAGGTCCGCCCGGCGGCCCGGCACGCCGCCGCGGAGCCACGCGCCCATCCGGCGCCGCGCCTCCTGGCAGCACGGCGTTCCCGTTTCCGGGACCTGCGCCTGCAAAAACGCCTGGCGGAGTCCTTCGCGGGCCCTCAGGGCAAGGACGGAGGCGCCGTTGGGCGAGACGCCCAGCAGCGGGGCGACCACCTTCGGCGAGTCGCCTTCGGCCTCGGTCCGCCAAAGCACCGTCCGCCAGCGGCCGGGGAGCGCGCAGTAGGCGGTCCAGGCCAGCCGGGCGTTCGAGCGGAGGATGAGGAGTTCGTCCGCGGCGATCGCCCCGGCGGCCTCTTCGACCGCCGGGGTCGTGCCGTACAGCTCGACCCGCTTGTGGTGGTGGCTCCACTTGGCCGCGAGATTCCGGATGGTGACCGCGAGATAGGGGCGGAGGTTCTCCCGCGGGCCGCCGCCGTCGCGGATGACCCTCAGGACACGCACGAAGGCTTCGGCCACGAGGTCGTCCCGTTCGGCGGGCTCGGAGACCCAGCCCGCCGCGATCCGGCGGAGAGGCTCGGCGTGCCGCCGGAAAAGTGTCTCGCCGGCGGCGATGTCACCGGCGCGGAAGGCGTCGAGCAGGGGCGCGTCCGCCGTGGTGTCGACGTCTTCCCTCATCGCGGCCTCCCGGACGGGCCGATTTGCCTACCCAAAGTAACGGGTACGGCAGTGTACCTCTTAATCGGCCGCCGATAAACTCT
The DNA here is from genome assembly GCF_046548895.1 of Amycolatopsis sp. cmx-4-54. NCBI lineage: Bacteria > Bacillati > Actinomycetota > Actinomycetes > Pseudonocardiales > Pseudonocardiaceae > Amycolatopsis > Amycolatopsis sp. cmx-4-54. The sequence continues at coordinate 45,381 of NZ_JAEBEJ010000014.1, forward strand.
GGGGGATGACGCCTGAAGCCGACGCGCCGCGGCCGGACGGCCGCGCGGCGCGCTGGGCGGGACAGCGTGAGCGCCGTCGACGGGAGTTCGTCGACGCGGCGCTGCGCGCGATCGCCGCATCCGGTCCGGAGGTCTCCACCGAACAGATCGCCGACGAGGCGGGGGTCGCGAGAACGCGGGTGTACAAGCATTTCGACGACGCCGCCGACCTGCAGCGCGCGATCGCCGACCGCGCCGTCCGGCTCATCACCGCCGAACTGGCCCCGCTGTGGGATCCGAGCGGAACGCCGATGCAGCTGATCACCATGGCGGTCGGCGCCCATACCGGCTGGCTCGCCGAACACGGGAACCTCTACCGCTACCTCGCCCGGCACTCCCAGGCCGGACGGCGCGGCGGTGACGCCATCGCCGACGTCAAAACGGCGATCGCCGGGCAGCTCTCCATCCTGTTCGAGCACTACCTGGACACCTTCGACCTGGACGGCCGGATCGCCGAACCGCTCGCCTTCGGGCTGGTCGGCCTCGTCGACACGAGTGCCGCGCGCTGGCTGGAGAACCCGGCCGGCATCGAGCTGCCGGAGCTCGCGGCCCTGCTGGTGCGGTGGATCTGGCGGGTCATCGACGACACGCTCCGTGAACGCGGGATCGAACTCGATCCGTACTCGCCGCTACTGGTACCGGGCACCTGAGCGCTCAGGATGCGGGAGCGGGAATGAAAGCCGGTCCGCCGGCGTCGGACCGATCATGGTCACCCCTTTCGACGACCCGGCCTGGGCTTCGCTGACCGGCCCGCACGCCCACTTCGCGGAGCGCTTCGGACAGGTGCTGCGCTATCAAGTCGACGTCGCGCCCTTCTTCGCCCTGCCGCCGGAGCCGGACGACGGCGTGTGGGCCGACGTCGCCGCGCTGGCGGGCCCCGGCCAGACGGTCATCGTCCACAACGCGCTGCCCGTCCCGGCGGACTGGGAAGTCCTCGACAGGATCGCCGGAGTCCGGCTGGTCGACGTCGCGCTCGAAGCGGCCGAAGATCCCGACACCGTCGTACTGGGGCCGGACGACGTCCCCGAGATGCTCGACCTCGTCGAGCGGACCAAACCCGGGCCGTTCCGGAAACGGACCATCGAATTGGGGACGTATCTGGGTATCCGGCGGGATGGCGACCTCATCGCGATGGCGGGGGAGCGGATGCACCCACCTGGCTGGACCGAGATCAGCGCCGTCTGCACCGACCCGGCGTATCGCGGCCAAGGACTGGCGACCCGGCTCGTCCGCGCGGTGGCGGTGGGGATCCGGGCTCGCGGCGAACGCCCGATGATGCACGCGTCGGCGACCAACACCTCGGCGATCCGGCTGTACCGGTCGATCGGCTTCGAGGTGGAGCCGCGACCGGACTTCGTGTCGGTCCGGGTGCCGGGCTCCTTGTGAAGTTGCTCTAACGAGGGATTTCAGAAACTCGCGATGGACTGAACAACACGGGCGGACCAGACTTCGCGCCATGAAGGCATTGGTCAAAGCCGACCGAGCACCCGGGCTGGAACTCACCGACGTGCCGGACCCCGTCGTCGGCCCCGGCGACGTCGCCGTCCGCGTGCTGCGCGCCGGGATCTGCGGCACTGATCTGCACATCGACTCCTGGGACGACTGGGCGGCGCGCACCATCGCCGCGCCGCTGGTCATCGGGCACGAGTTCGTCGGCGAGGTGGTCGAGATCGGCCGGTCGGTGACCACGGTCAAGGTCGGCGACCTGGTCAGCGGCGAGGGGCATCTGGTCTGCGGAAGCTGCCGCAACTGCAAGGCCGGGCGGCGCCACCTGTGCGCCAGGACCAAGGGCCTCGGCGTGCACACCGACGGCGCCTTCGCGCAGTACGCCGTGCTGCCCGAGATGAACGCCTGGGTGCACCGCACCAAGGTCGACCTCGACATCGCCGCGATCTTCGACCCGCTCGGCAACGCCGTGCACACCGCGCTGTCCTTTCCCGTCATCGGTGAGGACGTGCTGGTCACCGGCGCCGGCCCGATCGGCATCATGGCCGCCGCCATCGCGCGCCACGCGGGCGCGCGCAACGTCGTCGTCACCGACGTCAGCGAGCACCGGCTGGAACTGGCCCGCAAGGTCGGCGTCGACCTCGCGCTCGACGTCTCCTCCTCGACCATCGCCGACGCGCAGGAGCGGCTCGGCATGGCCGAAGGCTTCGACGTCGGCATGGAGATGAGCGGGCGGCCCGAGGCACTGCGCGACATGATCGCGAACATGTCGCACGGTGGCCGCGTCGCGCTGCTCGGTCTCCCCGCTTCCGACGTGTCGGTCGACATCGCGTCCGTGGTGCTGAAGATGATCCAGATCAAGGGGATCTACGGGCGCGAGATGTTCGAGACGTGGTACTCGATGTCCGTGCTGCTGCAGGCCGGGCTCGACATCTCGCCGGTGGTCACCCACCGGTTCGGCTACACCGAATACGAGAAGGCGTTCGCGACGGCCAGGGAAGGCCGCTGCGGCAAGGTCATTCTGGACTGGACGGAGAACTGATGTACGGCGCGATGCGCGACGACCTCAAGGCCGGGCTCGCCGAGATCCGGGAAGCCGGGCTGTACAAGGGCGAGCGGGTGATCCAGGGGCCGCAACGGGCTTCGGTCAGTGTCGGCGACGGCGACGTCCTCAACTTCTGCGCCAACAACTACCTCGGCCTCGCCGACCACCCCAAGCTGATCAAGGCCGCCCAGGAGGCGCTGGACCGCTGGGGCTTCGGCATGGCGTCGGTGCGGTTCATCTGCGGGACCCAGCAGCCGCACAAGGAGCTCGAGGCGAAGCTGTCGGAGTTCCTCGGCACCGAGGACACGATCCTCTACAGCTCCTGTTTCGACGCCAACGCCGGGCTGTTCGAGACGCTGCTGACCGATCAGGACGTCATCATCTCCGACGAGCTCAACCACGCGTCGATCATCGACGGCGTCCGGCTGTGCAAGGCGAAGCGGATGCGCTACCGCAACCGGGAAGTCGCGGATCTGGAAGCCCGGCTCAAGGAGGCGTCCGGCGCGCGGTACCGGATGATCGCCACCGACGGCGTGTTTTCGATGGACGGTTACCTCGCGCCGCTCGACGAGATCTGCGAGCTGGCCGAGCGCTACGACGCCCTGGTGATGGTCGACGACTCGCACGCCGTCGGTTTCACCGGGCCGACCGGGCGTGGCACGTCCGAGCTGTTCGGCGTCCAGGACAAGGTCGACGTGCTGACCGGCACGCTCGGCAAGGCGCTGGGCGGCGCGAGCGGCGGCTACACCTCCGGCCGTGCGGAGATCGTCGAGATGCTGCGGCAGCGCTCGCGGCCGTACCTGTTCTCGAACTCGCTGGCGCCGTCGATCACCGCGGCCGCGCTCACCACGCTGGAGCTGCTGGACTCCTCGAGTGACCTGCTGGGCAAGCTGCGCGCCAACACCGAGCTGTTCCGGCGCCGGATGACCGAGGCGGGTTTCGATCTGCTCCCGGGCGAGCACCCCATCATCCCGGTGATGATCGGTGACGCGGCCAAGGCGGGCAAGATGGCGGATCTGCTGCTCGACCAGGGCATCTACGTGATCGGTTTCTCGTACCCGGTGGTGCCGCACGGCAAGGCCCGGATCCGGACGCAGATGTCGGCCGCGCACTCGACCGAAGACGTCAACCGGGCCGTCGACGCGTTCGTGACGGCAAGGTCCATGATGGACGAATGATCGATCCGCGACGGCTGCGCGTGTTGCGTGCCCTCGCCGACCACGGAACCGTGACGGCGGCGGGCCAGGCGCTGCACCTGACGCCGTCCGCGGTCTCCCAGCAGCTGGCCGCGCTCGAAGCCGAGTGCGGCCAGCAGTTGCTTCGCCGCCGGGGCAGGCGGGTTTCGCTGACCCCCGCCGGTGAACTGATGGTGGTGCACGCCAACGCCGTCGCCGCCGAATTGGAACGGGCGCGAGCCACGCTGGCCGCGCTCGATTCCGGTGTACAGGGCATGGTGCGGCTGGCGAGTTTCGCCTCCGCGATCACGATGGTCGTCGCGCCGGCGATCGCCGCCCTGCGCGCCGGTTCGCCCGGGGTCACCATGCAGGTGCAGGACGTCGAGGGGCATGCGAGCATCCCGCTGCTGCTCGACGGCGAGGTCGATCTGGCGATCACCGAGGAGTACCGGCTCTCGCCACGGACGGATGAGAGCAGGCTCACCCGGTTCCCCTTGTACGTGGAACCCTTCGACGTCGTGCTGCCCACCGCGCACCGGCTCGCGGAAGCGTCCGAAGTGGACATCGACGCGCTCGCCGACGACGAGTGGATCGCGCCCAAACCCGGGAATCCGTGCCGCGACGTACTGATGATCGTGTGCGCCAACCCGGCGATCCGGCACGTCTCCGACGATTTCCACGCGATAACCACCCTGGTCGCCGCAGGCGAGGGCGTGGCACTGGTGCCTCGCAACGCTTTCGCCACCGTTCACGGAGCTGTCGCCGTCCCGTTGCGCGGCGAGCCGCCGCTGCGCCGCGTGTTCGCCGCCGTCCGGCGGGGGAGCGCGGACCACCCGCTGCTCAAGACCGTGCTCGCGGCGTTGCTGGACGCGGCGCCGGGTCATGCGAATGCGGACCGGCGGAGTCCCACCTAGGATCTTGGCACCTGCCGCCGAAGGAAAGACAGGGTCCGGATGCTTCAGATCGATGCCCTCACCTGGACCGTCACGATCGGGCTGGTGCTCGGGCTCCTGGCCCTCGACCTCATCCTCGCGGCCGTGCGGCCGCACAAGGTCGGCTTCGGCGAGGCGGTGGCCTGGTCGATCGGCTACATCCTGGTCGCGGTGGCGTTCGGTGTCTGGCTGACGCTCGCGCACGGTGGCGACTTCGGGCAGCAGTACTTCGCGGGTTACATCGTCGAGAAGAGCTTGTCCGTCGACAATCTCTTCGTCTTCGTGATCATCATGAGCACCTTCGCGGTACCCGAGGAACACCAGCACAAGGTGCTCACGTTCGGCATCGTCGTCGCGCTGATCATGCGCGCGATCTTCATCGCGCTCGGTGCCACACTGCTTTCCTTGTTCTCCTTCATGTTCCTGTTGTTCGGGCTGCTGCTGATCTACACCGGTGTTCAGCTGTTCCGGCATCGCGACGAGGATCCGGACGTCGAGAACAACGTGGTGGTGCGGTCCGCGCGCCGTCTGCTGCCGTTGTCGACCGAATACGACGGCGGCAAACTCCTCACCCGCGTGGACGGGAAGCGGGTGGGCACGCCGCTGGTCGTGGTGCTGCTCGCGATCGGCGGGATCGACCTGCTGTTCGCGCTGGACTCGATCCCCGCGGTCTTCGGCGTCACCGACGAGCCGTACCTGGTCTTCGCGGCCAACGCCTTCGCCCTGCTGGGCCTGCGAGCGCTGTACTTCCTGGTGAAGGGCCTGCTCGATCGCCTGGTGTACCTGTCCGCCGGGCTCGCGGTGATCCTCGGGTTCATCGGGATCAAGCTGATCCTGCACTGGGCGCACGTCGACATCGACGAGAGCGTTCCGGAGATCTCGACGCCGGTCAGTCTCGCGGTGATCATCGGCATCCTCATCGTGGTGACGGTGGCAAGCCTGCTCAAGACCCGCAATGATCCCTCCGCCAAGGCGCATCCGGGCTCGCTGTGTGGCTCCCGCCCGGAAGAGGATTAACGCCAGCCTGCTTCGAGAAGATCGAAGATCCTCTCGACGTCCTCTCGCGGATCCTTTCGGCCTCGAGTGAGTGCCGGGATGTCCAGCACGAAGCGCGCGAGGGCGCGGCAGGTGATGTCTTCGGAGTCCACGCCGGTCTCTTCGGCGATCGCGGTGCCGAGGACCGCGGCGTGCCGGGTCCACATGCGCTCGCCGTACTCCTGGAGTGCGGGGGTGCCGTTCACCAGTGCGGTGAACTCGGCGTATTGGGGGTGCGTCGTGATCGGAAGCCACGTGGCGAGCACGTACTCACGAAGCGCCTCGACGATGCTCTGGCCCTCTTCGCGCTCCCGGACGGCGGCGACCAAGCGTTCTTCGCGGTCCTGCGACTCGTCGAAGACCAGCGCCTCCTTGCCGGGGAAGTGCTTGAACAGCGTCGTCGTCGAGACGTCGGCCGCCTCGGCGATATCTCGGATGCTCACCTGGTCGTAGCCCCGCTCCAGGAACAACTTCAGCGCGGCTTCCGCCAGTGCCTGGCGGGTGGCCGCCTTCTTGCGTTCACGCCGTCCCGGTGTCTCCATGGGCGCACTCTACCTCATGGGTTGTCACAGTAACTAAGTTGACTCGTTGCACTTTTTAACTCGTTCTGCTTTTCTGGGGTCATGACGATCAGCATCATCGGCGCGGGGCCCGGCGGCCTGACCTGCGCCCGCATCTTGCAGCAGCACGGCGTCCCCGTGACGGTCTACGAGCGCGACCCGCATCCTCAGGCCCGTAACCAGGGCGGCACGCTCGACCTCCACGCGGACGACGGGCAGCTGGCCCTGCGCGAAGCCGGCCTTCTCGACGAGTTCCTCGCCCTCGCCCGTCCGGAAGGGCAGGAGATGCGCAAACTGGATCCTCTTGGGCGTCTCCTGGAGCACCATGTCCCCGCCGAAGGAAAGATCTTCAAACCGGAGATCGACCGCGGTCAGCTGCGCGGTATCCTGCTCGACTCGCTGGAGCCGGGCACCGTCCATTGGGGACGGACGCTGGATCGGGTCGAGGCTCCCGGGCGCCTTCGGTTCACGGACGGAACGACGGTCGAGACGGATCTGGTCATCGGTGCCGACGGCGCGTGGTCGCGGGTCCGCCCGGCGGTTTCGGCGGCCGTGCCCGAATACGCCGGGATCACCTTCCTGGAGGCGTGGTTCGACGACGTCGAGAACGCCCACCCCGAACTCGCCGAACTCGTCGGCCAAGGCAGCGCGATGGCGGCCGATGGCGAGCGGTGCCTTTTCGCCCAGCGCAACAGTGGGGACCACATCCGGGTCTACATCATCCAGCGGCTGCCCGCGGACTGGATCGGGTCGAACGCGGAGGTTCGCAGCCGGCTGCTCGCCGAGTTCTCCGGCTGGTCGCCGTCGATGTTACGGATGATCACCGACAACGACGGGCCATACGTCGACCGTCCGTTGTACGTCCTGCCCGTCCCGCACACGTGGGAGCACACGCCATGGGTGACCCTGCTCGGCGATGCCGCCCACCTGATGCCGCCGCTCGGTGTCGGTGTCAATCTGGCCATGGTCGACGCCCGTGAACTCGCCCTCGCGCTGGCCGGTTCCGCTTCTGTTGGTGAGGGTGTAGCTCTGTATGAGAAGAGCATGTTGCCACGGTCGGAGGAAGTGGCGCGGCGGTTGGAGAATGGTGCTCAGGGGTTGCTTGATGTCGATTAGCTTTGCCATGCGCCGTCTCCGTATCGATCGGAGATTTGTGTTGCTGTGTAAGGGAATTATCATGGGTCCGGAAACTGTCGGTGGTGGGTTGTAGCTTGCGGGTGTGGACACACGCAACGCCACTGTGGCGCTACTCAAGGAAATCACTTCGTCCGATGTGTTGAAGGAGGTCAATGCCGCACTGGATTCGTTGGAGGACAAGGATGCTGTGGACGCCGCCGTTGCGGCGTCGGAGGGCATCGCACGACTGGAAGCGGTCCGGTTCCGCGCGCTGGCGCAGCTGAACCGGCATCGCGACGGTGCGTCGAGTGTGGTGCAGGAGGTCGCGTTCGCGTTGTCTGTTGTGGACAGTCATGCGGCGGGTCTGGTCTCCACAGCCGCAGCGCTGACCACTCGGCTGCCGCGCACGCTGGAGTTGCTGGATCGCGGGCAGGTGGGCGGCTACGGAGCGATGAAGGTCGCCACGGCGACTGCGTGGTTGTCGGGTGAGGACGCGCGTGCGGTGGACGCGGTGCTGGAGGATCTTCTGCCGGACAGGAATTCGGAGCAGATCCGGAAGGCGGCGAATCACGCGGCGATGATGGCCGGCCGTGACGGTGCCGCGCGTCGTGTGGAGCGGCACCGTGGCGGGCGCCGGTTGTCGATCCGGCACGGGGAGACCGGGGTCGCCTCGATCGAGGTCGAGGACGGGCCGGTGGAGAAGGTGGCCGCTGCCTACACGCGGATCGATCGTGAGGCGCGGGCGCTCAGGACCGGTGGGGAGACCCGCACTCTGGATCAGCTGCGTGCCGACATTGCCCTCGACCTGTTGCTGGGCGGCCAAGGCGGGAAGAGTGAACGGTCCGAGGTGTTCCTTTACATGGACCTCGACACCTACCTGGGGGTGAACGAGGATCCGGCGGAGGTGGCCGGGCATGGGCATATTCCGGCGTCGCTGGCCCGGCAGATCGCGTCCGGGCCGGACACGGTGCTGCGGCGGATCATCACCGATCCGCTCTCCGGGCAGGTCCTGGATTTGGGCCGGGATCGGTATCGGCCGACGGCGGGGTTGGGTGAGTTCGTGCGGGTCCGGGACCGGGAATGCCGAAGACCCGGTTGCCACCGTCCCGCCCAGGCCTGCGATCTCGATCATTCGGTGCCGTGGCAGCACGGCGGCCACACCGCCGACACCGACCTGGTCGACTTGTGCCGCCGCGACCATCGTTTGAAGGACGAACCCGGGTGGGTGTACCGGCTCGGGCCGGACGGCACCCTCACCATCACCACACCCACGGGGCGGAGTTATGACAGCTCGCCGCCGCCGCTGCACGATCCCCGCACCGAGGAACCACCACCGTTCTGACTCCGTCGCCGAAAAACGGCGACTGAGTCAGTCCTGGGACTGTGCGACGGCCATTTCGTTCGCTGACTTCTGAGATATCGCTGCCACGTTGCCGAGATTCGGCGACGGTTGAGCGTGAGCAGGGCTAGGTGTGGGTCGGTGCGATTGACCGGTGTCACGTTGCATGTGGTCCTGGGTGAACCACGTTTGTCCTCACACCGCTAGTAGTGGAACCGGGAGTTGCCGAAATTCGGCCACGGAGTCATTTCGCAAGACGGTGTGCCACGTAGCCGTGCGCGATGGCCGCCTCGTTCGCCGATCTCTGGGATATCGCTGCCACGTTGCCGAAGTTCGGCGACGGTTGGGCGCGCGGGCAGGGCGGTCCTGCGCACACCACGCTTGTTCCACGCGGGCACCGCTAGCGTTCTGAGTCTGTCGCCGGAAACGGCCACGTAACCATTCCGTAAGGCGGTGCCCCCACGATGGCCACCTCGTTCGCCGATCTTTGGGGGATTTCGCCACCACGTTGCCGAGATTCGGCGACGGCTGAGCGCACGGGTACGGCTCCGTGTGGATCGGTGCGATGCTGGCTGCCGTCACGCTGCACCTGGTCTTGGACAACGACGCTTGTCCCCACACCGCTTGTAGTGGAACTACCGGATCAGGTGTTGTCGAAATTCGGCCACGGAAGTCATTCCGTAAGGCGGTGTGCCATGCAGCCCCGCATGATGGCCACCTCGTTCGCTGACTTCTGAGGACATCGCTACCACGTTGCCGAGATTCGGCGACGGTTGGACGCGCGGGCAGGGCGGTCCTGCGCACACCACGCTTGTTCCACGCGGGCACCGCTAGCGTTCTGAGTCTGTCGCCGGAAACGGCCACGTAACCATTCCGTAAGGCGGTGCCCCCACGATGGTCACCTCGTTCGCCGATCTTTGGGGGATTTCGCCACCACGTTGCCGAGATTCGGCGACGGCTGAGCGCACGGGTACGGTTCCGTGTGGATCGGTGTGATGCTGGCTGCCGTCACGCTGCACCTGGTCTTGGGCAGCGACGCTTGTCCCCACACCGCTTGTAGTGGAACTACAGATCAGGTGTTGTCGAAATTCGGCCACGGAAGTCATTCCGTAAGGCGGTGTGCCACGCAGCCCCGCATGATGGCCACCTCGTTCGCCGACTTCTGAGTACATCGCTACCACGTTGCCGAGATTCGGCGACGGTTGGGCGCGCTGGCAGGGCGGTCCTGCGCACACCACTCTTGTCCCACGCGGGCACCGTCAGCGTTCTGAGTCTGTCGCCGAACAACGGCAACGGAGTCATTCCGTAAGACGGTGCGCCCACGATGGCCGTCTCGTTCGCCGACTTCTGCGGATATCCCACCACATTGCCGAATTTCGGCGACGGCTGAGCGTGGGCAGTACTCCGTGTGGGTCGGTGAGACGCCGACTGTCGTCCGCTGCACGTGGACCCGGGCACACCACGCTCGCAGCTGCCCAGTTCAGGCTGCGCCTACGTTCGGCCACGCCCGATCGCCGGAGTGGATCCGCGACAATACAACGCTGACCGCACCGCGATACCCATAACGCCGAAACCACCCTCCGAGGAAACGCTGCCGAAATTCGGCCACGGCCTGTTCGGACGGCGGGGCTCCACGCGGGGATTGCGGAACGGTGCGGCCGTCCATGCGGGTCAGGGGTTCGTCGCCGGAATTCGGCGACGAACCACGCCCCATAACGGCGACCCGTCGCTGCGGTACCGACCATCCGGCGCCGTGACCACGGAGACCAACGGCTCGTCGCCGAAATTCGGCGACGCCTGGAACGCAAGCACAACGCCCACAAGCAACCAACCAAACCGCTTACCGTGCAACGGAATCCCGGGCAGGAACCACCCCGACCTCCAGAGCCGAGTCACGCGAAGGTTCCCGCACCACCAGAGTCGCCACGAAGGTAGCGCGATGCAGCTGGTGACCCACCAGAAGAACAAGGCCTGCCTCAAGGCCAACGCGATCGGTTCCGAGAGTCCGCCGAAGATCGCGGTAGCCAGGACGTGCGGCGGGCCGACTTCCAGTGCATGGACGTTGGTGGGAACGTTTCCGCCTTGATGATGGCCGACAAAGCGGTGTAGCCGCGGAGGAAGGCCATGGCGGTGATCATGAGCAGGAAGGCGATCCACGGATTACCCGTCCTGCCGACGAGCGCATGATCGGCACGGTCAGCAGCATGCCGCCGCCGGCGAAGCCGGACATGACCGGGCGGCGGCCCCAGTGGTCGGAAAGGGCGCCGGCGACGGGTTGCGTGAAGATGAAGGATCCCGCCGTGTTCATCATGTACTTCTGCAGGTGAAGGTGTAGAACGCCACCGTGCCGCCGATGACGAGCCCGAGAACGGCGAGAACCTGACGGCGCTGTTCACGCAGCAGGACCCCGCGAACCGGCGGCCGAAGAGCGCTGGAAGTGCTCCGAGCCCACCATGGTGCGGCGGAGGTACATTACGACGAGTCCGGCGAGCGCGAACGGCACTCGCCAGCCCCACGCGTACATCTGCGCTTCGGTGAGCAGCGGCTGCATCACGATCATCACCAGCAGGGCCGACGGTGATCGAGACGCGGAGTGGCGATCTCGGACAGGCAGGTTGCGCTCGAACCGAACTCGCCGCCCACCGAGAGACCTCGCGCGAGCCTGGCGACCACGAGGATCACGGGCGCGAGGGTGCCGATCGAGGAATAACCGGGGTGAGGGCGATGGCCAGTGAGCCGAAGTCCCAGCAGCCAGCTCCCAACGGACGCATCAGGAAGCCCAGAAACAACTGGGCCGTCAGATTTCCTTCGGGGAAGAAGTCGGCCGCGAAGTAGATGCTGAACGAGGCGTAGACGAATCAGTCCTACCACTCGACCAGGTTGCCGAGGCAGCCGCGGACCACATTCGCGACGACGCGGCAAGGGAAGCTCCTTCTACCCGAGGAAGTCGCTCACCAACTCGCTCGATTCGGGACGGCACTCGTCGAAGTAGGCATGGCGCGCCCCGGCGAAGAGATGCATCCGCGCGTCGGGAATCCGGTCCGTCAACAACGGCGCGTTCGCCACGGGTGCGAGCAGATCGTCGTCACCGTGCAGGACCAGGGTGGACGCGGTGATCTCCGGAAGCACGTCCCAGGCGTCGTGCGTGTTGCTCGCGACCAGATGTCCGCGCACCGCGTGCGGCGGCATGCCGTGCGCGCCCAGCACCCGGTACGGACCGGGATTGGCCGCGCGCCAGGCGGGTGTGTACATCAGGTTTTCGAGCGTCTCCCGAGCTTCCACGGAGGACCGCCGTGCCAGGGCCAGCCGCACGTCGTTCGACCGCTCGACCCCGTGCGCGCCACCCGGCGACGTGCAGCCGAGCACGAGCCGCCGCACCCGATCGGGATACCGCGCGGCGACCCATTGGGCGACGCGCCCGCCCATCGAAGTGCCGTAGACGTCGGCCTCGGTGACGCCGAGTTCGTCGAGGACGGCGATCACGTCGTCCGCGAAACCTGGTGTGGAATAAGCGGAATCGGGTACGTCGCTGTCACCCGTACCGCGGTAGTCCATGGTGATCGTGCTCGGGAAATCCCCGCGCGTGCGATCCCACCACGTATGGTCGTTCGCCTGCCCGGCGAGCAGTACGAGCGGCTTGCCCGTGCCGTGCCACTGGTAGGCCAGCCTGGTGCCGTCGGCGGCGACGGCGTGGCCGGCGCGGGGGAGCGTGCTCATTCTTCTCCTGTTCGGTCTTCCCAGAACCGTGCCGAGGTCCATTCGCCCTCCCGCACGGTCCGGTGGATCTGCCGGACCAGCGCCCGCGCGACGGCGTCGACGGCGGGCGTGACGCGCCCGTCCTGAGCGTACGACGGTGCGCCAGACCTCCGGTTCGCACACCGGAGCCGCGCTCAGGACGCCGTCCGCGACGTCCGCCGCGAGGCCGATACCGGGCAGGACCGTCCAGCCGTGCCCGCCGAGCACGAGGCGTTTCTGCAGGGTCATGGCGTTGGTCTGCACGGCGACCTCCGCCTCGGCGCCCGCCTCGCGGGCCGCGCCGTCGATGAGGGTGCGCAGCGCGTGCCCCTCGGAGGGCATGACCAGCGGATGTGCGGCCACTTCGGCGAACGGGACGGGCCCGTGGCGGACGGCCGGATGATCGACAAGCCGGTCGAAGCACGGGCCAGGGCGATCCTCGATCGCGCGGATGGTCCGTTCCGGCCAGCCGGATGACGCCGATATGCCCCTGGTAGGGCCCGCCGAGTGACGGTAGCGTTCCGGCCGGCGGACTTTTCGTTACGGGCGAACGGAAAGAAGGCGTGGTCTGATGCACGAACCGGTACTGACGGAGTTCGCGACCACCGATCCGGGGCAGGCGTGTGCCCTGATCGCCGAGGCGTACCGCGACAACCGGTTGCGCGTCCGGGGCAGCGTCGAAAACTACCGATTCGAGCACAATCGCTGTGATCTCGGCGATGTGCATCTCGATTTCCTGTACAACACGCTGACCACGGAGGTCGCCGTCCAGCCACTCGGCAGGATGGTGCTGCTGCGGGTACTGGGCGGGGAAATCGAGATCGACGACGGCATCAACGATCGCAGGCTCGGCCCCGGGGACGTGTTCGCCGGTCCGCATCCCGGTCACGGCTATCGGACGTGTATGCACGGTACGCGACTGCAGGTCACCGGCATCGACCTGGCGTTGTTCACCGGGGCCGATCCGTCGCAGGACGGCGCCGCGGTCGAGCGGTTGTGGTACGAGCCGGTGAGCCCGGAGAAGGCGCGACGATGGTGCCGGACGGTCGAATACGTGACCGGGCTGTTCTCCGAACCGGGCGCCGAGAGCGGTCCGCTGGTGCTCGACGCGGTGGGGCGGTTGATGGCGGCCATGGCCTTGGACACCTTCACCACGGGCGCGGGCGATGGCCGCCCGTGCGACCGGCGGGACACCGCCCCGGGCACCGTGCGGCGCGGGATCGCTTTCCTGGAGACGAATCCGGATCTCGACCTCGACGTCGCCGACATCGCCCGCGCGTGCCGGGTTTCGGTGCGTGCCCTGCAGCTGGCGTTCCGGCGGCATCTGGACACCACCCCCATGGCGTACCTGCGCCGGGTCCGGCTGGACCAGGTGCGAGCGGAACTCCGCGCGGCCGGACCCGGCGACGGCACGACGGTCACCGGCGTCGCGGCGAAGTGGGGTTTCCTGGACGGCAGCCGGTTCAGCGCGCAGTACCGCGCCGCCTTCGGTGAATCGCCGAGCAGCACCCTGCGGAGACCCTGAGGTTCGTTTTCGTCGGTGCGAGTGTGCGTTTTGACCGGTAGCCCCGCGTGCCCGGACCCCTGTTCCATTAATCCTGGCCACCGGTGACGTCGAGCCCCCGCTCACCGGTGCGTCATGACCGGACCGGCCGGCCGGTCGCCTCAGCGGGCACCGCCGCGATCCCGTCGTACATGACCCGGCGGACCGCCCGGCTCATCGCGGCCTGCCGCTCCGGTGACGGGTCCCGCAGTTCGGACAGGATCGACGCGAGGATCATCCCGTTGATCGCGCGGGCGGTGGAGTCGATGTCCAGGTCCTCGTGCAGATAGCCGAGGCGGACGCCGTGACGCAGGTAGCCGGCGGTCAGTTCGGCGGCGGTCTCGTAGAAGTCCAGCACCCGCTCCCGCATCTCGGCGTCGATGCCCGCCGCTTCGAGCAGGAGGAACCGGGCCATCCGCGGGTCGCTGCCGAAGATCCGGGCGAGCGCGTCGCCGATCCGCGCGCTCTGCTTGCGGTACTCGGCGAGGCTGTTGACCGCGTCCGGCGCGTTGTCAGCGGCCAGTGCGCCGACCACCTTCTCGACCAGGTCCGTGATGACGTGGTCGACGATGTCGCGTTTGTTCTGGAAGTACCGGTAGAACGTGCCGTGCCCGATGCCCAGCCGGGCGGCGATGTCGGCGATCCCCGTCGCGTGGTAGCCGCGTTCGGCGAAGCAGTCGAACGCGGTCTCCACGATCTCGCGCCGTAGTTCCTGCTTCTTCCGTGCGGCCCTGCTGACCGGGGTCTCCGTCGTCATCCCGCCAGCTTATTGCCCGGCGCGTTCAAATGACATACCGTTCCGGAAATGACACGTCATTCCGCGAGGGCGCTGGTGGTCGGCTGCGGCGGGACCCTGGGGTTCGCCTGGACCGCCGCGGTCCTCGACGCGCTCGGCTGGGATCCCCGCGAGGCGGACGTCTTGGTCGGGACGTCGGCAGGAGCCGAGGCGGTGGCCATGCTCGGGGCGGGCATCCCGGCGAAGGCGATCCTCGACGCGGTCGCCGGTGCGCCCGGTGGAGACGCCGTGGTCGCCGCGCATGTCGCGCGAGTGCCGGACAGGTTTCCCCCGGTGCCGTATCCGCGCTGGCCGGCGGCGGGACTGGTCCGGGCAGCGCTGCGCCGGGACGTCGACCTCCTCGCCGGTCTCGCGGGTCTTCTCCCACGCGGCAGGGGAGACGCCGGTTGGCTGCGCGAACTCGGCGACGCGCTGGCCCCCGGCGGTTGGGTTCCGCATCCCGCGACCTGGCTGATGGCCGCGGATCCGACGGGGAAACGGATCGCGCTCGGCTCCCCGGGAGCGCCGCCCGCGCGCCTTGGCGAGGCGATCGCCGCGTCGTGGGCCATCCCCGGCTGGTTCCCACCGTCCGTTGTGGACGGACGGCCGCTAATCGACGGCGGCACGGTCTCCCCGACCTCGGCCGATCTCCTGCTCGGCCACGACGTCGGCGAAGTCGTGCTCATCGCGCCGATGAGCAGCGAGGGCGGAGCGTCGGCACGCGGTCCGGCCCGCCTTGAGCGGCTGCTGCGGACGGCGATGACCAGGCGTGTCGACGAGGAGACACGGCGGCTGCGCGCGGCAGGCGTCCGGGTGGTCCGGATCGAACCGGGGCCCGCCGATCTCGCCGCCATGGGCGCCAACTTCATGGACGCACGGCGGCGCGAGCACGTGCTCGCCACGGCGCTGAGGACGGCGCCGGGCCTGGTCGCCGACGCCTTCGAACGAGAGGGAGTGCGCGCATGAGCAAGTACCCGGATATCGATCTCGACGGCGCGCACGTCGCGATCACCGGTGCGGGGCAAGGTATCGGCCGCGCCACCGCGGAACGCCTGGCCGCGCTCGGCGCACGCGTGTCCATCGGCGATCTCGACCTCGAAGCCGCGAAACGGACCGCCGCCGACGTCGGTGGCACCGCGCACCCACTGGACGTCGCGGATCCGGCCTCATTCACCGCCTTCTTCGGTGACGCCGAGCAGGCGAACGGACCGCTCGCGATGCTCGTCAACAACGCCGGGATCATGCCGAACGGCGGTTTCCTCGACCTCTCCGACGCGCTGAACCGGGCGACCATGGAGGTCAACGTCTTCGGCGTCGTCCACGGTATGCGGCTGGCCCTGCCCGGCATGCTGGAACGCGGTCGCGGCCATATCGTCAACGTCGCTTCGCTGGCGGGGAAGTTCCCCGTCAAAGGGCTGGCGATCTACAACGCCAGCAAGTTCGCCGTCGTCGGGCTGACCGCGGCGACCCGGCTGGAGTACGCGCCGCACGGCGTGAGCGTCTCCGCCGTGCTGCCGTCGGCCGTCGACACCGCGCTGGCCTCGGGACTCGACATGCGGCCGATCCCCAAGGTGAAACCGGGCCGGATCGCCGACGCCGTCGTGGCTTCCGTGCGCAGCCGCGCGGCGGAGATCGCCGTGCCCGGCTACGTCGGCGCGCTCGCCACCCTCGCGGCCGTGACGCCCGAACCGGCGCTCAACGCGTTCCGGCGGCTGGTTCGCGACGACCGCGCACTGCGGCCCGATTCACCCGAGCGGGACGGCTACCGCGCCCGCCTCGACCAGGACACCCACCGGGAGGAAAACGCATGAAAGCGCAGTACGACGCCGTCGTCGTCGGGGCCGGTTTCGGCGGGATGGGCGCGGCGATCCAGCTCAACCGGCTCGGCTACGACAACCTGCTCATCCTCGAACGCGAGTCCGACCTCGGCGGCACCTGGCATGTGAACCGCTATCCCGGGCTGGCCGTCGACATCCCGTCGGCCACCTACTCGTATTCGTTCGAGCCGAATCCGCACTGGTCGCGGCTCTTCGCGCCGGGCGCGGAGCTCAAGCGGTACGCCGAGCACGTCGCGGACAAATACCGGCTGAGGCGCTACATGCGTTTCGGCTCGGTGGTCACCGGCGCGGTCTGGGACGAGGCGAACGCGCACTGGACGGTCTCGCTCGCCGAGGGCGGGCCGGTCACCGCCGAATATCTCCTCACCGCGACGGGTTTCCTTTCCCAGCCGAAGAAACCCGATATCGCCGGGATCGACACGTTCGGCGGCAAGGTCATCCACACCACCGCCTGGGACGACGACTACGACCTCGCGGGCAAGCGGGTCGCGGTGATCGGCACCGGCGCGACCGCGGTCCAGCTGATCCCCGAAATCGCGAAGATCGCCCGCGAGCTCACCGTGTACCAGCGGACGCCGATCTGGGTGAGCCCCAAACTGGACTTCCCGGTGCCCAAGGCGGTCCGGCGCGCGTTCGCCGCGGTCCCGCTCACCCAGCGGGCCGCCCGGCTGACCGGGACCGCGTTGCTGGAACTGATGATGGTGTCCGGCGTCCTGCACTACAAGCAACTGCCGATGGCGAACCGGCTCGGCAAGCTTTGGTGCCTGGCGCATCTGCGCCGTCAGGTGCGGGATCCGCGGCTGCGCGCGGAACTGACGCCTCGTTATTCGTTCGGCTGCAAGCGTCCGACGTTCTCCAACGAGTACTACCCGGCCTTCACCAAGGACCACGTGCACCTGGAGACGACCTCGATCGCGAAGATCGACGAAACCGGGATCGAGACCGCCGGCGGAGCGCGACGGGAGATCGACGTCCTGGTGCTGGCGACCGGATTCGACCTGTGGGAGGCGAACTTCCCGGCGATCGAGATCATCGGACGCGACGGCCGGAACCTCGGCAAATGGTGGCGGGAGAACCGTTTCCAGGCCTACGAGGGGGTGGCGATCCCCAAGTTCCCGAACTTCATCTCGCTCAACAGCCCGTATTCCTACTCGGGACTGTCCTATTTCACCACCATCGAGACGCAGATGCGGCATATGGACCGGCTCTTCGGCGCCATGCGGCGGCGCGGCGCGACGGAGTTCGAGGTCACGCAGGAGGCCAACGACGCGTTCCTCGACCGGATGACCGAACGCCTCGGCGACTCGATCTTCACCCTCGGGAACTGCGCCCCGGCGAACAGCTACTACTTCAACCCGCACGGGGAGGCGACACTGCTCCGCCCGTCCTCCACGCTGAACGCCATCAAGGAGGCGCAGAGCTTCCCCGTCGAGGACTACACCTTCGCCTAGCGGGCGAGGGTGCCGGGACCCCGCGCGGCCCCGGCACCCCTGGCGCTTACTGCTTGCGGAGCCGCAGGGTGACGGCCGTGCCCGTGGCGGCGAGGAAGAGCGCGCCGAGCGCGTACGGCCACCACGGCACCTCGGTGCCGCCCACCGGGGTGGCACCGTAACCGCCGGCGGCGCCTGTCCGGTCGTAGGTCGAGCCGGGCAGCTTGTCGCCGTAGCGGCTCTGCAGGGCCTCACGGTAGGCGGCGAGCGTCATCTTCTCGCCGGTCTTCGCGACCGAGGAGCCGTCGAGGACGGTCACGGTGTCCCCGTCGACGGCGTACCAGGCGCCCGCCTGAGGTTCGCTCAGGAGATAGCCCTTGCCGACCCGCGCCGCGAGGCGCTTTTCGACATCGCCCGTGGCCACGTTGTAGACCGACCAGCCCGAGCCCTCGCGCTGCGACCACACGGTCGCCGCGTCACCGTTGCCCAGCGTGGCGGGGGTGGCGACGTAGGCGAGCTCGGCCGGGACGGAGGAAGTACCGGCGATGAAGGCCGCGGTCGGCTGGTAGACCGCGACCGGTGTCCGCGGATCTGCTTTGGCGGTCCTGGCGGCGACGGCGGCGTCCGCCTTGGCGGCGCCGGGGAACTGCGCCTTGGCGAGCCGTTGGGTGGTCGCGTCACTGGTGACCACAGTGGACACCGCGGCGAGGTCGGCGGCGGTGGGCGCGCCGCTGGGGGCGTCGGCGGCGGAGGACTGGCCGCCGAGCGCCAGTGACAGTCCGAGGGCGAGGATCGTGGCGCCGAGGAAGGTTCGCTTCATGGTTTCAGTCCTTGATCCCGTAGACGGTGTGGGTCCAGGTGAACGAGTTGTTGGACCGGTAGGCGTTGTAGCTCATCTGGTTGTAGCGGGGGCTCGATCCCCACGGGTCGCCGTAGTACACCGTCGTCGCGCCGTTGGTGTTGTCGTAGCCGTAGAGCACGTGCATGTGGCCGCCGCCGTTGCGCCAGCCGATCCGGGTGCCGATCGGCTGCCGCGCGTCGACCTGGCTCTTGATGGAGGCGAAGCTCAGCGTCTGGCCGGACGAGCTGTAGGTGCCGACGTTGCTGAAGCCCAGCCAGCGGAACACCCGTTGCTGATCGCTCAGGTAACCCTGGTTGTTCGCGCAGTCCGTTCCGGACTCGTTGTGCGCGATCTGGCAGAACTTCGTCTGGGTGAGGGAATGCCCCCACCAGGCGGCGATCGTGTTGCCACTGGCGTCCCAGCACCAGTTGCTCTTCTCCTGTGCCTGCATCCTGATCGGGATCGTGGTGGCCGCCGTGACGGCGGGCGCCGCGGAAGCGGGCGCCTGCAAGGCGACCAACGCGGCGACACCGGCGAAGGCGGTGGCCAGCCCGCGCCTGAATGAGGTCTTCACCGTCGGAACACTCCTAACTGGATGGTCGAACGCGAAGCAAGCGCGGTGGTTACCCGTAAGGGACTGGTGGGGACTTCGGCTACCCGACTGGGTGACCGACCGGCGCGAGCAGGGGGTGTGCGCTGGGGAGAGGTGACAGAGGGGCATTGCGAATAGTCTGAGATTCACCCTCTGGTGGTCCCGTGGCAAGGTTCGCGGCAATACCTAAGGGTCCGTATTGCCGCTACGGGTGCCGGTGTCACCGCAGGTCGTCGTCGCCCGTTCGAGTTAACGGTGTGGAGACGTCGTGACTCCAGTGGTGTGGACCAGCGGAAAGCGTGCGGAGCGTGGTCACTGTTCGTGTTCCCGCCTTTCGGCGGGTGTCCGATCGGTAGGGTCCCGAGCATGCCGACGATCGGTGCGGCACCGGTGTTCGTGGCCCGCGACACCGAACTGGCCGAACTGGTGCGCGCCGCCTCGCGCCCGCCGTCGGTCGCCGTCGTCGAGGGCGAACCGGGTGTGGGCCGCAGCCGTCTGCTCGCGGAACTGGCCGCCCATCACGGGATCGCGTCGCGGGTGGTCTGGTCCGCCCGGTGCGGGTCCTTCGCGCGGCCGTGCCGGCTGGCGCCGTTGGTCGACGCGTTGCTTCCGAAGAGCGACGTCGCCGCCGCCCACGCGGCCGGTTTCTCACCGGTGACGGGTGTCCTGCGACGGCTGATCCCCGAATGGTCCCCGTGGTTGCCGCCCTTCCCGGAGAACGTGGACGCCGAGACCGTCCGGCGGCAGGAGTTCCGCGCCGTGCGCGAAGTACTGACCGGCTGCGGTCCGGCGGTACTGGTGCTCGACGACGTCCACGCCGCCGACGACGACACGTGGGAGTTCCTGCGCGGGCTCGCGGTGTCCCCGGCACCACCGTTGAGCGTGGTGGTGAGCGCGGCCGCGTGCGGACCGCGGAGATTCCCGCCGCTGGGCGAGACCACCGCGCATGTCTCGCTCGCCGCCTTCACCGCGGTCCAGGTGCGGACCCTGCTGAACGCGTCCTTCGGCCGCTGCGCACCGGATTTCGCCGTAGCCGCGCACCGGCGCACGTCCGGGATCGCCGTGGACCTGACGGCTCTGGTCCAGAGCGTCGGCGACACGGCCGAGACGCTTACGGCGGACAGGCTGGCGTCGGCGACCGTGCCGCCGCTCGTGCGAAGCCGGATCTCCGGACTGATGTCGGCGATCGGCCCGGCCGCGCAAGACGTCGTCCGCGCGGCGGCGGTGCTGGGATCGCCCGCCGGCGAACCGGATCTGGGCGCGGTCGCGGCACCGTCGCCCGGGGAGATCTCCGGCGCGATCACCGAAGCGGTGGAGGCGGGGCTGCTGCGGGATCTCGGCCGCGGCCGCTACGTCTCGGGGAGCCCGCTGATCGACGAAGCGGTCTACGCGTTGCTTCCCGGACCTCGGCGGTGCGCGATGCACGGACGCGCCGCCGCCCGGCTCGCCGCGAGCGCCGAACCCGTCGCGTCCCTCGTGGCCCGTCACGCGCGGCTGGCCGGCGACATCACCGCGTGGACACAGTGGACCGGTGTCGCGGTCGACAACGCCCTCGAAGACGGCCGGACGGAGGAAGCGAGCCGCCTGCTCGAAGCGGCCTTGCGGGACACGGAGCTCCCGCGGGCCGCGCGCGAATCGTTCGCCGTCCGGCTCGGCAGGGAACTGCCGCGAGGTATAGCGCACGCCGGTACGGTCCGGCTGCTGCGGGAGATCCTGCGCGAATGGCCGCTGAGCAAGGCCGCGCGGGGCGAGATCCGGGTCCATCTCGGACAGGTGCTGATCAATCAGGTCGGCAAGGTCGAAGCGGGCAGGCTCGAGATCGAGCTCGGCGCCGCCGACCTCGGCAGGCGGCAGGCACTGCTCGCCAGGGGCCTGGTCACCTTGGCGCTCCCGCAATTCGGCACCGTCCCGGTGGAGGAGAACTTCCGCTGGCTCGACGAGGCCGAACGGGTGAGCAAGGGGGAACACGATGCCGGGCTCCTCGCCGCGATCGCCGCGAACCGGCTTTCGGCGCGGATGCAGATCGCCGATCCGGAGGCCTGGGACGAGGTCGCCGACCTGCCGCGGGCCCCGGAGTCGGCCGAGGTCTGCCGCCAGGTCGCCCGCACCTACATCAACCTGGCTGACGCGGTGGCGTGGAACGGGCACTACCCGGTGGCCCGGGCCTATCTCACGACGGCGCGGCGACTGATCCGTGACGACCACCAGCCCTATCTCGACGCGCTGGCCGACGGCACGGAACTGCGGCTGGACCTCGCGATGGGGGAGTGGGCGAGCGTCGCGGAGAAGGCGCGAGCGATGCTGACGCGGGTCGACAAGGACGGTTCACTGGCGGCCGAGCCGCTGCTGGTGCTCGGCTGGTACGAGTACGGGCAGCACCGGCCGACGGCGGCACTGCGCAGTTTCGACGCGGCGTTCGCGCTTTCCGCGGGCAGCGTCCCGGTGCAGGCTTCGGCGTACGCGGGCCGCGTCGCGGTCCATCAGGCAGGCAAGGACCTGCAGGCGGCGCGGCGCCTCGCCGAGTTCGGCCTGGAAACCGTGCGCCGCAAGAACAATTGGGTCTGGGCGGCCGAGCTGATGCCGTTCGCCGTACGCACCATGCTCGGGCTGGGACAGCACGTCGAAGCGCGCGAACTCCTCGCGGAGTACCGGCAGGGTATCGACGGCAAGGACGCCCCGGTCGCGAACGCGTCGGCGCTGCTGTGCCGCGGCATGCTCACCCAGTCGCGTGGCGAAACACTCGCCGCCGGCGATCTGCTGCTCGGTGCCGCGCGGGCCTACAGCGCGCTGCCCCTCCCGTACTTCGCCGCCTACGCCGACGAACTCGCGGCCGGATGCTTCTCCGAAGCCGGGGAACAGGCACGTGCCGTCGCTTCCTTCACCACCGCGGAGACGACGTACGCGAAGCTTGGCGCCGCTGTGGACGCGCTCCGCTGTCGTCGTTCGCTGCGCCGGTGTGATCCGGAGATGCCGCGGCGCGGCCGCAAGGGATACGGCGAAGCGTTGTCGCCGAGGGAGCTCGAAGTCGCCCGGCTCGCCGCCCGCAACCTCACGAACCGGGAGATCGGTGAGCGGCTGTTCCTGTCCCCGAGGACGGTCGAGATCCATGTCGGGCGGGCGCTCCGAAAATTGGGCCTGCCTTCGCGCACCGTCCTGACCGAGGACCTGCTCAGCGACCTTCCCAAGGGCACGGTTCGCTGAGCGACGTGGAGGAAACCGCGACATGCTCACGCCGCGATCGACGTTCAGCCGGGAAGCTGCCCACCCCGGCGACGTTGCGAAAGCCACTTTCGCAACCTTCAACGTTGCGAAAGTGGCTTTCGCAACGTCGCGGCCGCCCCCGGGGTGACCCTGTCGCGCCCGGGGGCAGGCACGTGATCGCGGAGCGGTCCGGCCACTACGTTCCGTTGACCGAGCCGGGCGAAATCGTCAGGATGACGTGAGCGCCCGCCTGAGTTCTTCGTAGGTCGGCGCGAGCGCCCGGAGGGTCTCGGCGGCGCGTGTGTCGTCCTCGACGACGAGGTCGTACTGCAACGATCCGATCAGCCGGGCCTGCGTGGCGAGGACGGTGGCGGGCTCATCGCGGCCGACCCGGCGCAGGCACGCCGCGGCGTCGGCCGTGCGGCGAGCACCGAGGCGGACCACGAAATGGATGAGCAGCCCACGCAGTTCCGGGTCACAGCCGTCGCCAATCCGCACGGCGAGCGCGAGTGCCGCGTCGCCGTTGCCGAGCGTGCCGGGCGGGAGCCCACCGTCGTTCTCGCCGCTGAGCCGCCTGATCGCCCTGGGGAGCGACGCCACGATCGCGGCCTCGTCTCCGACGACGGTGTGCCGCACGAACTTCGTCCGCATCGTGTGCGGTTTGCCGTACGCGACCGTTTCGGCGCGCCAAGCGGCGGCGAAATCCGCTCGCGGGATCCGCGCGTACGGGTACCCCTGCGGGTCGTGGGCGGTGACGGACTCGTCGTCCGCGTCGAGCGCGACCAGGAAATGATCGGCGCCGATCGGGCCGGTCATCCCCGGCTGGTGGCGCAGGTGGCCCATTTCGACCGGGCCGAGCAGGACCGGCCCGTCGGCGAGGCTTTCGACGAGCCGGGCGAAGGCGACGTCCGGATCCGGCTCGCTCGCCGTTTCCGCGCGCCAGCCGAGGACGTCGAGGGCCTCGCCGATACCGAGATCGGGATCCCAGCCGAAGGCGTCGAAGAACGGCAGCGAACCGCCGATCAGCTGCATGCCGAAGGGGCTGCCGGTCACGGTTTCGAGCACGTCGGCGCCCGGCGCCCCGGAGCCGAGCATCATCGCGAGGGAATGGGTGTAGCAATACGGGCCGGAGCCGCGGTAAGGAAGATCGATCACGCGTTCGACGATGGCGGTTTTCGGGCGAAAACGCCAGTCCCTTTCGCGTCCGTTGTGGACAGTGTATTCATCACCCGTCCGGGGGTTTCGGGGCCACTCAACGGGTTTTATCCAGGCGTCACCGCCGGTCCCGGTTGCCGTCGATGATCTTGCCGAACCAGGATGGCCACCACTTGGGCTCGCTGTCTCCGCCGTCCTGACCTGGGCCGACGGAAGCGAGGGGTGAGGCGGAGGCGGCATGGCGGAACGTCGTGGGCGGAATCGGTGGCGCCGGGGCATCGCGGTGCTCACGGTGGCCGTCGTGGCCTTGCTGATGGGCGCCCCGCTGCCCGCGAACGCCCAGATCCAGCCGCGCGGAGCGGGCACCGAACGGCCGATCGGGCCGGAACCGGTGTACTCCGGGCTGGCACACGGCGGTATCACGATGGCCGCCAACTCCGTCGTGCAATGTGGCGTCGGCGTGGTCTGCAACGAGTCCACGAGCAACGCGAGCCCGGTGTCGTGGATCAAGACCGACCCGGCCGCGCCGGGGAACACCGCCTCCGCGGCGAGCTTGAACGTCCCGCCCGGCGCGAAGGTGCTCAACGCCCGGCTGTACTGGCAGTTCAACCCGGTCGCCAGCAACGGGACCTCCGGTGACGGGAGCCGGGGCAACCAGGTCTCGATGAAGACCCCTGGCTCGAACTCCTACCAGCGGATCACCGCCCAGACCTACGACTGGTTCCCCGCGACCACGACGGGTGGTTTCCCGACGCTGTACGCCTACGGTGGCGCCGCCGACGTCACGTCTCTCGTGGAGAACGCCGGCACCGGGCGGTACACGGTGGCTGACATCCAGGCCTGCCAGGGCCAGTCGATCAGCGGGACGAACCTCGGCTGCTGGGGTGGCTGGTCACTGGTGGTCGCCTACGAACTGCCCAGCGAGCCCCTGCGGTATCTGCAGGTGTGGGACGGTTTGCAGCGCGTCGCCGGCGGTAGCACGCCGAGTTCGGCGACCATCGCGCTGAGCGGCATCAAGGCGCCGACCTCGCGTCGGCCCAACGTCGAACTCGGCATCGTCGCGGGTGACGGCGACGCGCCCATCAGTGGCGACTACCTCCAGGTCGGCCCGGACGCGTCCAGCCTGCAGACCATCGCCATGCCCGCGCCGGGCGGGGTGGCGACCGACAACGCCTTCAGCAGCCGCATCGACCGGGTGACGGCCACCGGTTCGGGCGCGAACGTCACCTCGCGCGAGCCCAATCCGGTGAACAACGTCGGCTACGACGCCCGCAGCATCGACATCACCGGCAAGGTCCCCGCGGGGACCACCGCGCTCCAGGTGAAGATCGGCACCGTCGGCGACGCGCTGTACCCGCAGACGATCTGGCTCGTCACCGACGCGCTCGAACCCGACCTCCAGATCACCAAGGCCAACGATCCGGTCGGCAACACCGACGACAATCCGCCGGGGTACGTCACCAAGGGCGGCGAGATCGCCTACAGCTTCGACGTCGCCAACCGGCACGCCGACGGCAGTGTCACCGATCTCGACACCGCGACGAACGTGGTGCTCACCGACACCCTGCCCGATGGCGTCACGTTCGTGGCCGGGTCCAATCCGAACTGTTCGGCGGCCGGTCAGCTGGTCACCTGCAACCTGCGGAACCTGAGGCCGGGGCAAGCGCAGAAGGTGGACTTCAAGGTCACGGTCGGCGCC
Organism: Amycolatopsis sp. cmx-4-54; assembly: GCF_046548895.1. Lineage (NCBI taxonomy): Bacteria > Bacillati > Actinomycetota > Actinomycetes > Pseudonocardiales > Pseudonocardiaceae > Amycolatopsis > Amycolatopsis sp. cmx-4-54. The sequence continues at coordinate 70,877 of NZ_JAEBEJ010000014.1, forward strand.
TCGGTGCCGGACGGCACCAAACTCGACAACACCGGCAAGCTGACCTTCCGCGGCGAGGACACCGGGCGGCCGCAGGAACGCACGTCGAACACGGTGCGGAACACGGTCACCTCGCCGGGATACCAGCTGACGAAGACGGTCGACCTCGCCGAGGCGATCCCGGGCGACACCCTGACCTATCGGGTGGCCGTGCGGAACACTGGGGTGATCCCCGTGCCCGCGTTCACGGTGCGAGACACCTTGCCACCGGGAACGACCTACGTTTCGTCCACTCCTTCGAAGGGCACCGCGTCCGGTACCGGGCCCCTCGATTGGGCCGTGAACGGCCTCGCCGTCGGAGAGACGGCCACGCTGACCGTGCGCGTGAAGGTGGAAGAGGCCGCCATCGGCAAGGAACTGGTGAACCGCGCGAACGTCCCGACCGGACCGCCGCCGGTCGTCCCGCCGGACAACCGCTGCCCGGACGATCCCACCGCCGCGTGCGCGAAGACCAAGGTGCCATCACCGTCGTACACGGTGACGAAGACCGCGGACAAGGAATCCGCGAATCCCGGTGACGTCGTGCGCTACAAGGTCACCGTCGCCAACACCGGAAGGGTCACCGCGGCGGACCTCAAGGTCGTCGACGACCTGACCGGTGTGCTGGACGACGCGGTCTACCGGAACGACGCCACCGCGTCGCCCGGTGCGGTGTCCTATGTGGAGCCGAAGCTGACTTGGACGGGCACGCTCGCGGCGGGGAAGAGCGCGGAGTTCACCTACACGGTCAAGGTGAAGAGCCCGAACACCGGCGACAACCGGCTGAAGAACGTGGTGACGTCGGAGACTCCGGGTGGGAATTGCCCGCCGGGCTCCACCGACCCGAAGTGTGGCACGACGACGCCGGTTTCGGGGTTGTTGATCGAAAAGTCGGTCGACAAGCAGTCGGCGAATCCAGGCGATGTCGTGAAGTACACGGTGACGGTCAAGAACACCGGTCAGACGAAGCTGACCGGCGCCACCTTCACCGACGACCTCACCCAGGTCCTCGACGACGCCGTCTACCGGAACGACGGAGCGGCGACGATCGGCGAGGTCACCTACGCGACGCCGAAGCTGACGTGGACCGGCTCGCTGGAGATCGGGCAGACCTCGACGGTCACCTACACGGTCCAGGTGAAGAAGCCGGGCGACGGAGACAAGAAACTGTCCAATGTGGTCACTTCGGAGACCCCGGGCGGGAACTGCCCGCCGGGCTCGACCGATCCGGACTGTGGCACGACCACCCCGATCTCCGGACTGCTCATCAAGAAGACCGCCGACAAGAAGTCGGTCGACCCGGGCGACACGGTGAAGTACACGATCACCGTCACCAACACCGGGCAGACCAAACAGGACGGTGCCACCTTCACCGACGACATGACCGAGGTCCTGGACGACGCCGACTACCAGAACGACGGCGCGGCGACCATCGGCGGCGTCACCTACGCGGCGCCGAAGCTGACGTGGACCGGCTCGCTGGAGATCGGCCAGACCTCGACCGTCACGTACACGGTCAAGATCAAGAACCCGAACCCCGGCGACCGGAAACTGTCCAATGTGGTCACTTCGGACACCCCCGGCAACAACTGCCCGCCGGATTCGACCGACCCGAACTGTGTCGCGGACGTGCCGTCCCGCGAACTGACGGTCAAGAAGACGTCGGACAAGCAGACCGCGAACCCGGGTGACGTCGTCACGTACACCGTCGTCGTCACGAACACCGGCAAGGTCGACCTGGTCGGCGAGGACGCCGCACGGGTCACGGACGATCTGTCCGAGGTGCTCGACGACGCCGACTACGCCGACGACGCCACGGCGGCCCCGGTCGCCGGGAGGTTCGCCTTCACCGCGCCGAACCTGGTGTGGACAGGCGATCTCCCGGTGGGTGCTTCGACCACGCTGAAGTACTCGGTGAAGGTGAAGAACCCCGTGACCGGCGACCACGAACTGCGGAACACCGTCAGCACCAACACCCCGGGTACTTGCCCGCCGCAGTCCGACGACCCGGCGTGCTCGACCGTCACCCCGGTGCCCGGCATCTCACTGGAGAAGAAGGCGGACAAGGCCACGGCGAACCCGGGCGACGTCGTGAAGTACACGGTGACCGTGCGCAACACCGGCAAGACGAAGCTGGCCGGTGCGACGTTCACCGACGACCTCACCGAGGTGCTCGACGACGCGGTGTTCCAGAAGGACGGTGCGGCGACGATCGGTTCGGTGACCTACGAGGAACCCAAGCTGACCTGGACCGGCGACCTGGAGATCGGGCAGACGGCGACGGTCACCTACAGCGTCAAGGTGACCAAGACCGACGGTGACGGCAAGCTGACCAACGTCGTCACATCCGGCACTCCGGGGGGCAATTGCCCGCCGGGCAGCAAGGATCCGAAGTGCGGGACGACGACGCCCCTGTCCAGTCTGAAGATCAAGAAGACCGTCGACAAGACGGAGGCGAAGCCGGGCGAGGCCGTGACGTACACCGTCACGGTGGAGAACACCGGGCAGACCGCCGTCGACGCGACCTTCACCGACGACCTCACCCAGGTGCTGGACGACGCCACCTTCGACGGCACGGCCAAGGCCAGTACGGGAGCGGTCACCTATTCCGCGCCGAAGCTCACGTGGAAGGGCGAGCTCAAGCCGGGGGAGAGGGCCACGGTCACCTACGTCGTCACCGTGCGGAAGCCGGCGACCGGTGACCACCGCCTCCGCAACGTCGTCACGTCGGACACCCCCGGCGGCAACTGCCCGCCGGGTTCGGCGAACCCCGACTGCGGCACCGACACCCGCGTGCCGCCGGAGCCTCCGACGCCGCAGCCGCCGGAGAAGCCGACCCCGCAGCCGCCGGCGACCCCGCGTCCGCCCGGGCTGGCCGTGACCGGCTCACCGGTGAAGACGATGACGGTGCTGGCGCTGGGCATGCTGGCCATCGGCGCGCTGCTGCTGCTCGCCGGACGGAGGCGCCGGGAGTCCTAGGAACGCGGGCGGGTCGCGCAGGGGTCGTGAGTGATAAAGAGCGTTAGAGCGACCATTACCACTCACGACCCCCGCGCCACCAAAACCCTGCCTGGACGAGCGACGGCATCGCACGGGGCTGTCCTAGCCGGTCTTCGGCACCGCGATCAGCGCTTCGACCTCGACGACCAGTTCCGGTTTCGCCAGTGCCGCCACCACGATGAGGGACTGGGCAGGCCAGTCCGCCTCGGGGTACCAGCGGGTGAAGGTTTCGCGCATCGCGGTGCGGAACCCGGCGAGGTGCTCGGTGCCGGAAAGCATGCTAAACACCTTGACCAGGTGTTCCGGTCCGGCGCCCGCGGCTTCGAGCAGCCGTTGGAGGTTGGCGAGCAACGCCCGGGTCTGGGACTCGGCGTCTGGCCCGGCGAGTTCGCCGTCGGGCCCGACGCCGATCTGGCCGGACACGACGACGAGTTCGTGATCGGCGGGAACGCGGACCAGATGGCTGTAGGGGCCGATAGGCGCCGCCACGGTCTCCGGATTCCAGCGCTGGATCATCGGGCCCCTCTCTCGTCCACCAAGGAAATCGCCTCCAAAGTACCGATGATTCCAGGGCGCGGCGGCGGTCTCACCTTCGGACAACGACGACTGGAGGGATTCCGGATGACGAATTCAGGAACGAAGACCGAGGTCTGGCCGCTGATCCACGCCGAGCGGGCGGCGCTGGCGGACGACCTGGCGGAGCTCACCGAAGAGCAATGGGGAACACCGTCGCTGTGCGCGGGGCTGACGGTGCGCGAGGTGCTCGCGCATCTCACCTCGGCCGCGACCCTCACCCCGCTGCGGTGGCTGGCCGGCGTGATCCGCTGCCGGTGGGACTTCGACAAGCAGGTCGCCATGCGGCTGGCCGAGCAGTTGGGGGACGACGGCGCCGAGACGCTGGAGCGGTTCCGCGGTGTCGTCACCAGCACGACGAAACCGCCTTTGCCGAAGCCGGCGATGCTCGGCGAGACGATCGTGCACGGCGAGGACATCCGTCGTCCGCTCGGCATCCGCCGCGATCACCCGATCGACGTCCTCACCGCGCTGGCCGAGTACTACCAGGGGTCGGACCTGGTGGTGACGGCGAAGGGGCGCATCGGCGGGATGCGGCTGCAAGCCATCGACGGCCCCTTCGCCACCGGGGCCGGTCCACTCGTCTCGGGCACGACCTTGGCGCTGATCATGGCCATGACCGGACGGGCGGCCTACCTCGGCGAACTCGGCGGCGACGGGGTCCCGATCCTCCGGCGGCGGGCCGGATCCCAGTAGGGTGTCGGCGAGGACCCCAGGAGTGTGTCGATGATGGTGCAGAGTCGGAGGACGGCCGGGCAGGCGCTGCTCGCCGCCGTGCTGACCGCGCTCGGCCTGGTCCTCGCGCTCCACCCGGGCGGTTCCGCTTCGGCGGACGAGCCGCGCGGGGCGGACGCGACGGTCGACTCCTCGGTCTCCAAGGCCGTCGCGCCGGTGCGCGCCGCGGGCAGGCTCGCCGCCGAACCCGCGCTCCTGGGTGTGCACGGTCACGGTGACCTGCCTCTCTTCGGCACCGTCCCGCACGGGCCGGCGTCGACGACGCTGCTCCGCCTCAGCGAACTCCACGAAGACGTCACCCCTCCCTCGCGCATGGCGAACCGCCTCGCGCTGGGGGATCGCGCTCCTCCCTTCCCGGCAGCCGTCTGACGCTGACGGGCGCGCGGTCCGCGTGCCCGAACCGGGAACCCATCGAGGAGAGAACTTCGTGCCGCGCGAAACCGCGCGGCGAGGCATGACCGGGCGAGCCGTCGTCTCGCTGGTCGTCCTCGCCGCGACCGTGTACCTGTTGCTGACCACCGCCCCGAGACTGGGGCTCGATCTGCGTGGTGGCACGCAGATCGTGCTGGAGACCAAGGATTCGCCCACCGTCACCGCCGACGCCCAGACCACCGACCGGACGCTCGAAGTGCTGCGCCGGCGGGTCGACGCACTGGGCGTCGCCGAGCCGATGCTCGCCCGCTCCGGTGACAAACGGATCATCGTCGAACTGCCCGGCGTGCGGGATCCGCGCGAGGCCGTCGAGGTGATCGGCCGCACCGCGCAGCTGTCCTTCCATCCCGTGCTCGCCGCCGCCTCTGGAGACTCCCGCGTCCTCAACGACGAGAGCGGGCAGCCGATCACCCTGGGCCCCGCCGCGCTGACCGGTGAAGGCGTCGACGAGGCACTCTCGTCGATCGATTCGCAGGGCGGCGGCGGATGGCTCGTTTCGGTCGACTTCAAAGGTGACGCCGGTCGTGCCTGGGAGCGGCTGACCGGGCAGGCCGCGTGCGCACCGCCGGGGGATCCCGCCCGCCGGGTGGCGATCGCGCTCGACGACAAGGTGATCTCGTCACCGCAGGTGAGCCCACAGGTCGCCTGCGGGGTCGGGATCGTCGGCGGGAGCACGCAGATCACCGGGCAGTTCTCGCCGGCCGAAGCCAAGGATCTGGCGCTGCTGATCAACGCGGGCGCGCTGCCGACGCCGGTCGAGATCATCGAGCAGCGCACCGTCGGGCCCACCCTCGGCGCGGCCGCCATCGACGCCAGCGCCCGTGCCGCCGTGATCGGCCTGGCGCTGACCGCGCTGTTCCTGCTCGCGGTGTATCGCCTGGCCGGACTGATCGCCGTCGGCGCGCTCGTGGCGTACGCCGCCGTTTCCTATGCCGCGCTGCTCGCCGTCGGCGCGACACTGACCTTGCCGGGCCTCGCCGGGTTCGTCCTGGCGATCGGCATGGCCGTCGACGCGACCGTGCTCGTCTTCGAACGGGCGAGAGAAGAACACTCCGTCAAACAGGGAGGTTCGCTGCCGCGGTCGGTCAGCCGCGGGTTCAGCGGGGCGCTGTCGGCGATCGTCGATTCCAACGTGACCACCCTGCTCGCCGCGGGGCTGCTGTTCTGGCTGGCGTCCGGCCCGGTGCGTGGATTCGGGGTGACCCTGTCCATCGGCGTCGTCGTGGCGTTGTTCATCTCGCTCGTGCTCACGCGTCTGCTGCTGCACCTCACGATGCGGGGCGTGGTCGCGCGCAGACCGCGGCTGTCAGGGCTCACCCACGAGGGCCGGGTCCGGCGATGGGTGAACCGCCGCGACCCCGGGTTCCTCGGGAAACCGAAACGCTGGCTGATGGTGGCCGGCGCGGTCGTCATCGCCGCGATCGCGGGACTGTTCGTGGCGGGCCCGAACCTCGGCGTCGAGTTCACCGGTGGCAGGGTCGTCGAATACAGCACCTCGGCGCCCGCCGACGTCGAGCGGGTCCGGGACGCGGTCTCCGACGCCGGATTCCCCCGCGCCGTCGTGCAGACGTCCGGGGAGAAGGACATCTCCGTCCGCACCGAGCCGATCGACGAGGACGCCACCGAACGGATCCGGGCCGCCGTCGCCGGGGTCGCGGGCGACGCCACCGAGATCCGCGACGAGCAGATCGGCCCGAGCCTCGGCGCCGAACTGCGCACCAAGGCGGTGCTCGCGCTCGGCCTCGCGGTGCTGGCGCAGCTGATCTATCTGGCGGTGCGGTTCGACTGGCGGCTCGGTGTGGCCACGGTGGCCGCGCTCGCGCAGGACGTCCTGATCATCCTCGGGATCTTCGCCTGGCTGGGCAAATCCATGGACGGTGTCTTCCTCGCCGCGCTGCTGACGGTGATCGGCTACTCGGTCAACGACTCGGTGGTGGTCTTCGACCGGGTGCGGGAGGTACGAGGGCTACGCCGCAAGGAGCCGTTCTCGCGGGTCGTCGGCACGGCGGTGTTGCAGACGTTGCCGCGGACGATCAACACCGGGATCGGGGTGCTGTTCGTCCTCGGGGCGCTGCTGTTCCTCGGAGACGGATCGCTGGCCGACTTCGCCCTCGCGCTCCTGCTCGGTCTCGTCGCGGGCACAGTGTCCACAGTGGCCACTGCCGGTCCCGTCGCGATCCTGCTCGACAAGCGGTGGCCCGGGGCCGGACGTCCCGTCCGGAAGGCGTCGCGGACACGACAGCGGGACGACAACGGCGCGGTGGTGTGATCGACGTTCCTTTGTGGACCGCCGCACTCGGTCCGGCCTCTAAGCTCGTTCCCGGTGGCAGGGGAGTCCACCGGGAACGAGGGGCGGGGAGATGATCCAGAGCGTGCTCGTCGGCGCGGTCGTCGTGCTGGCTTGGACGATGACGGCGGCCAGGCTGGAGCGGTGGCAGATCACCGCGCCGATGGCGATGGTCGCGGCGGGGCTGGCGATCGGGTTCACCACCCGCAACGATCTCGGCAACGGGCTCAACACCGAGATCGCGCTCAACGCGGCGGAACTGATCCTCGCGCTGCTGCTGTTCGTGGACGCCACCGCGGTCAAGGGCGGCTATCTCGGGCACGACGCCAAGACCGCGGTGCGGCTGCTGCTGATCGCGCTGCCGCTGACGATCCTGATCGTCATGGGTGTCGGCCTGCTGGCGCTGCCGGGTCTCGGCTGGGCGGCGGTCCTGCTGATCGCCTGCATCATCGCCCCGACGGACTTCGCCCCGGCAACGTCCGTGGTGCACGACGTCCGGGTGCCCGAACGCGTACGGCATCTGCTGAACGTCGAAAGCGGCTACAACGACGGCGTCGTCGCCCCGGTCTTCATCTTCGCGCTCACGCTCGCGGGGAGTCACCACCAGGCGAACACGCCGGGCGAAGCGTTGCAGACCGCGATCCCGGCGGCGTTGCTGGCCGTGCTGGCGGGCTCCGTCATCGGCGCGGTGGCCGCGGTGGTGATGAACGTGACGGCCAGGCACGGCTGGTCGACCTGGCATTCCGCGCGGGTCGCGGCCGTCGCCCTGCCGCTGCTGACCTACACCGCGGCCGTCGCGATCGGCGGCAACGGCTTCGTCGCCGCGTTCATCTGCGGGATCGCCTACAAGACCGCGCGGCACCCCGGCGAAGACGAGCTCGGGCTCGCCGACGACGTCAGTTCGCTGTGCGGGCTGCTGATGTGGTTCGTCTTCGGCAGTACCGCGGTGCTGGTGCTGACCTTCGGCCTCACGTGGGGCATCGTGCTCGTCAGCGTCGCCGCGCTGACCGTCGCGCGGCTGATCCCGGTGCTGCTCACCTTGCTGCGGACGGACTTCCGGTGGCGGGACCGGATGACCATCGGCCTGCTGGCCCCGCGCGGCGCGGCGTCGATCGTGTTCGGCCTGCTGGCCTTCAACTCGCTCGACGGGGACGCGGCGGACGTCGCGTTGAGCGTGATGGCGGTGACCGTGCTGCTGAGCGTCGCCGCGCACGGCGTCGGGGCCTCGGCGTTCCTGAACCGCAAGTCGAAGAGGCACTGACCCCGCTGGTCAGCCGCTCATCGCCTTCCTGATCGCCGCTTCCAGTTCCTTCACGTGCTTGGAATTCATGCCCCCGTAGGTGAAGGTGTTCATGTCGACCTTGTCGGCGTACATGGGCACGTCTTCGACGATCGTCTTGGACGCCCCGTTCACTTCGAAGATGAGCATTCCCGGTTTGAACGCCGTCGGCGGGATGTTCTTGATACCGCTGATCTTCTCGACGGTGAACGTGTGCTTCTTGTTTTTGAGTCCTTTGACGGCGGCCTTGATCGTGACCGTCCGGCCGCTGAAGCTGATGGAACGGCGTCTGGCGTGGATGTGCACGAACCCTCCCCTGGGCGCGAAAAAGGCACTCTATGAGAGGGGAATCGAGAGACGTGGGCGCTGTTCCCGAACCGTTATCGGCTCAGTTGCCCGCGGTCTCCACGTCGTCCACGGTCAGGTCGTGCGGTGTCGCGCTGTTCCACAACGCCTCCGCCTCGTCGAGGAAGGTCCGGTACGCCGCGCCGTCCGAGGGCTGCAGCACGAACTTCGGCTCACCCGCGGCCTGATAGGTGTAGTACTCGGCGAACAGGGCCGAGCCGGTGGCGATGACTCCCGTGGCGACGGGATGCGCGACGAGCCGGACCGTGAGGTCGCCGCCGGTCGAGCGGTGCAGTTCGGCCAGCACCAGCAGCGTGTGGAGGACCCGTTCCCGCGCGCTTTCCGGAGATCGCACGGCGTAGTAGCGGGAGGCCGCGGTGCCGATCGCGGGCGAACGCGGGTCGATCAGCACGAACCGGATCTTGGCGCCGGCTCGCAACCGTTCTTCCAGTCTGCCGTAACTGTTGTTCACCAGGGTGTTGCGGGCCATCCCGGTGACCAGGAGTTCGCTCGTGTCGTCGATCGCCTCGGCGAGCGCGGGGCCGAAGTCCTCGCTGAACACCGGACGGCGCGCCCGCGCGACCTGGTCCGCGGGGGAGAGCGGCCAGGGCGTCGTCGGTTCCGTGGTGACAGTATCGGCCGGAGCCGTGGCGTGTCCGGGATTCCTGACATCGATGGCATCGCCGAACCAAGCGATACGAAGCCATTTGGCTCAATCGTTTGTCTGGTCCAGTCCAGTTATGTCTACTAACGTAGAGGGATGGAGCTGGAACTGCGCCACCTGCGCATCATGTGCGCGATCGCCGAACTCGGGAGTATCACCAAGGCGGCGAACACGCTCGGAATGGCGCAGCCTGCACTGACAGCACAACTGAAGCGCATCGAACGGACCCTCGGCGGGAAGCTCTTCCTGCGCGACCACACGGGCACCCGGCCGACCGCGCTCGGTCTCCTCGTCCTCGACAGGGCGAAGATGGTGCTCCCCGCCGTGTCGTCGCTGCACGACGAGGCGGCCCGGCTCGCCCAGCACGCCGGTACCGGTGAGCCGGTGACCCTGCGGCTCGGCTCGGCGACGGGGCCGATGCTGGGCGCGCTCCTGCAGCGCCTCGGCACGACCCACCCCGACATCCATGTCGCCACGCATACGTCGTGGTCGGCCAACAAACTCGCGGACATGACCGCCGAGGGCGCGCTGGACTTCGCCTTCGTCGGCGTCTGCGGTGACGCCGCGCCACCGCCCGAGCCCGGCCTCCGCTGGCGGACGCTCGCGCATCATCCGGTGTTCGTGCTGATGTCGGCGCGGGACGAGCGCGCGCAGCGGCCCGAGGTCGAACTCGGCGCGCTCGCGAACGAACGGTGGTGCGCGACGCCGGGTGACGGATGTTTCGGCGACTGTTTCGCCTCAGCCTGCGCGAGATCGGGGTTCACGCCGCGTTCGTTGTACGAAACCGATGTGCTGACCTGCATCGAGATGGTCGAATCGGGCCACGCGGTGGTGCTGTGCCAGCCGCTGTTCCATGAGATCCCGGGCATCGTCGCGGTCCCGATCGCGGGCAATCCGCTGAGCTGGCGGAATCTCGTCGGCTGGTCGGAGCGGGGGGAGATGGGCCCCTTCGCCGCGGAGATGATCGCGCTGTCCCGCGCGGTGTACGGCGAGCTGATCGACCGGCGGCCGACCTACTCGAAGTACCTGGAGTTGAACCCGGGGTACGGCGTGGACTACACGGACGCGGGGATGCGCTGACCTGCGCGGAAGTGGCCGAAAGGTCCAGTCCACTGGGGTGGATATGACCTAAATGGTATGTACCATTCAGGGCAGGTGCCTCGTACGGTCTGGAACGAGATCTTCTTCCGGAACGCGGTGAGGAAACGCCTGAAATGAACCGAAAGATCGTAGCGGCCGCCGCGGCGGCCCTGACCGGCGCAGGCCTGGTCACGGCCATCGCGCTGACGCCGAGCGCCAGCGCCGGTCAGCACGTGCCGGCCGCCGACCAGGTCCGGTCGGAGATCGTCGCCGCCTTGGCGCGTGACCTGAAGATCAGCCCGGATCAGGCGAGGACCCGCCTCGACGGCGAGCAGAAGGCGACCCGCGCCGACAGCGACCTCAAGTCCCGGCTCGGCTCGTCCTACGCCGGATCCTGGCTGGACGCGGCCGGGAGCACGCTGACCGTCGCGGTCACCGACGCCGCTCTGGAGAGCGTCGTCCGTGCGGCGGGCGCGAACCCGAAGACGGTCGCGCGGAGCGCCGCGCAGCTCGACGCGGCGAAGCTGTCTTTGGACGCCAAGGGAACCAGCGCTCCGAAGACCGTGCCAGGCTGGTACGTCGACGCCATCACGAACTCGATCGTGGTCCTGGCCAACTCCGGTGCCGAGGCGGCCGCGAAATCGTGGGCGACCGCGGCCGGCGTGGGTGCCGACGCGGTGCGGGTCGAGACCAGCACCGAAAGCCCGGTTCCGCTGATCGACGTCATCGGCGGCAACGCCTACACCTTCGGCTCGGGCCGGTGCTCGATCGGGTTCTCGGTCGAGGGTGGTTTCGTGACGGCGGGACACTGCGGCACCACGGGAACGCGGACTTCGAACCCGAGCGGGAGCGTCGCGGGTTCCAGCTTCCCCGGCAACGACTACGGGTGGGTCCGCGTGGACGCGGGCAACACCCCGCGTCCGCTGGTGAACCGCTACCCGGGCACCGTGCCGGTGGCGGGTTCGCAGGAGGCCGCGATCGGCGCGTCGGTCTGCCGTTCCGGTTCCACGACGGGCTGGCACTGCGGCACCATCCAGCAGAAGAACGCGTCGGTGAATTACCCGCAGGGCACCGTTTCCGGTCTCACCCGGACCAACGCCTGCGCCGAGCCGGGTGACTCCGGCGGTTCGTGGCTCGCGGGCGACCAGGCGCAGGGCGTCACCTCCGGCGGCTCCGGGAACTGCAGCTCGGGCGGCACGTTCTACTTCCAGCCGATCTCGGAGATCCTGAGCGTCTACAACCTGCGCCTGGTGACCTCGGGTTCGAACCCGCCCTCCAGCACGACGCCGACCACCACGACGTCGAACAACCCGCCCGGCGGAACCTGGGCGGCGGGCACCACCTACGCCGTCGGCGCGACGGTCACCTATGGCGGTGCCACCTACCGGGCCCTGCAGGGCCACACCGCTCAGGCAGGTTGGGAGCCGCCGAACGTCCCAGCGCTCTGGGCGCGCGCCTGACCGCCTAGCCGTCCGGGCCACACGCAGGGGTGCGCCCGGACCGACCGCCCCCGACGTCGTCCGTGCGTCGGGGGCGGTTCCCCTCCACGGCGTAGCTCGCGTGATCAGATGCCGCACACCCGAGTTACGCGTCCGATCACGTGAGTTACGGGGTCAGTGCAGGATTTTCAGCCCCACCACGCAGGCCACGATCCCCACGATCAGCAGGATCCGGGCCACCGAAACGGTTTCCGCGCCCGACCACATGCCGTACGCGACGGTGAGCGAAGCCCCGATCCCGACCCAGATCGCGTAGGCGGTGCCGACGGGGAGATCCTTCATCGCGTACGCGAGACCCACCATGCTGGCGACCAGAGTCACGCCGAAGATCACCGACGGCACCGGCCGGGACAACCCTTCGGACCTGCCGAGGGCGGTGGCCCACACGGCTTCCAGCACACCCGAAACGATCAGGACAAGCCACGACATGACGCGCTCCCAGAGCGCCGTCTTGTCGCTGGCCGGGTACGGCACCCACTCGTCCGGGGACCTCGATCACGAGGTTCCACGACCAGGATCGCACACCGCCCGCGTGACCGCCCGCCGGTTGGACGAGGGTCACCATTGTGGACGGTCAGGTCAGCACCTTGGGTGCCGACCAGGCGAGCAAACCCAGCTCCAGTACCGAAAAGCCGATCAGCGCCCACGCGCTCGGCAGCCAGATCAGCGCGATGCCGACGAGGAGGACGGGCAGGACCAGCCCGGCATAGGCGGCCAGGAACAGGGCCGCGAGGACCTCGCCACGCACCGGTGGCTCGGCGAGGGCGGCGACGGTGGCCACCGAGGCGCGGAAGCCAAGGCCGACACCGGCGCCCGCCACGATCCCGCCCGCGAGGAAGAGCCACAGCTGGGACGACGTCACCGCGACCGGCAACGCCACCAGGCCGGCCACCATCAGCCCGAGGCCGAGCCGCAGCTGGGTTTTCCTTGCCAGTCCGGCGAAGACCACCTGCGCTCCGGCGGCCGCGACGAACACGGAGAACGACGCGACACCGGCGAGCATCCGTGAACTTTCGTGCATACCCTGCGCCAGCAATGTCGGTGTCAGCGCCATGAACAGCCCAGTGATCGCGAAGGCCGCGAAGGCGCCGATCGCCGCGCCGAAGAAGGCGGATCGCGCGCTGGACGGCAACGAGACGCGCTGCGGCCGGTACGCGGGCCGCTCTTCGGCTCGCTCCACCGTCTCCGGCACAAGCGCGACGGCGATGGCCGCGGCGAGCAGCAGAACCAGGAAGAACACGAACGGCGTGGTGAGCGGCTCGGCCGAATAGCTCGCGAACACACCGCCGAACAACGGCCCGAGCGACAGCCCGCCCATGTTGACCACGGTCGCGATCAGCCCCGCGCGGCCGTGGTCCTCGCGCGGGCGGGCGACGGCGCGCAGTTCGGACAGGTGCGCGGTGGCGGTCGCGGTCAGCGCGCCGATCCCCGCGCCACCGATGAGCCTGGCCAGGATCAGTCCGGGAACGTCCGGCCACACCAGGAAAAGCGTCGCGGACAGCGCCTGGATCAAGGTCGCGGCGAGGATCACCCGCCGCCGTCCCAGCCAGTCGCTGACATGGCCGGCGAGGTAGAGGCTGCCCATCACCCCGACCGCGTAGGCGGCGAAGACGATGGTCACGACGTAGGTCGGGAAGCCGTCACGTTGCTGGTAGAGCACGTAGAGCGGAGTCGGAACGGTGGAGAAGGCGAGTGACGCGGCATAGGCGGCCGCGATGACCCAGAAACCGCGGCCGTGACTGATCCGCCGGAGCGCGGGACGGGGGAGGGCGACACTGTTCAACATGTCTCCACTGTGAATCGTCCGATCATCCAAGTCCAACGAACAATACTGGTCACAGTTATCGGCTAATGTGATAATCGGCGACGTGGAGACCCGTCAGCTCGAGTGTTTCGTCGCCGTCGCCGAGGAACTGAGTTTCACGCGCGCCGCCCGGCGCCTGTACGCGGTGCAGTCCACCGTCTCGGCGACGATCCAGGCGCTCGAAAGCGAGCTGGGCGTCAAGCTGTTCGACCGTTCGACGCGGCGGGTCGCGCTCTCTCCTGCGGGCAAGGTGTTCCTTCCTGAGGCCAAGGCCGCGCTGGAGGCGGTCGAAAGGGCGCGCGAGGTGGTCGCCGACGCTTCCGCCGGCCTGCGTGGCAGTCTCCGTATCGGCACTCTGACCAGCGTCGGGGACCTCGACCTGCCCGATCTGCTCGGCGCGTTCCATCGGCGGTACCCGCTGGTCGACCTGCACGTTTCGGTGTCGATCACCGGGTCCACCGGACTGGCCGAGGACCTGCGCCATGGCAGGCTCGACATCGCGCTGCTCGGCCTGCCCGAATCCGATCTCGCCGGGCTCGACACCAAGCTGCTCGGGTCGGCGCCGTTCGTCGTCGTGCTGCCCGACGGCCACCGGCTGGGCGACCGGCGATCGCTGACCTTGGCGGACCTCGCGGACGAGTCGTTCGTGGACAATCCGCGCGGATTCGGCAACCGCGTCGCACTGGATCGCGCGTTCGAGGCGCTCGGGACGCCGAGGCGGGTCATCGTCGAGGTCGCCGACCTGCGCGCCGTGCCCGCCTATGTGGCGGCGGGACTCGGCGTCGCCGTCGTTCCCGATCTCCGCCTGCTGGCGGGGGTCCGGACGATCCCGCTCGACGCACCCGGCCTGGCCTGGCCGCTGACCCTCGCCACCAGGGGAGAGCGGCCGCCCGGCCGGGCGGCCCGGCTGTTGTTCGACCTGATCGACGAAGGGGAGTTCTCCCTCGTGCTTCCCACCCGGACCTGAGGTCAGCTCGCGAGCAGCGTGCGGGTCGTCCTGGCCACCAGGTCCACGGTGCGCGGCGGCGGCGCCTCCCCGCGGTCGAGGTACCGCCGGACCGCCGCGTAGGGAAGGTCGACGAGGGCCAGCATCAGCTCGTCGGTGCTCCGGCCGGTCAGCGGACGCAGTCGCCGCAGGACCTTGGTGATCGCGGCGTCGAGGCGGCGGTTGGCGGCGTCGACGCGGGCGCGGTCTTCGGCGCTCCAGTCGTCGACGCCGAGTGCGCTGTCGCCGCCGTAGAGCAGCTTCCCCTCGGCGGGATGGGCGCGACACCAGCGGACGACCTGTGCGGCCGCCTCGACGGCGGCTTCGGTGACCGGTTCCTGTTCGAGTGCTTCGAGGTAACCCTGCTGGAAGCGGGTCATCGTGCGGAGCCAGACGGCCGCTAGCAGCGCCGGACGTCCCGGGAAGCGGTGGTAGATCGACCCGCTCGGCGCGCCGACCTCGCGGGCGACGGCCGACATGGTCACCCCGGCGACCCCTTCGGCGGCGAAGATCCGCACGGCGGCGTCGAGGAAGTCGTCGGCGGTGTGCCGCGGTGGCCGTCCCATTTTCAGAGACTATCCTCTACTATGATTTTAGTGGAAGGTCTCTAGAACTGGGAGGCGCGATGCGCGTGTGGAACAGGCATCACCGGATCGTCGGCGTGACACAGGAGCGGGCCGGTGCGCTGATCGACACTCTGTCCACGGACGGGGACAGGCTCTGGCCCGTCGAGACGTGGCCGCCGCTGCGGTTCGACCGGCCACTCGGGGTGGGGGCGGACGGCGGGCACGGACCGGTGCGGTACCACGTGGAGTCCTACGAACCTGGGAGGTCCGTGCGGTTCAGGTTCAGCGCGCCCCGCGGCTTCGACGGGTTCCACGAGTTCACCCTGCGTGCGACGGAAACCGGGGAGACCGAACTCGCGCACCTCATGGTGCTGCGGCTCCGGCATCCGGCCTGGTTCACCTATCCGGTGTTGTGGCGGCCGATGCACGACGCGCTGCTGGAAGACTGCCTCGACCGTGCCGAGCGTGAACTCACCGGCACGGTCGAAAAGCCCGCGCGATGGAGCTTTTACGTCCGGCTCTTGCGGAGCCTGATCTCCGGCAAGAGGCCCTTTCGCTTGAGTGCGAACAAAGTGGCGCCGATCAGCACGACGGCGATCAAGTAACCGAGTGCCAAGGACACGGCGCCGCCGTTCGCGGGCGGGAGCAGCACGCCGAACACCGCGCTGACGACGGCGAGGATCCAGCGCGCGCGGTCGGTCGTCAGGCTCACGGCCAGCAGGGCGACCGTCCACAAGAGATACCAGGGCTGGACGACCGGCCCGAGGACCAGCATCGCGGCGAAGGTCAGCCCCGCGGCGTAGAGCGGGTGCAGCTTCTCGCGGTAGGTGAGCCACAGCAGCCTGGCGCCCACGGCGATGCCGAGGATCGCGCCGATCAAGGAGAACACCTCGATCGCGCCGTCGGTCAGGTCGGCGCCGAAGATCTTGCCCAGCCCGCCGACGAGGAAACCGAGTTCGTTGGTGGGCGCCATCCAGCTGTGGACCTGGCCGGAAACCCCGGAAAGCACCCGCACCCAGCCGAAACCGAGCCCGCTGCCGAGCGAGATCGCCACCGTGACGGCGGCGAATCCGGCGGGCAGCCCGAGCGCCACCGCCACCCGGCCGGCGGGAGTCGCCCGGCGGAACAGATCGACGCCGACGAAGAGCAGGCCGGCGACGGCCACGATCTTGATGTTGGCGGCGGCGCTCACCGCGATCACACCGGCCGCGATCAGCGCGGGCCGGGCCGCGCCGGTCTTCGCCGCGCCCATGAGGACGAGTTCCAGCCCGGCGACCATCAGCCCGACCATGAGCCCGTCGTTGTGCACGCCCGCCACGACGTGCCACAGCACGAGCGGGTTGAGCAGGGCCAGCCACAGCGCGATCGACGGCGAGACCCCGACGCGGCGGGCGAGCCGGGGGACCGCCCATGCCATGAGCACGATCCCGATCAGCCCGAGCAGCCGGTGCAGCAGCACCGTCGGCACGAAGGCGTCTCCCGCGAGGTGGGCGATCGTGCGGGCCAGCGCGACGAACGCGGGTCCGTACGGCGCGGGCGTGTCCCGCCAGTAGTGGCTGACCGCCATCGTCACCGGCGAGTCGGCGCCGAGCGCCTCGGCCGGCCCCACGAGATAGGTGTCGAACCCCTTGGCCGCGATCAGGCCCTGTGCCAGATAGCTGTTGATGTCGCCGCTGAACAGCGGGCGCGCGACCAGCAGCGGCGCGCACCACGACACCGCGATCCAGTACAGCCGCCGCTCCGGCGGCCCGGCGG
This sequence comes from Amycolatopsis sp. cmx-4-54, assembly GCF_046548895.1. Taxonomy (NCBI): domain Bacteria; kingdom Bacillati; phylum Actinomycetota; class Actinomycetes; order Pseudonocardiales; family Pseudonocardiaceae; genus Amycolatopsis; species Amycolatopsis sp. cmx-4-54. The sequence continues at coordinate 87,899 of NZ_JAEBEJ010000014.1, forward strand.
CGAGCCGTCCGATGCCCAGCCAGGACAGCACGAGGGTGGCCATCCCGGCGACGCCCAGCGCCACCACCAGCACCGAAGGCAGGCCGATCCCGGACGTGACCAGCACCAGCACGGCGATTCCGAGGAAACCCGCCCAGTGCAACGCCGAGATGTTCAGCCCGACCTTCTCCGGCGCGGGCAAGACGTTTTGCATGCGGCCAAACTACTCCAACTGCGAAATCCGGTTCCGCCGAACGTACGGGAAACCGGTCGCGACGCTTCGGGGCCGCGTCCGCCGGGTACCCCACGCGCTGGAGAGGCGGTGGTGGGCGTGAAGCGCTGGGTGCGTGTCGGGGTGTTCGGCCTGGTCGGGCTCCTGATCGTAGCGGTGGGTCTGCAGGTGACCGGGCTGCTGCCGAAGCTCGACCCGTTCGGCACGTCCACTGTGGACCGTTCGCAACCCGCGGTGCTCCAGGCGGTCCGCGATCTGAGCCAGTATCACGCGGCGGTCGGTGACTACCAGGTCGTCGTCGACATCGAGAAGGACGTCCAGTGGGTGCCCGCGAGCATCGCCGGGGAACGCACCCTGTTCGTCGCGGCGGGCTCTGTCGACGCGTACGTCGACTTCGGGCCGCTGGTGGAGAATTCGCTGACCGTGTCCGAGGACCGGCGATCGGTCGAGGTCCGGTTGCCCGAGCCGAAGCTCGCGAAACCCAATTTGGACAACGCGCGCAGCTACGTCTTCGGACAGGAGCGCGGCCTGATCGATCGGCTCGGCGCCCTGGTTTCCGTTCAGGACCAGCGGCCGTTCTACCTCGCCGCGGAGAAACGCATCGGTGAGGCCGCGCAACACTCCGGCCTGCTCGAGCGCGCCAAGGCCAACACCAAGGCGATGCTCACGCAGCTGCTGCGAGGGCTGGGCTTCCAGGTCACCTTCCCGGGGGAACCGGCCACCTGACCTCGGCCGGATTCCGCGTCCGTGCGGTGCTCACCCCGCCGGTCTTGACCAGGTGGGCTCGTACTGGTGGGCTGGCGAAGTCGACTGGGAGGCGCGATGGTGACGAAGCCGAGGGACAGCCTGACCTACAGCGAACCGATCGCGACCGGGGAGGTCACGATCGACACCGCCCCCGAGCGGGTGTACCGGCTCGTCAGTGATCCGGTCGCGATGTCCGAGTGCACCGAAGAACTCCGCAAAGCACGATGGATCCGCGGCGCGACCGAGGCGCGCGTCGGGAACTGGTTCGCCGGGAGCAACCGCAACGGATGGCGGCGCTGGGTGACCCACGCCGAGATCACCGAGGCCGAACCCGCGCGCCGGTTCGCCTACCGGGTGCGTACGCCGTTCTTCGTGCCGATTTCCCGGTGGGAGTACGAAATCGCCCCCGAGGGCGAGGGCACCCGGCTCGTCGTCAAGAACTGGCTGCGGGTGCCGCCGTGGTTCATCCCGATCGCCATTTTCATCACCGGCGAGCCGGATCGAGCCGGGACCAACCGGGCCAACATCGCCGCCACGCTGGAGCGGGTGAAGGCCCGGCTCGAGGGCCGGGAATGGCGCCGCCAGCGGTCGTGAACGCCGGCCGTGGTCGTGTCGTCCGTCCAATCACGCGTGTCGTCCGCCGGATCACGCGTGTCGTCCGATCGGTCACGCTCGGCCGGAGGTTGCGAAAGCCACTTTCGCAACGCTGAGGGTTGCGAAAGTGGCTTTCGCAACGTCGGCCGTGGCCGGGAGCCAGTCGGCACCGCTGGCGGGGCCCTCACCCGTTCTCGAAGTTCTGCATCCCCCGGTTCTCCAGTTTCCGCATCACCGGACCGGACAGCAGTCCGTGCACGAGCACCGAAACCGCGATCGTCATGGCCGTGACCCGCCACAGCGAGTCGGCCATCGGGAAATCGCCGTGCCCCAGCGCGTAGGAAAGGTAGTAGAGGCTGCCGATCCCGCGGATACCGAAGAACGCGATCGCCGCCGCCGCCGGACGGGTGGTGGCGCCGCCGAGCAGGGCCAGTCCGCCGAACAACGGGCGGACGATGCCCACCGCCGCCACCGCCACCAGGACTTCGACGAGCCTCAGCCCGTCCAGTAGCCCGTCACCCATCGCGACGCCGAGACCGAGCAAGGCCAGCGCGACGAAAAGCCGTTCCAGCTGATCCCCGAATTCGTGCAGCACCCCGTGGTACTCGTGCGAGCGCTCGCTGGCGCGGATCGTCGCGGCCGCGGTGAACACCGCGACGAAGCCGATGCCGCCCAGCCATTCGCAGAGCGCGAAGGGGAGGAACGCGATGGCCAGCACCACCAGGCCGTCGGAGTACTCGCCGAGGCGCAGCCTGTCGTGCCGCACCCGGAACATCAGCCAGGACATCAGCCGGCCACACGCGAGGCCGACCAGTACGGCGACCGCGAGCGGGACCAGGACCTCGGTCAGCAGCCACGGCACGGGGGAGGTGCTCGCCGTTCCGGCCAGTACGAGGGCCAGGAGCACGAACGGCATCGCCAGACCGTCGTTGAGCCCGGCTTCAGAGGTCAGCGTGAACCTGATCTCGTTGTCCGAGCCCCGGCCGTCGTCGGAATGCGGCGCGGGCACCTGGACGTCGCTCGCCAGCACCGGGTCGGTCGGCGACAGCACCGCTCCCAGCAGCAGCGCGGCGGCGGGGGACAGGGCGAGCGCCCACCAGCCGAGCAACGCGACCGCGCAGACCGACAGCGGCAGCGTGATCGCCAGCAGCCGCCACGTCGAATTCCACGACCGCCAGCCGAAGAGCCGGTCGGATTTCAGCCCCGCCCCGACCAGCGACACCAGCACGCCGAGTTCGGTGATCACTTCGACGGCGCCCACATGCGACCGCGGGTCGAGGACACCTTGACCATAGGGGTGTCCGAAGGGGAGCAGTCCGAAAACGAGCCCACCGAGCAAGAGGACCAACGGCATCGAAAGCGCGCGTTCGTGCAACAGGTTCGGCAGCACGGCGGCACACAGCGCCAGAACGCCTGCCCCGGCGAGCAAGATCTCCATTCGCGTGGAGTACCCGGGCCGCTCCTCCGGCAACCGGTGGGGTTCAGCCGCCCACTTCAAGTCCTTTATGGACCGTCAGGGTGACGCCGGCGGCCAGCCGGTACGGCCGCGTGTTCACAATGGCTCCGAGCAGCCGCCGCAGCCGGGAGACCTCGGCGCGGACCGTGACCAGATGCTCGGCGTCGCCGTAGAGCGCCCGGCTGAGCGCCTCGGCCGAAAGCCCGGCCGGACCCGCCGTGTCGAGGTGCACGAGGATCTCCGCGTGCCGGGGGGTCACCGTGCGGACCCAGCCGACGTCGCCCGACGCCATCCGCAGCATCGGGGCGTGGCCGAGTTCGAGATCCAGCCGGACCCGGCGCGCGGTGTCGGCAGGGCGGACGAGCCAGCCTTCGGCCAGCCGTTCGGGCAGGCAGGCGCCGAGTCCCGGTACGGCGAGGATCTGTTCTTCCGCGGGCGCGGCGATCCGCGCGCCGGAGGCGACCCCGGCGGAGTGGGCCACCCAGCCGTCGTCGTCCACCAGCAGTACCGGGCCGCCCACGCCGGTCACCACCGGTTCGGTGACCGGGATTCCGGGCGGTCGGCGACGTCGGGCACCGTCCCCGGACCCTGGGTGGTTCCCGGCGTCGTATCCGTGTTCAGCCGATCCGGGCCGCCTTCGCGTAACGGCGGGCCAGGACGGCGAAGGCCTCCTGGAGTTCGGGCGGCCCGACGACCTCGATGTCGGCGTCGAACCGGCCGATACTCGCCGCGAGCCCGGCCCACGACCACGACCCCAGCGTCAGACGGCACCGATCCGGCCCGAGTTCTTCCACGACACCGTCGCGGACGTAGTGGGACACCGTGGCCGCGGGAAGGTCGAGGACGACTTCCCCGCGGCACGGCCATTCGCCGGACTCGGACGCACCACGGAAGCGGCTCGCGACGAAGGTGGCGACATCGATGGCCGGCACTTCGCGGGGCGTGAACCGCGGGCCGGTCGGGGTGCGCGGGGAGATCCGGTCGGCCCGGAAGGTGCGCCAGTCCGCGCGATCGACGTCCCACGCGACGAGATACCAGCGGCCGTGCCAGGTGACGAGGTGATGCGGTTCCGCCCGGCGCGGCGCGTCCGCGTAGTCGAACCGCAGGATCTCGCGGGCGTGCACCGCCGCGCCGAGCGCGAGCAGGACGTCGCCGTCGACGCGGGGTTCCGACCGGCTCGCAGGCGATTCGACCGCGGTGACCCGCAGAGTGTCGATCCGGCGCCGTAACCGGGACGGCATCACCTGCCGGACGGTGTGCAGTGCCCGCAACGCCGCTTCCTCGATCCCCGCGCCGCTCGTGGTGGCGATCTGGAGCGCGACGGCCAGCGCGACCGCCTGGTCGTCGTCGAACAGCAAGGGCGGCAGTTCGGACCCGGCGTCGAGCCGGTACCCGCCGTCGGGGCCCTTGATGGTCGCGATGGGGTAGCCGAGCTCGCGCAGCCTGTCGACGTCGCGCCGTACGGTGCGCGGGCTGATGTCCAGGCGCTCGGCCAGCAGCGCTCCCGGCCAGTCGCGGCGGGCCTGCAGCAACGAGAGCATCGACAGCAGGCGCGCGGAGGTCTTCGGCATGGTTCCCATGATGCCTCGAGAAGCGGCCACAACCTGTCCTCTACCCCTGCGAGAGTCGTCGTGTGCCAGAAAACGACAACCCGGAGGGCCCGATGACCACCACCATCCTCGACGCCGAGCGCGCCGACCTGATCGAAGCCCTCGACACCGTCCGCGCCGCGCTGACCACCACCGTCCAGGGGCTCACGGACGAGCAGCTCGACGCGCATCCGACGGTCAGCGAACTGAGCCTCGGCGGCCTGATCAAACACGTCGCCTCGATCGAGGAGATGTGGCTGCGCTTCGCGGCCGAAGGCCCGTCCGCGATGACCTACGACCTGCCGGAAGGCGTCACCTGGGCCGACCTCGGCGCCGGGACCGCCCGCGAATTCCCACAGTGGGCGATCGATCACCAGAACAACTTCAGGATGCTGGCCGGCGACACGCTCGCGGGGATCCTCGCGCGCTACGAGCAGGTTGCCGCGCGGACGAAGGAGATCGTCTCGTCGATCCCCGACCTTTCCGCGACGCACCCGCTGCCGGAGGCGCCCTGGAACCCGCCGGGCGCGGTGCGGAGCGTGCGCCGCGTGCTGACGCACGTCATCGCCGAGACCGCGCAGCACGCCGGCCACGCCGACATCCTGCGGGAGAGCATCGACGGCCAGAAGTCGACCTGACCGTCGTGAAGGCCTCCTTCCCTTCCTTCAGCGCAGGGAAGGAGGCCTTCTGTCCCCAGCCCAGGGACGTTGTTGAAAGCCACTTTCGCAACGTTGAAGGTTGCGAAAGTGGCTTTCACAACCTGCCGCCTCTGCGAAGCGCCCTCAAGATCGCCGGCCGTACAGGGGGCATAGCTCGCTCACAGCTTCCTGCCGTAGGGTCCCCGCCCGTCGGCGACCGGTGATCATGGTGGTGGTTGTGTGCGGGAGACGGAGCGGCGGTTCCGCCCGGAAATCCAGGGACTGCGGGCACTCGCGTGCGTTCTGGTGGTCGTCTATCACGTGTGGCTCGGCCGGATCTCCGGCGGCGTGGACGCGTTCTTCCTGATCTCCGGGTTCCTCGTCACCGGCCAGCTCTACCGCGCGGCGGTGCGCGGGAGGATCGAGTACCGGCCGATATGGGGCCGGATGATCAAGCGGCTGTTCCCGGCCGCGCTCACCGTGCTGCTGCTGGTCGTCGCGGTGAGCACGGTGCTGCTGCCGCAGAACCGCTGGTTCCAGACGATCAAGGAGGTCGTCGCCTCCGCGCTCTATGTCGAGAACTGGCGGCTGGCGGCGGATTCCGCCGACTACTTCGCGCAGCACAACTCGGCCAGCGTCGTCCAGCATTTCTGGTCGCTGTCGATCCAGGGGCAGTTCTACGTGGTCTGGCCGCTGCTGGTCGGCCTGGTACTGCTGGTCGCCAGGCGAACACGGCGCGACGTCCGGCCGATGCTCCTCGGCGTTCTCGGCACGGTGTTCGCGGCTTCGCTGGCGTGTTCGGTGTGGCTGACCGCGGTCGACCAGCCGCTGGCGTACTTCGATTCGCTGACGCGGGTTTGGGAATTCGCGCTCGGCGGTCTGCTCGCGCTGGTGCTCGACCGGGTTTCGGTGCCCCGGCCGGCGCGTGTCGTGTTCGGCTGGGCCGGGGTCGCCGGGCTCGTTTCCTGCGGACTGGTGCTCCAGGTCGGGACGGTCTTCCCCGGCTATCTCGCGCTCTGGCCGACCCTTTCCGCCGCGCTGGTGATCCTCGCGGGCGACACCGCGTTCAACGGGGGCGCCGATCGTTTCCTCAGCAGCCGCCCGCTGAAGTACCTGGGCGACCTGAGTTACGCGCTCTACCTCTGGCATTGGCCGGTCCTGGTGTTCTACCTCGTCGCCCGTGACCGTGAGGAGGTGGGCCTGCGCGGCGGCGCGGTGATCATCGCGCTGGCCTTCGTCCTCGCCGTGCTCACCCATCACCTGGTCGAAAAACCGGTCCGTGTGTCCGCGATCGGGAGCGCGAACCGTTGGGGTGCTTACCGATTCGGCGCCGCGACACTCGCCGCCGTGCTCGCCGCGGCAGGCGCTTGGCAGTGGGTGAGCATGAACCAGGCGGAGGGCTACTCGATCGCGGTCGACGACCCCGACCACCCCGGCGCGCTCGCGCACACCGAAGGGTTCAGCTATTGGGGTGCCGCCGACGCGGCGCTCGTCCCGTCGTTCGTCGCGGTCTCCGAAGACTGGGCGGGAATCGACCCCGCTCGCTGCGGCACCTCGCCGCGCAACCCCGATCTCGAAGTCTGCGTCTCGCAGACCTCCGGGCATCCCGCTCGCCGGATCGTGGTCACCGGTGATTCCCACGCCGGGCAGTTCCTCGGCGCCCTTCTCCCGGTCGCCGAAAAGAAGAACTGGGAGGTCACGTCGATCCTCCGCGGCGGCTGCCCGTTCTCCACCGACTCGGACACGGTGCCGGGCGATCGGTCCTGCATCGACTGGAACACCGCCGTGGCGGACGAGATCGTCACGACCCGCCCCGACGCGGTGTTGACGATCGGCACCAGGGACGTGAAGATCGGCGTCGAGGAACGGGTTCCCGCCGGCTACGTCGCCCAGTGGCGCAAGGTCGACGAGGTGGGCATCCCCGTGCTGGCGGTGCGGGACAACCCGCGTTTCGGCCAGGCGCCGTCGGCGTGTGTCGAGAGCCGTGGCGCGGGCGCGCCCGAGTGCGCCACGCCGCGTTACGACCTCTATGCGGCGGAGCCGCCGTACGAGGCATTGCCGGATCTGCCGCCTAACGTGCGGTTCCTCGACTTCAGCGACTATTTCTGCACGGCCGAGGTCTGCCCGCCGGTGATCGGCAACGTGCTCGTCTACCTCGACGACAACCACGTCAGCGGTACCTACATGTCGACGATGTCGGCGATCGCGGAGAAGGCGATCATCGAGGCCCTCGGCTGGGCGGACGACCACGCGGAGGAGCCGCCGCCGGGCGGGTGACCCAGACAACAGATCGCCGCTGAATTTCGTAATGTTGCACTGATTCGATGGTCTGCCATTGGTTCACGCAACGATCAGGCCTTATCGGTGCATCGGAACGGCAGATATCGTCGTCGATATGAAGGTCGCCGTCCATCAGGGCTCGTACGCCGAGCTGCCGTCCACTGTCGCGGCGTCGGGCGCGGATCTCGTGATCGCCGCCGAGATGATCACCACCGGCTACCACATCGGTGCCCGTTCCCACGAGCTCGCGGAACCGGCCGACGGTCCGACAGCCGAGCGGATGTCCGCGCTGGCCAGGGAAACCGGCGTCGCGCTGGGCTACGGGTACCCCGAATCCGCCGACGGCCGCGTGTACAACAGCGTCCAGCTGATCGGCCCCCGCGGACAGCGCCTGGCGAACTACCGCAAGACGCATCTGTTCGGCGACATCGACCGTGACCGGTTCGAGCCGGGCACCGAGGCGGTCGTGCAGGCGGACCTCGGTGGCCTTCGGATCGGCCTGCTGATCTGCTACGACGTCGAGTTCCCCGAACTGGTGCGGGCGCACGCGCTGGCGGGGACCGAACTGCTCGTGGTGCCGACCGCGCTGATGAGCCCCTACGAACTGGTCGCCGACACGCTGGTGCCCGCCCGCGCCTACGAGAGCCAGCTGTTCGTCGCCTACGCGAACCGTTGCGACACGGAGCGGGAATTGACCTACTGCGGCCGCTCCTGCGTCGTCGCCCCGACCGGCGAAGTGCTCGCCCGCGCGGGCGCCGGTCCGGAGCTGATCAGCGCCGAAGTCACCCGTGACGCGCTCGTCGCGTCGCGTCTGGAGAACACCCACCTGGCCGACCGACGGCCCGATCTGTACCGAGGACTGTCCGCATGACCTCCGCCCTCCCGACCGCGATCCACCACGATGAAGCGGCCGGCCGCCCGATCACCATGTTCGGCCCCGACTTCCCGTTCGCCTACGACGATTTCCTCGCCCACCCCGCCGGACTCGGCTCGCTCCCGGCCGAACGCCACGGCACCGAGGTGGCGGTGATCGGCGGCGGCCTCTCGGGCATCGTCACCGCGTACGAGCTGATGAAACTCGGCCTGCGCCCGGTCGTGTACGAGATCGCCGAGATCGGCGGCCGCCTGCGCACGGTGAATTTCCCCGGCTGCCCGGACGACGTCGTCGCGGAGATGGGCGCGATGCGCTTCCCGCCGTCGTCGACCGCGCTCTTCCACTACATCGACAAGGTCGGCCTGGAGACGACACCGTTCCCGAACCCGCTCGCGGAGGGCACGCCGAGCACCGTCGTCGACCTCAAGGGAGAGAGCCACTACGCGCGCACGGCGGACGACCTTCCCGCCGTCTTCGGCAAGGTCGCGGCCGCCTGGGACAGCACGCTGTCCGAGCAGGCCGCGTTTACCGAGATGCAGAAGGCGATCCGCGAACGCGACGTGAAGACGATCAAGCGGCTGTGGAACGAACTCGTGCCGAAACTGGACGATCAGACCTTCTACGGCTTCCTCTGCGACTCGCCCGCGTTCGCGTCCTTCCGCGACCGGGAGATCTTCGGGCAGGTCGGCTTCGGCACCGGCGGCTGGGACACCGACTTCCCGAACTCGATCCTGGAGATCCTGCGGGTGGTCTACACCGGCGCCGACGACGAGCACCGCAGCATCGTCGGCGGGAGCAGGCAGCTTCCGTTGCGGCTGTGGGAACACGCGCCCGAGGACCTCGCGTTCTGGCCCGCCGGAACGAGTTTGAGCTCGCTCCACGGCGGAAGCCCGAACCCGGGCGTCGCCAGGCTGCACCGCACCGCGCCGAACAACATCACCGTGACCGACACCGAGGGCCGCATCCGCACCTACCCGGTGGCGGTGTTCACCGCGCAGAGCTGGATGCTGCTGTCGAAGATCGCCTGCGACGAGGCGCTGTTCCCGATCGACCACTGGACGGCGATCGAGCGCACGCACTACATGGAGTCCTCGAAGGTCTTCGTCCCGGTCGACCGGCCCTTCTGGTTGGACAAGGATCCGGCGACGGGCCGCGACACGATGAGCATGACGCTCACCGACCGGATGCCGCGCGGCACGTACCTGCTCGGCGACGACCCGGACGCGCCCGCGGTGATCTGCCTGTCCTACACCTGGGCCGACGATTCGCTGAAATGGCTGCCGCTCTCGGTTTCCGAGCGGGTCGAGGTGATGCTGCAGTCGCTTCGGGAGATCTACCCTGGCGTCGACGTCCGGCGGCACATCATCGGCGACCCGGTGACCGTGTCGTGGGAGGCCGAGCCGCATTTCATGGGCGCGTTCAAGGCCAACCTGCCCGGCCACTACCGCTACCAGCACCGGCTGTTCACCCACTTCAAGCAGGACCGGCTGGAGGAGCGCCACCGCGGCCTCTTCCTGGCGGGCGACGACGTCTCGTGGACCGCGGGCTGGGCCGAAGGCGCCGTCCAGACCGCGCTCAACGCGGTGTGGGGCGTCCTGCACCACTTCGGTGGCGAGACCGACCCGGCGAATCCGGGACCGGGTGACGTCTACGACGAGATCGCGCCCGTCGAACTTCCCGACTGAGCGCGGCGGCCCACCAGCCGAGCGGTGCCCGCCGCGAGGAGCGCGCCGATGGTGTTCATCAGCCAGTCGTTGGTGTCGCAGGCACGGCCGATCGCGGGCACGAGCGCCTGAAGCGTCTCGATCACCGCGGACAGCGCCGAACCCGCCGCGAGCATCGTGACCGGCCGCCGGGACGCCAGCGCGGCGAAACAGACCGGCGGGAGGAACAGCGCGACGTTGGCCAGGAGTTCGACCGCGCCCAGCGTGGGCAGGGAGAACTGGACGGTGCACAGGATCCCGTCGATCGAGTGCGCCGTCGGTACCAAGGTCAGCGCGACGACCGGGAGCGAAGACACCCCGGCGAGCGCCCACAGGATCCGCGGCCTGCCCGCGAACAGGCGGCCCAGGACGGCGCAGACGAGCGCGACCAGGACGATCGCCACCGGCACGAGGGCGGAGTGGTCGAGCAGGAAGTTCGTGATCATGGCGGGCCGATCCTACGAGCCGGTGAACCCGACCTCCGCCGAGGCCACCACACGCACCCGTCCGCCGGGGTGGATCGCCGTGCTCAGGAGCAGGTTGTGCCGGGCGATGAGCTGTTCGGCCGTCAGGCCCGTGGTGGGGTCGCCGTCGGCGGACGGCGCGTGGCCGTCGGCGACCAGCACGACGTCCAGCCCGTGGCTCTGCGCGGACCGGGCGGTCGCGTCGACGCAGTAGTCGGTGGCCAGCCCGGTCAGCACCACGGTGTCGACGCCCCGGTCGGCCAGCAGCCCCGCCAGGCCGGTGCGGTAGAAGGAGTCGGTCGCCGTCTTGTCGACCACCACGTCGATCGGTTCGAGACCGAGCAGCGCGCTGACCCGCGTGCCCGGCGACACGGGATCGAAGTCGGTGCCGGGAGCGCCGATCTGCCGCAGCGCGATCACCGGAACGCCGTCCGCGCGGGCTCGCCGGGCGAGCGCGGCGATCCGGGCCGCCAGTTCTTCGCCGCGCCAGACCAGGGGAACGAGCATTTCCTGCATGTCGACGATCAGCAGCGCGGCCCTCATGGACGGCAGCCTAGGGCAGCGCGGCGGGCGACTCGGCCTCCGGGATGAGCAGCCATGGCGTTTCGGTGCCGTCGGCGGGGACGGCCCAGACGTCGGAGTGCCCTTGCGTGCGCGAGAGGGCGTAGGCGACGGTGCGGCCGTCGAGCCAGGCGGGCTGGTCGTCGACGCTCCGGGTTTCGGCCAGCGGGGTCACCGCGCCGCTCGCGAGGTCGAGCACCGAGACCCGCCAGCCTTTCGCGGGATCGCCGTCGATGGCGGCCTTGTAGGCGATGCGGGTCTCGTCGGGGGAGAGGGACGGGCATTCGACGTTGTCCCTCAGCGTCCGCACGGTCCGGGCCTTCGAATCGCCTTCGACGAGGTACCGGTGGGACCCGGTCGACATGGTGGCGTAGAACCGGTTCGGCTGCCGGGTGAAGGTGACGCCCCAGAAGTTGACGTCGGCCGCCTTGTACGGTTCGCCGTCCACGGTCACGGCGAAGTCCTCGAGCGTGCCCTCGACGTCGTCGGTGGTGAGGTCGAGGGTGCCGGCGCGGGTGGAGAACCGGCCGCCGTTGTAGGAGTCGCCGGTGACGAACACCGTCCACGCCAGCCGTTTCCCGTCCGCCGAGACCCGTGCCCGGTTGGGCACGCCGACCAGCGGGATCTCCTGCGTCACCGCGAGACGGCGGTCGAGCACGGCCAGCTGGTAGGTGGTCAGCCCGGTCTCCGGCCGCAGGCAGATCCCGGTGCCGCCCGCCGCGTGGACCCGGCTGCACGACAGGGTCGACACCGCGCGTGCCCCGCCAGGGTCGGCCGCGCTGACACTGGACACGTGCCCGCGGTCGGCGTCGGCGGTGCTGCGGAACAGCAACCGCGGGCCTTCGAGGGTGACGGCGTCGCTGGTGCCCGCGGACGCGGTGTCCTGGTTGCGCGCGCCCGCCATCCCGACGTAGATCACGGCGGCCGCGGCCAGCGTGAGGGTTCCGGTGACGGCGATCAGAACGCGGGTGCGGGTGTTCACGGTCGTGCCTTCCTGCGGGGGAGCCGAGAGCGAGGGTTGCCCGCGGGCGCGTCCACAGCGGACACGCCCGCGGCGTTCACCCGATCACCGCCAGACGTTCGTGATCGGCGGCTTGTTCGCCGCGTTGCCGATACCCGGCAGCCCGAACGCCGCCTCGATCGTGCGGAGGATCGAGTAGTGGTTGACGGATTCGCTGTAGCTGCCCGGCTTCACATGGGCGCCGACGAACGTGGTGAAGATCTGGTTCACCGACGTCCCGCTGTCCTCGTCGAAATTGACGATCAGCAGGCTGTTGTGCGTCTTGGCCCACTGCGCGTAGGCGTCGAGGTTCTTCTTCAGCCATTTGTCGCCGGTGTCGACCGGGCAATCGTGCATGTCGCTGCACAGGTCCGGGGTCACGAAAGCGACGTGCGGCAGCTTGGTGAAGTCGCTCGGGAACGACGAGAACCTTTTGTTCGCCGACGCGGGGACATTGCTGAAGCTGACCCAGCTGTTGTGCTTGCGCGCGTATTTTCCCTTCGTGCAGCCGGTGTAGCCGTCGGAGGGCATGCTCTCCGCATAGCCGACGAACTTCTTGCCGATCCCCGCCAGCTGGGAAGCGATGTTCTCCTTGTTCCCCAGATCCTGGCATTTGTTGCTGTCGACGCCGTGGGTGGAGCCCGCGAACTGGGCGATGTAGTTGGGCTGGCTCGGGTGCGTCGTCCCGTACGCCTTGGTGAACTTGGCCCCCTGCGAGGCGAGCTGGTTGAAGTACGGCGCCTTCGAGCTGCCGCTGATCTCCTTGTAGTCCTTGTTTTCGAACATCACGAGGACGATGTGGTCGAACGCGGGCACCGCCGCCGCGGCGGGCTCCACCGCGGCGGCGGGAGTGTCCTGATGGGACACCACCAGCGCCGTGGCCAGACCGGTCGCGGCCACGGCCGCGACCGCGATCCGTTTCCAGAACATTGAAACCTCCTGGGAAAAAGGTTGAAACTTTGACGACCGACCGTCGGGTTCAGCGGCGCTCCGCAGGCGTCGACAGAGTCGAGACATCAGATGTCTCAGGTGCATTTAAACGGCAGGGAGGGCCACGGCCCATCAAGATCGCCTGACTGGAGCAATCAGCGGGCGCGGAACGCCCCAAAACCGGCATTGCTTGGCACGAAACCGTGTAAACCTGGCGATCACCTTGTGTTCAGGGCCCGCCAACCGCTGAACTTAGGGCAATCCGCTGATTCAGCCGGTTGACAGTCGCGTGCGAGTGCCCGGCTTCATGGTGTACTCATCCGACCAATGGTTAAGCTGGTTGGCGTGAAGCCCTTTTCGTCGAGGCCGGCCGGATATACGATCGAAGAACTTTCCGCGATCGTCGGCATGTCGGCGCGCAATATCCGGGCCCATCAGACGAGGGGCCTGCTGGCCCCGCCGGTGCGGTACGGCAGGTCCGCCTTCTACGGCCCCGCCCATCTGCGGCGCCTGCGGCGGATCACGATGCTGCAGAAGCAGGGTTTCAACCTGGTGTCCATCGCCGTGATGCTCGGAACGGCCACAGTGGACGGCGCCGAACGGCTGGACGCGGTGATGGCCGACATCGCCCGTGACCAGCCCGCCGTCGTCCGATGCCTGGAGCGGCACGGCGTGCTCGGGCGGGACGACACGGGAGCGCCGGCCGTCGTGCGCCCGTCGGTTTCGCGCGCGGTGGCGGAACTCGCCGGTGCCGGGGTGCCGCCCGCCGCGGCCCTGCGGTTCGTCGGTCAGTTCATGGATCGGGTCGCGCCGCTGGCGGGCGAGCAACTGGCCGCGCTCAAAGCTCAGACCGGCGGTGTCCCGGGGGCTGCCTGGGCCTGTTTCGCCGAGCTGCTGGTAAGCGCTTTCAGAACGACCGTGGAGAACGCCGCCGAAGTCACTCTCGCAGACGGGGAGCCAAGATCACGGCCGCCGAGGTGACCGCCGCCGTCGCCACGTCGAGGCCGGTGCCGTCGGCGAAGGCGGACAGCATGACGACGATGTAACGGTCGCCTTCACCGACGAGCCCGGTCGTGTGCGCGTCCACCGAGCCTCGCCCGGCCGCCCAGCCCTGCTTCACGGCCCGTGGCCGGTCGGGGAAGGCCGAGGGAATGCCGAAATGCTGGTCGAACCCGTCCGCGGCGATCCGCGTCGCCTCCCGGAGCGGTCTGAGCACCACGTTCCTCTTGGCCTTCGGCAGGGCGAGGATGTGGCGGTAGACCGCGACGACATCATCCGCTGTGGACAGTGTGTCGCCCCAGCGGCCCGGGTCGGCTGGCGGTGTGGTGTTCTTCAGGCCCGCGGCGGCCACCGTCCTGGTGACGATCGCGGGCCCGCCGTTCCTGGTCCAGAGCGTGTTGGCGACCGCGTCGTCGCTTTTCGCCAGCATCCGGTGGAGCTGGGCTTCATCGGTTCTGCTCGCCTTGCGGGTGACGGCGTCCAGCGCGATGAACAGTTTCACCACCGACGCCGTGCGGAATCTTTCCGAGCCCCGGTCGCGGATCACCTGGTCGCCCGACGTGCGGTCGAAGACCACGGTGGCGTCGCGTCGTTCGGGAGCCGGAGGGCTTTCCGTGCCGGCGCGCAAGATCACGTAGCCGAGGATCGCGGCGAGCACCAGGACGACGATCAAGATCGTCGTGCGAAGGCGCGGTCGCCGGTTCGTACCCGGCACTGCGATGGGCCTGGTTCGTTGGTCGAGCATGCCGTCGATGCTCAGAGACGATCATCGTGGCCCCGTCTCGTTCACGTCATGACTCTGTAACGGCGGCGGACTACAGCGAAAATCGCGCGAGTAACGACTTCCGGGCCTCAGACCAGTTCCGAGGAGACGACCGAGGCCAGCCCGCGCAGCCTCTCCAGCAGCGGCTCGACCTCATCGGCGTCGATCAGGACCGCGCAGGTCATGGTGCTTTCGCGGACCCCGTCCCGGACGTCGACGGACAGGTCGTGGACCAGGCAGCCGAGCGCCTCGACCAGGCCGGGGATCTGCTCGACGCCGCCGACGAAATAGGTCGCGATCCGGCGGCGGACCAGCATGGACGTACGAGGGGCGGGGATCTGGAACGAAACAGCGGACATCGTGGACTCCAAGGGCGGGAAACGTACAGGCCATGGAGGGCCAGGTCCCGGGAGATGCCCCGTGTCGAGGGGTCGCCGGAATGCGCGCCGGCGACCTGGTTTCAGCCGGCGCGCTTGACTACGAGTCGGGTAAAGCGGAGTCGAGTCCAGCGGCGCACGGCGACAGGCTAGCACGTCACGAGAGCCGCAGCCTGGCCCCTTGTTCCCGGAGGTGCGCGGCGGAGCCGCAGTCGAGGTCCAGTTGCCGCTGCCGTTCGGCCACGAACGCCCGGCCGAGGCCGGTACGGTCCGAAGTGGACAGTGTGCGCCGGAGGCCGTTCAGCAACCCGCGTTCCTCCGTACGGATATGCGCGTCCACCGAATTCTCCAGTGCCGCCAAGGCTTTTTCGGGGTCGGCGGCTTCCAGTACGGCCAGCAGCTCGTCCGCGAGCCCGCGCTCCGTCGCATCGGGACGGACGATCCGCTCGGTCGCGGTCGCGTGGGCGACGAGCGCCGCCGAGAGTTCCGCGATCAGTGCCGGCCGATCGGCCTCGTCGTTACGGAGGTCGCGGAACAGCTGTTCGATCCGGCGGTGATCGGCAAGGACGACCTCGACCAGGTCGGAGCCAGGGGGAGCGGCGGTCGGACCAGGGCGCATCCAGCCGAACGTCAGTTCCACGGCCTGGCGCCAGTGCGAGTATTCGCTGTCGCGGCGGGCGGGGTCCATCGTCGGGAGCCACTGCCCGGCACGGTGCCAGTTCCGGCGCAGACCCTCCAGATCCGGCCAGTACCCGACCGACAACCCGGCCGCGTACGCCGCGCCCAGCGAAACCGTCTCGGCGACCATCGGGCGCACCACCGGCACGTCGAGGACGTCGGCGACGAACTGCATGAGCAGGTTGTCGGCGGTCATCCCGCCGTCCACCTTGAGCGTCGACAGCGCGAGCCCCGAATCGGCGTTCATCGCGTCGACGACCTCACGCGTCTGCCAGCCCGTCGCCTCCAGCACGGCCCTGGCCAGGTGTCCCTTGGTGATGTACGACGTCAGCCCGGCGATCACGCCGCGCGCCTCGCTGTGCCAGTGCGGCGCGAACAGACCCGAGAACGCGGGCACGATGTAGCAGCCGCCGTTGTCCTCGACCGTCCGCGCCAGCGTCTCGATCTCGGGCGCGCTGCCGATCAGTTCGAGCCCGTCGCGAAACCACTGCACCAGCGATCCGGTGACGGCGATCGACCCTTCGAGGGCGTACACGGCGGGCTCGTCGCCGATCTTGAAGCCGACCGTGGTCAGCATGCCGTGGGTCGAAAGCACGGGCGTCGGACCGGTGTTGAGCAGCAGGAAGCTGCCCGTGCCGTACGTGCACTTCGCCTCGCCGGGCGCGAAGCAGGTCTGGCCGAACAACGCCGCCTGCTGGTCACCGAGCGCCGCCGCGATCCGGATCCCCGGCACCACCCGTGACGTCGTCCCGTACACCTCGGCCGACGGGCGGATCTCCGGCAGCATCGCGCGCGGGACGTCGAAGAACTCCAGCAGCTCGTCGTCCCACGACAGCGTCCGCAGGTTCATCAGCATGGTGCGCGAGGCGTTGGTGACGTCGGTGATGTGGACACCGCCCTCGGGACCGCCGGTCAGGTTCCAGATCAGCCAGCTCTCGACCGTTCCGAACAGCACGTCGCCGCGCTCGGCGCGTTCCCGCAGGCCAGGGGTCCTTTCCAGCATCCACCGGATACGCGGGGCGGAGAAGTACGTCGCCAGCGGAAGCCCGCACAGCCGCCGGACGCGGTCCGCGCCGGGCTCGCGGGCGAGTTGTTCGAGGATCGCGTCGGTGCGGGTGTCCTGCCAGACGATCGCCCGCCCGACCGGGTTCCCGGTATGCCTGTCCCACAGCACTGTCGTCTCGCGCTGGTTCGCGATGCCGAGGCCGGCCACCTGCGCCGGTTCGACGCCGGCGTCGGCGAGCGCCTGCGGCACGATCCGGCCGACGTTGCGCCAGATCTCCGTCGCGTCGTGCTCGACCCAGCCCGGACGGGGGAAGTGCTGCTGGTGTTCGCGCTGCGCGACCGACACCAGCCTGCCGCGCGCGTCGAACAGGATGCACCGCGTCGAGGTGGTGCCCTGGTCGATCGACATCACGTAGCGCTGGACCACGCGAGCACCTCCATCACCATCGGGACGCGCCGAGATCGCGGGAGACCGCCCGTGCCGCGTCGCGCACGTGGCCGAGCAGCCGCGGGATCGGGCTGCCGTCGGCTTCACAGATCCGTTCCGTCGCGCCGGACACCCCGATCGCGCCGACCACGATGCCGCCGTGACCGCGGATCGGCGCCGCGATCCCGGCCTCGCCGGTGATCATCTCGCCGTTCTCGCTCGCCCACCCCGCCTCGCGCACCTTGCCGCAGGCGCGTTTGATCGCGGTCTGGGTAACCAGGGTCCGGCGGGTGTAGGCCTCCGGCTCGCCGGTGCGCAACGATGCCACGAGACCGGTGTCGTAGGCCAGAAGCACTTTTCCGAGCGCGGTCGCGTGCAGCGGCAGAAGTGTGCCGACGTCGAGGGTCTGCAGGCTGTCGTCGGGGCGGAAAACGTGGTGCACCACCAGGACCCGGCCTTCCAGCGGCGCGCCGATCCGTACGGCTTCGCCGCTGCGCGCGGCCAGCGCGTCGGCCCAGTTGATCGCGCGCGAGCGGAGTTCGTTGACGTCGAGGTAGCTCGTGCCGAGGTGCAGGAGTGCGGCGCCCAGTTGGTATTTCCCGGTGTCACGGTCTTGTTCGACAAAGCCGACCCCTTGCAGGGTGCGCAGGATCCCGTGCGCGGTTCCCTTGGCGAGTTCGAGGGAATCGGCGATCTCACCGACGCCCAGCCGTCCTGAACCGCGCGCCAGCAACCGCAGGATCGCGGCGGCGCGCTCGATGGACTGGATCGGACCGGGCACGGCTCAACCGTAGCCCGACCGGCCCTGATTCGACAATGTCGAACATCGTCTTCGAGTGTTCGACAATGCCGACCGGCGTCCGTTGACCCCGGGTTTCCGCGAACTTAACTTCGGCCTCAACAGGGCAACGGTGTCCTTTGTGGAGGAAGCAATGGTGCGAAACCTCAAAGCTCGCGGACTGGCGGGCGAACTGGCGGCGGAGTTCGTCGGGACGATGATCCTCATCCTGTTCGGCTGCGGGGTGGTGGCTCAAGTCGTCGCCGCGGGCATCGGGGACCACGACAGCATCGCGTGGGCGTGGGGTATCGGTGTCACGCTCGGTATCTACGTGGCTTCACGGATCAGTGGCGCGCACCTGAACCCCGCCGTCACCGTGGCGCTCGCGGTGTTCAAGGGCTTCTCGTGGCGCAAGGTCGCCCCGTACGCCCTGGCGCAGACCGCCGGCGCGTTCCTGGGCGCGCTGCTGGTGCGCTGGAACTACACCGAGGTGCTCAACGCCGCCGACCCCGGCCTCACGATCAAGACCCAGGGTGTCTTCTCCACCCTTCCGGGTAACGGAACCCTGCCGGTGGGTGACTGGGGCGCGTTCCGCGACCAGATCATCGGCACCGCGATCCTGGCACTGGTGATCTTCGCCATCACCGACCTCCGCAACACCGCGCCCGCCGCGAACCTCGCCCCGGTCGTCGTCGGCTTCCTGGTGGTCGCGATCGGCATGGCCTGGGGCACCAACGCCGGCTACGCGATCAACCCCGCCCGCGACTTCGGCCCGCGGCTGATGTCCTGGCTCACCGGTTACGACACCGCGTTCACCGACCAATACGGCTATCCGTACTGGTGGATCCCGATCGTGGCGCCGGTGATCGGCGCGGTCATCGGCGGTGCGATCTACAAGTTCTTCATCGAACGTTACCTGCCCGCCGACCCGGCACCGGAAGCCTTGCCCGCCAAGGACATCGAGCGCGTTTCCTAAGGAGAGAGGGAATCATGCCTGACTACATCGGCGCCGTCGACCAGGGCACCACCAGCACGCGCTTCATGATCTTCGACCACGGCGGCAACGAGATCGCCCGCCACCAGCTCGAACACGAGCAGATCCTCCCCAAGCCGGGCTGGGTCGAACACGACGCCACCGAGATCTGGGAGCGGACCCGTTCGGTCATCGCCACGGCGCTCAACAAGGCGAAACTGACCGCCGCCGACCTCGCGTCGCTCGGCATCACCAACCAGCGTGAGACCACCGTCGTGTGGAACCGCCGGACCGGGCGCCCGTACTGCAACGCCATCGTGTGGCAGGACACCCGCACCGACCGGATCGCCTCGGCGCTCGAACGCGAGGGCAAGGGCGACGTCATCCGGCGGAAGGCCGGTCTGCCGCCCGCCACCTACTTCTCCGGCGGCAAGCTGCAGTGGATCCTGGAGAACGTCGACGGCGTCCGCGAAGACGCCGAAAAGGGTGACGCGCTCTTCGGCACCACCGATTCCTGGCTGATCTGGAACCTCACCGGCGGGCCCGACGGCGGCGTGCACGTGACCGACCCGACCAACGCGTCGCGCACCATGCTCATGGACCTGGAAACGCTGGAGTGGGACGACGAACTGCTGTCGTTCTTCGACATCCCCAAGCAGATGCTGCCGTCGATCGCGCCGTCGTCGAACGACGGCCGGTTCGGCGTCACCCGCGCGGACGGCCCGCTCGGCGGCGAGGTCGCCATCACCGGCGTGCTCGGTGACCAGCAGGCGGCGACCGTCGGCCAGGTGTGCTTCCGCCCCGGCGAGGCCAAGAACACCTACGGCACGGGCAACTTCCTGTTGCTCAACACCGGGCACGAGGTCGTGCGCTCGAAGCACGGCCTGCTCACGACGCTGGCCTACCAGTTCGGCGACGAGAAGCCGGTGTACGCGCTGGAAGGTTCGATCGCCGTCACGGGTTCCGCCGTGCAGTGGCTGCGCGATCAGCTGGGCATCATCAGCGGCGCGTCCCAGAGCGAGAGCCTCGCCCGCCAGGTCGAGGACAACGGCGGTGTCTACTTCGTCCCCGCGTTCTCCGGGCTTTTCGCGCCGTACTGGCGATCCGACGCGCGCGGGGCGATCGTCGGCCTCACCAGGGCCACCACCAACGCTCACTTGGCGCGGGCGACCCTCGAAGCGATCTGCTACCAGACCCGCGACGTCGTCGAGGCCATGCAGAACGACTCGGGCGTCCCGCTCGACGTGTTGCGTGTGGACGGTGGCGTGACCGCGAACGAACTCTGCATGCAGCTACAGGCGGACATCCTCGGTGTGCCGGTGTCGAAGCCGGTCGTCGCGGAGACCACCGCGCTCGGTGCCGCCTACGCGGCCGGGCTCGCCGTCGGATTCTGGAAGAGCACCGACGAGCTGGAACAGAACTGGAACGAGGACAAGCGCTGGGAGCCGTCGTGGACGGACGAACAGCGCGCCGAGGGCTACGCGGGCTGGCAGAAGGCCGTCGGCCGCACGCTCGACTGGGTCGAGGTCGAGTGAGCCCGATGAACAGGAGGAACAGAGTGACACCCGTACCGCTTTCCCCGGTCTACCGTGCCGAGACGCTGCGCAAGCTCGCTCGCGAGGAGATCGACGTCCTCGTCGTCGGCGGGGGAGTGACCGGTGCCGGCGTCGCGCTCGACGCGGCGTCGCGCGGGCTCTCCGTCGCACTCGTCGAGGCCCGTGACTTCGCCGCGGGCACCTCCAGCCGGTCGTCGAAGCTGATCCACGGCGGGTTGCGTTACCTGGAGAACCTGGACTTCAAGCTGGTCCGTGAGGCGTTGAAGGAACGGAGCCTGCTGCTGCAGACGCTGGCGCCGCATCTGGTCCGGCCGGTGAAGTTCCTCGTGCCGCTCAAGCACCGCGTCTGGGAACGCGGCTACATCGGCGCGGGTGTCACGCTCTACGACACCCTCGGCGGCGCGCGGGCCCTGCCGCGGCACCGGCACCTGTCCAAGCGCGGCGCGGGCAAGGTCGCCCCCGGCCTCGCGGACGACGCCCTGATCGGCGCCATCCAGTACTACGACGCGCAGGTCGACGACGCGCGCCACACGATGACGATCGCGCGGACCGCGGCGGAGCAAGGCGCCTCCGTGCTCACCCGTGCCCGCGTGACGTCGTTGATCCGTGACGGCGAACGCGTCGTCGGTGCCAAGGTCGTCGACCGCGAAAGCGGCGCGGAGATCGAGGTCCGGGCGAAGACGGTCGTCGCGGCGACCGGCGTGTGGAGCGACGACATGGCCGAAGCGGCGGGTATCCCCGCGCCGTTCACCGTGCGCGCTTCGAAGGGTATCCACCTGGTGGTGCCGCGCGAGAAGATCGACCTGGACACCGGGCTGATCCTCCGCACCGAGAAGAGTGTCCTGTTCGTCATCCCGTGGGGGCGGCACTGGATCGTCGGCACCACCGACACCGAATGGGACCTCGACCGCGAACACCCCGCGGCCAGCCAGGCGGACGTCGACTACGTGCTCGATCACCTCAACGCGGTCCTGCGCACGCCGCTCACCGCCGACGACATCGAAGGCGTGTACGCGGGGCTTCGGCCGCTGCTGGCCGCGAAGGCGACGTCGACGACGA
The DNA here is from genome assembly GCF_046548895.1 of Amycolatopsis sp. cmx-4-54. Classification (NCBI taxonomy): domain Bacteria; kingdom Bacillati; phylum Actinomycetota; class Actinomycetes; order Pseudonocardiales; family Pseudonocardiaceae; genus Amycolatopsis; species Amycolatopsis sp. cmx-4-54. The sequence continues at coordinate 109,561 of NZ_JAEBEJ010000014.1, forward strand.
AGCTCTCGCGTGAGCACGCCGTGGCGCATCCGGTGCCGGGTCTGGTGATCGTGGCCGGCGGCAAGTACACCACGTACCGCGTGATGGCCGCCGACGCCGTCGACGTCGCGGTCGAGGACCTCGGCCGTCCCGCGCCGTCGTCATGGACCGAGCGGCTGCCGATCGTCGGCGCGACGGGCTACCACGAGCTGTGGGGCGCGCGGCACTCGCTCGTGCAGCGCGCGGGGCTGCCCATCGCCCGCATCGAGCACCTGCTCCAGCGCTACGGCACCGCGATCGAGGACATCCTGGAGTCGATCTCAGAACGTCCCGAACTGGGCGAAGCGATTCCGGGGACGGCTGAGTACCTGAAGGCGGAGGTCGTCTACGCGGTCTCGCACGAAGGCGCGCTGCACCTGGAGGACGTCCTGACGCGGCGCACCCGCATCTCCATCGAGGAGCGGGACCGCGGTGTGACGGCGGCGCCGGTGGTGGCGGAGCTGATGGCGCCGCTGCTGGGCTGGGACTCGCACAAGCAGGAGCGCGAGGTCGCCAATTACCTCGCGCGGGTCGAGGCGGAGCGCTCCGCCCAGGCCCAGCCGGACGACGAAGCGGCCAACGCCAGCCGTCTCGCGGCACCGGCTCTGCTGCCGAGCTGACCTCCGCTCGTGGTTCCGGTCCGTGAAGGCCTCCTTGAGGGACCCAGAGTCCCTCAAGGAGGCCTTCACGGACTTCGCAGTAGCGAGCGGATCGCTACTTCAGCCAGTCCAGGTAGCGGGTCTCGGCGATACGGGCGCCGTCCTTCGTGGTGAGGACGTCGCCCTTGACGGCGGCGAACATGCCCGCCGTCTCGTCGACGGTCACCGGACGTGTGTCTCCCTTGGGGGACAACGTGATCCGGCCCAGCTCGTCGAGCGGGTAGACGTCGGGGCCGCCCACGTCGAGCGTTCCGTTCAGCGGCTTCCCGGCCGACACCTCGGAAACGGCGGCGGCGACGTCCGCCGCGGCGATCGGCTGGATCGGCGTACTGGGCAGGCGGACCGCGGTCTCGTCGGAGGTCCAGGACAGAACCGCGTCGACGAATTCCATGAACTGGGTGGCTCGGACGATCGAGTAGGGGAGGCCGCTCTCCTTGAGAATGTCCTCCTGCAGCGTCTTCGCCCGGTAGTAGTCGAGCTCGGGCACCTGGTCCACGCCGACGATCGACAAGATCACGAAGTGCCCGGTGCCCGCCTTCTTCGCGGCCGCGACGAGGTTGTCCATCGATGTCCGGAAGAACGCGGGGGAGGCGTCGTCGAAGGTCGGCGAGTTCGTGAGGTTGACGACCACGTCGGCGCCGTCGAGGGCGCTGTCCAGCCCCTGGCCGGTGAGCAGGTCGACCCCGGTGGACGGCGAATGCGGCACCGCCTCGTGCCCCGCCTCGTTCAGGTTGCGCACGACCTGCGAACCGATCAGCCCGGTCCCGCCGATGATCGCGAATTTCATGACCCAGTGCCCTTCGTCGGTGCCGCCCGGTTAACCCGGACAACTCATGTCCGAGATAATACTCGGACAGATTGTGTCCGAGTCAAGAGGCGGGTTAGAGTCGTCCGGGTGAAGATGTCCGGTGGGGTGGAATGGGCCCTGCACTGCTGTGTCGTACTGACCTCGGTCGACGAACCCGCGCCCGCCGCGCGCCTGGCGCAGTTGCACGACGTCTCGCCGAGTTACCTCGCGAAGCAGCTCCAGGCGCTTTCCCGGGCCGGCCTCATCCGGTCGGTGCAGGGGAAGGCCGGGGGCTACGTCCTCACTCGGCCGCCTTCGGAGATCACGGTGCTCGACGTCGTCGAGGCCATCGACGGGCCCGGCCCGGCCTTCATCTGCACCGAGATCCGGCAGCGCGGCCCGATGGCGACGCCGCCCGAGGCGTGCACCGCGCCGTGCGCCATCAGTCGCGCGATGGCGAACGCCGAAGCCCAGTGGCGGGCGGCGTTGCGTGCCGTCACCATCGCGGATCTGGCCGACGACGTCAGGGGCGACTACGGCCCGGGCGCGCTCGCCGGGATCGGCGCTTGGTTCAAGGCCGCCGAGGGGTAGCGGACATCAGCGCGGTCGCGACCATGGTCGCCACCACCAGCACCGCCGCGAGCGAGAACGCCCGAACCACGGAGTGACCGTGCAGGAAGACGGTGCCGAGCACCGCGACGCCCAGCGTCGCGCCCACCTGCTGCACCGCGTTCAGCAGCCCCGCCGCCGACCCGGTCTCATGTGGACGGACGACGGACAGTGCCGCGGTGAAGAACGGCACCGTGAACAGTCCCAGACCGAGTCCGCCGATCCCGAGCGCGACCGGCAGCGGGCCCGCGATCGCCAGCAGGATCCCCGCGAGCAGCAGTGTCAGACCGGCGAAGGCGACACGCGATCCGTACCGGGGCACGAGCCATTTGCCCGCCACCCAAGAAGAAATCGTCAGCCCGCCCGACCACGGCAGCAGCGTCGACCCGGACGCGAGTACGCCGCGACCCTCGTCGAGCTGCTGGTGCAGGACGACCACGAGCATCACCCCGTTCATCACGGCGAAGAACAGGGTCGACGCCGCCAGCGCCGCGGGGAAACCGCGGTGCGCGAACAGGCTCGGCTCGACCAGGGGATGACGGCGGTTGCGCTGGTGGAATCCGAACAGCACCAGCACTGCGGCGCCGGTGGCGAAGAGACTCCAGCTCCACCTGTCGATCAGCGGATACACCACCAGCCCGATGCCGAGCGAGGCGAGCACGGTGCCGGGCACGTCCAGCCGGACCCGATGTCCGGCGCGGTTTTCCGGCAGCAGCCGTCCGGCCACGAGCACCACGATCGAGATCGGCACGTTCACCAGGAACGCCGCCCGCCATGAGACCAGATCCGTCAGCAGGGCGCCGAGCAGCGGCCCGCTCACGGCGGACAGCCCGACCACCGGCCCGTTCCAGCCCAGCGCCGCCGCCAGCGCCGGACCCGAGAACAGGACCTTGATCAAGCCGAAGGTCTGCGGGATCACCACTGCCGCCGCCATGCCCTGCAGAACTCGCGCGCCGATCAGTACGCCGGTGACCGGTGCGAGCGCACAGCACAACGAGGCCAGGGCGAACACGGCGACGCCGCACAGGAACACGCGTCGGCGGCCCAGCAGGTCGCCGAGCCTTCCGCCGGTGATCAGGAGTACCGCGAAAGGGAGGGTGTACGCGGCGCCGAACCATTGGATGGCGGAAGCGGGTCCGCCGAGGTTCGCGTGGATCGCCGGGCCGGCGACCTGGGTGATCGTCGCGTCCAGCACGTTCATCGCCTCCGCCGCGAGCAGCGCGGCGAGTGGAACCGATCGGGTCTTCGTCAGTTGCATGATCAAGAGCGTGGTGTGAAGATAACTTCTGTTCCACTAACTGGGATCGGATGGACGATATATTCCATGCTCGACGATCTAGACCGTGCTTTGATCCACGCCCTGCAGATCGACGCGCGTGCGCCGTTCAGCCGGATCGGCGCGGTGCTCGGTGTCTCGACCCAGACCGTCGCCCGGCGCTACCAGCGGCTCCGCGCCGAATCCGGGTTGCGTGTCGTGGGCCTGCCCGATCCCGACCGGACGGGCCTGACGCAGTGGCTGGTGCGGCTCAGCGCGCAGCCCGCCACCGCGCGGACGCTCGCGCGTTCGCTGGCGAGGCGACCGGACACGTCCTGGGTCAAGCTCGCCTCGGGCGGCACGGAGATCGTGACGATCGCGCATACGCCGGGACACGAGCGGAGCGCCATGCTGCTGCACGACATCCCGCGCACCGCGAGCGTCACGGCGGTGTCCGCGCATTTCATCCTGCACACCTACCTCGGCGGCCCGACGGCGTGGCGCGGGCGGGTCGCCGCGTTGACGGAGGATCAGCAGGAAGCGTTGCGGTCGCCGGAATCCGTCGCCGACGAGAGTCCGCTGACCGCGGCGGACCACGCGCTGATCGCCGCCCTCCGGCACGACGGCCGGGCGAGTATCGCGGATCTCGCCGCGGCGGCGGGGCCGGCCCCGGCGACCGCGGCCCGCCGCCTGGCGGATCTGCGCGCGCGGGGCGCGCTCTTCTTCGACGTCGAGATCAGTGCGGCGCTGTACGGCGCGACCACGCAGGCGTTCCTGTGGATGGCCGTCGCGCCGGCGGACCTCGACGAGGTGGCGACGACGCTGGCCACTCATGAGGAGCTCGCCGTCGTCGTCGCCACGACCGGACCCACCAACCTGGCCGCGCAGGCGCTGTGCCCGGATCCCGCCGCGTTACACCACTACCTCACGCGCCGGCTGGGTGCGCTGCGCGCGATCCGCACGGTGCACACGGCGCCGGTGCTGGAGATCGTGAAGGCGGTCGGACCGCTCACGGCTTGAACCGATCGGCGTGCTCGGCGACCCACTGCGCGAAGGTGCGAGCGGGCCGTCCGGTCACCTTCTCGATCGTGTCGACCACGGTGCGCGCCTCCACCGGCGGATCGCTGTGCCAGCCGACGACGTACTCGGCGTCCGCGACCGAGACGCCTTCGGCCAGCAGCCGGTCGATCGCCTGCTGCCGCGTGATCCGCTCCAGCGCGATGTCGTGGCCGAGCGCGGAGGAGAGGATCGCGATCCGTTCGCTCGTGGTCAGCGGTTCCGGTCCGGTGAGGTTGTAGACCTTGCCGGAATGGCCGTCCTCCACGAGCGCGGTGGCGGCGACGGCGCCGATGTCACCCTCGTGCACCACCGCGCTCGGAAGGTCGAACGGCTCGCGGACCACCTTCCCGGTGCGGATGGAGTCGGTCCAGGTCAGGGCGTTGGACATGAACTCCTGCGGCTCGAGCCGCGTCCACTCCACCCCGGATTCGGCCATGGCCTGTTCCGTCGGCCCGACGTAGCCGCCCCAAACGATGGTCATACGCCGCACCCCCGCGTCCACGGCGCGTTTGACCAGATCGGCGCCGACGTCGGCGAGTCCCGCCGTCACGGTGATGTGCAGCCGGGTGACGCCCTCGAAGGCGCCGGTGAGTGTTTCCGGCGCGGTGTGCGTGCCTTCCACCAGTTCGACGCCCGCCGGAAGCCGTGCCGCGGAAGGCTTCCTGGAGAGCGCCCGGACGCGTTCCCCGCGGCGGACGAGTTCGGCCACCACGTGGCGGCCGGTGTTCCCGGTGGCGCCGGTTACCAAGACGGTCATGAGTGATTCCCTTCGTTTCCCGTGAAGGTAAAAGCTCAAGTAATGTGGAGGTCAAGCGGACCGATCAGGAATCGAGAAGCGTCGGTGCCCACGGGATCCCTAGCGTCTTCGCCACAGGTGAAACGACTCCAGGAGGTTCTCGTGAGCAAGCGGATCCGGACGCTCCACCGGTGGACGTCCCTCGTCTTCGTCGCCACCGTCATCATGTGCTTCGTGGTCGTGACACAGGGCGACCCGGCCCAGTGGGTCCTCTACACCCCACTGCCGCCGCTCTTCCTGCTGATGTCCAGCGGTCTCTACCTGTTCGCGCTGCCGTATACCGCCAAGCGGCGGAATCGGGGGAGCGTGGCCGGGTGACTCGCCGACTCTTAGTTCATGGCAAAAATTAACACTCGGCGTACCGGTCGGAAACTCTTGACGCGGCCGCCGGGGCCGGTGAGGATCGGCCGGTCCCCGCCTCCCGCAGAATGGACCAGACCATGGCAAGACGTGCCCGTGCGCGCCGAAGTCCGCTGATCGCCTTGATGAGTCTCACGCTGCTCGGCGGGGCCGTGGTGGCCACGCCCGCCGCCGTCGCCGCCGAACAGCCCGTGATCGGGAAGCCCGCGGTCGACCGGGACGGCTGTGCCCGAATCGAGAAGAGCCTGCCGACGCTCGCCGACTGGCCGAAGGTCGAGAGCCGCTTCAAGGGCAAGGGTAATGACGAGCAGCGGATCGCCCGGATCCTCGAAGGGATGACCCTGGAGGAGAAGGTCGGGCAGATGACGCAGCCCGAGATCGCGGCGATCACCCCCGACGAGGTCCGGCAGTACTCGATCGGCTCGGTCCTCAACGGCGGCGGTTCGTGGCCGAACAAGGACAAGCACGCCTCCCAGCAGGACTGGCTGAAGCTCGCCGATTCCTATTGGGACGCCGCGAAAGGCAGCCGGACGAAGATCCCGGTGATCTGGGGCATCGACGCCGTGCACGGCAACAACAACGTCTACGGCGCCACCGTCTTCCCGCACAACATCGGGCTCGGCGCGGCGCAGGACCCGTGCCTGGTGCGCGACATCTCCGCGGCGACGGCCCGGCAGATCCGCGCCACCGGCCAGGACTGGGCGTTCGCGCCGACGCTGGCCGTCGTGAAGGACGACCGCTGGGGCCGCACCTACGAAGGGTTCTCCGAGGACCCGCGGATCACCAGGGCCTACGGCTACGAGGCGATCAACGGTCTCCAGGACGGCTCGACCAAACGCATCGGCTACAACGGCGTGATCGGTACCGCCAAGCATTTCATCGGTGACGGCGGCACCCTCAAGGGCCAGGACCAGGGCGTCAACCCGGCGTCCGAAGCCGAGATGATCAACGTCCACGGCCAGGGTTACTACGGCGCGCTCGCGGCGGGTTCCCAGACCGTGATGGTGTCGTTCAACAGCTGGACCAACGCCGAACTCGGCATCGACGAGGGCAAGCTGCACGGCAGCGACAAGGCGCTGAACCAGATCCTCAAGGGCAAGATGGGCTTCGACGGCCTAGTCGTGTCCGACTGGAACGGTATCGGCCAGGTTCCCGGTTGCACCAACGCTTCCTGCCCGCAGGCGATCAACGCCGGCATCGACGTCGTGATGGTGCCGAACGACTGGAAGGCGTTCATCGCCAACACCGTCGCCCAGGTGAACGACGGCCGGATCCCGCTTCCGCGGATCGACGACGCGGTGACCCGGATCCTGCGCGTCAAGCTGCGCTCGGGGCTGTACGAGTCGCAGAAGCCGTCGGACCGGTCCTACGCCAATTCCGACGAGGCGCTGAAGGAGACCTGGCTGGCGCGCGACGCGGTCCGTTCGTCACAGACCTTGCTGAAGAACAACGGCAACGTGCTGCCGCTGAAGCCGAAGTCGAAGGTCCTCGTGGTCGGCAAGAGTGCGGACAGCATCCAAAACCAGACCGGTGGCTGGACACTGAGCTGGCAGGGGACCGGCAACACCAACGCCGACTTCCCGAACGCCACGTCGATCCTCGCGGGGCTCGAGCAGCAGCTTGGTGACGTCAACGTCACCTTCGACGAGAAGGGCGACACGGACCCGAAGGGCTACGACGCGGTCATCGCCGTCATCGGTGAGACCCCGTACGCGGAAGGCGTCGGCGACCTGACCAGGAAGACGCTGGAGGCCTCGAAGCTCTACCCCGAGGATCTGGCCGTGCTGGACAAGGTCCGCGGGAAGGGCGCTCCCGTCGTCACCGTCTACGTCGGCGGCCGCCCGCTGTACATGAACAAGGAGATCAACCGGTCCGACGCGTTCGTCGCGGCCTGGCTGCCCGGCACCGAAGGCGGCGGCGTCGCCGACGTTCTGCTCAGGGGCGGTTTCAAGGGCAAGCTGCCGTACTCGTGGCCGAAGAGCGCGTGCCAGACGCCGCTGAACGCGGGCTCGGCCGATTACGACCCGCTGTTCAAACTCGGCTACGGCCTCAAGACCGGGCAGCGCGTCACCGTCGGTCAGCTGGATGAGACGGCCGGGCCGGTGACGTGCGGCTCGACCGGTGGTGGCGGCACGGCGACCGAGGATCTCGAGGTGTTCAACCGCACCGATGTCGCGCCGTACAAGGGGTTCATCGGCTCGGCGGAGAACTGGGGCGGTACCGAGATCGGTCCCGACGGCGCCGCTTCACACGCTGAGATCGGGGTCGTGCAGTCGGATGTCAACGTGCAGCAGGACGGGCTCAAGTCGACCTGGACCGGCACCGGGCCGGCGCAGCTCTACTTCCAGAACCCGGCCGGTACCAACGACCTGCGGGGTTACCTCAACGCCGACGCGGCGCTGGAGTTCGACACCGTGGTGCACGAGGCGCCCGCCGGCCGGACGGTGATCAGCATGCACTGCGTCTACCCGTGCTTCTCCGAGGTGAACGCCACCAAGCTGTTCACCGACCTGGCGGGGGCGCCGAAGTCGACGGTCAAGATCCCGGTGTCGTGCTTCGCCAACGGCCTGGATCTGGAGAACGTCAACACGCCGTTCCTGGTGTACACCGACGGCAGGTTCTCCGCGTCGTTCGCCAACGTGCGGTGGGTGCCCAAGGGGGCGCAGGACCCTGATGCGAGGCCTTGCTCGAGTCTGAGCTGACGCCTGGGTCGTGAGTGATCACCGAAGTCCGTGAAGGCCTCCTTGAGGGACCCAGAGTCCCTCAAGGAGGCCTTCACGGACCTGCGGGGCCGTCCGATGGCGCGGCCGCGACCAGACCGCTGATCAGCAGATCCAGCGCCCGGGTGAAGTCCCGCTCGGGATGCACAGCCGACAGCGCGGGCAGCGCACGGCTGAAGTTCGGCAGGGCCGCCGGGTCGATCCGCCGCAAGTAAGGGTCTTGCCCGGCTTCGTCACGGCGTGTCGTGGTGAAACCGGCGGTCGTCAACAGCAGCGAACCGAAGACGAGGCTGTTCAGTGCGCCCAGCGTCTGACGGATCCCCTCGTCGTCGAAACCGGCTTCGTAGAGCGCGCCTACCAGGTCCTCGACCGGCCGCAGGGCGCGCAGCGAGTTCGGATTGGCTTCGTCGGTGGCCAGGGCCATCGGTACGACCGGATGCCGGGCGAGCGCGCGATAGAGGTTGAGCACGGTGGCCCGCACCCGTTCCGGCCACGGCGCCCCCGGATCGGCCGGTTCGACTCCGCTGTAGACGCGTTCCGCGATGCCGTCGAGGATGTCCGTCTTGTTCTTGACGTGGTTGTACAGCGCCATCGCTTCGACGCCGAGCGTCTTGGCGAGCTTGCGCATCGACAGCCCCTTGAGGCCGTCCTCGGCGGCCAAGGCGAGCGCCGCGTCCAGGACCTTCTCCCGGTTCAACGGTTCTCTCCGTGTCATCCCGCGCCCTTCGCTTGACAGGTTTACGGTGTATCTATCATATTTACAGCGTATATGTACGCTGTAAATACGGGGGTGTCGTGAACGACGTGATCATCGTGGGCGGAGGCCCGGTCGGCCTGCTGCTGGCGGGCGAACTCCGGCTCGCCGGGGCCGATCCACTCGTGCTGGAGGCGTCCGACGGAGCGGTCCGCCGGAACCGGAGCTTCGGGATGCGCGGGATCAACGGCCGCACTTCGCAGTCCTTGCGCCTGCGTGGCCTGACCGAGGCGTTCTCGAAGGCGCAGAAGGAGGCGTCCGGCGTTTCGCCGCTGCTGAAGGGAAATCGCGTCAGGGGACATTTCGCGGGCTTGCCCCTGGTCGAGGACGAGGTCTCATCGGGGGCAGCCGGCGGGTTCGTGCTCAAACAGCATGTGCTGGAGCGGATCCTCGCCGAGTGGGCGACCGGGCTCGGCGTTCGCTTCCGGACGGGCTGCGAAGTCGTCGACCTCGTCCAGGAGGATTCGGCGGTCCGCGCCGTGCTCGCCGATGGCCGCTCCGAGCGGGCCGCCTATCTGGTGGGCTGCGACGGAGGACGCAGTGTCGTGCGGAAGCGGGCCGGGATCGCGTTCCCCGGTACGGACGCGACGATGACCGGGCGGGTGGCCCTGGCGGAACTCGCCGATCCCGGCGCGGTGAAGTCGGCCATGCACGGCCCCGGCGGGATGGTGCACATCTCGCTGGTGCCGGGCGAGATCTCCACCATGGAGTTCGACGGGGGACCGGGTGACCGGGACAAGCGCCTGACGGCCGAGGAGATGCAGGCGAGCGTCGGCCGTGTCGCGGGGGTCGCTGTCGAGGTCGTCCGTTTCGGCGGTGGAATCCGCTTCAGCGACAACACGCGTCTGGCCGCGACCTATCGGCAGGGGCGCGTCCTTCTGGCGGGCGACGCCGCCCACGTGCATTCGCCGATCGGCGGACAGGGGCTGAACCTGGGGCTCCAGGACGCGATGAACCTCGGCTGGAAACTGGGTTCGGTCGTCTGCGGCCTGGCGCCGGAGTCCTTATTGGACACTTACACCGCGGAACGGCATCCGGTGGGGGAGCGCGTACTGCGCAACACCCGGGCTCAGGTCGCGTTGCTGCGTCCCGGCCCGCAGGTCGCGGCGCTGCGCGAGGTGCTGGCGGAGACGTTGGAGATTCCGGCGGCCAAGCGGCATTTCATCGCGATGGGGAACGGCGCCGACATCGACTACGCGCCGGACGCCGCGCATCCGCTGGTCGGCCGGTTCGCCCCGCTGCCGCTGGTGTCCGAGGACGGCCGTGCGCTCCTCGTGACGCGCGGCGACCGGGCCCACGCCGCCGTGAGCGGCCGGGTGCGGTTGGTCGAGGCGGACACCGAGCAGGCCTTCCTGATGCGGCCCGACGGCTACGTCGCCTGGGCCGCGCCGGACGGCGAGACGGCCGGACTGGCCGAGGCGCTCGCGCACGTGTATAAAGTGAAACGACCGTTCAAAATGTAACGCTCGTTCAAATTGTGAGGTGTGCCGTGCCGGGCCAGTATCGAGAGCTGTTCGCCGCGAAGGGTTCTCTCGCCTTCTCCGCCGTCGGCCTGGTCGCCAGGATCCCCGTCCCGATGATGGGGATCGGGATCATCACGATGCTGGCGCAGACGCGGGGCGACTACGGGCTCGCCGGTCTGGTCTCGGCGGCGTTCACGCTGTCCATGGCGCTGCTCGGGCCGCAGGTGTCGAGGCTGGTGGACCGCCGGGGACAGAGCCGGATCCTGTTGCCCGTCACGGGGATCAGCGTGATGGCGCTGGGCGCGCTCCTGCTCTGCGCACGCTTCGGGGCGCCGGTCTGGACGCTGTACGTGTCCGCGATCCTCGCCGGGTTCATGCCCAGTATGGCGGCGATGGTCCGGGCCCGGTGGTCGGGGCTGTACCGCGGCTCGCCCCGGCTGCACACCGCTTTCGCACTGGAATCGGTGGTCGACGAACTGACCTTCGTCATCGGGCCCGCGCTGTCGGTGGCGCTGTGCACCACCGTGTTCCCCGAGGCCGGACCGCTGGTCGCCGTGGTCTTCCTCGGCATCGGAGTGCTGCTGTTCGTCGCGCAGCGCGAGACGGAACCGCCCGTGCTGCCGCCGAGTGGATCGGCCGGGAGTTCGGCGATCCGGCTGGGCGCGGTGCGGGTGCTGGTGCTGACGCTGGTGGCGGGTGGCGTCATCGTCGGAACGGTCGATGTCGTCAGCGTGGCGTTCGCCCGGCACGTCGGGTCGCCGTCGGCGGCGGGCGTCGTCGTTTCGGTCTACGCCGTGGGCTCCGCGATCTCGGGACTGGTCTTCGGGACGCTCGAACCGGCCATGACACCGCCCCGGCTGCTCCTGATCGGCACCGCGGGCACGGCCGCGAGCGTGCTGCCGTTGCTGGTCGTGGACGGCGTCGTGAGCCTGTGCGCTGTGGTGTTCGTCGCCGGATTGTTCTTTTCTCCCACGATGATCGTCGTGATGGGGATGATCGAGAAGGTCGTCCCGGCGGAAAAGCTGACCGAGGGAATGACGTGGGCGATCACCGGTCTCAGCATCGGTGTCGCGCTCGGCGCCGCGGTGTCGGGTGAGGTCGTCGACCGGTTCGGACCGGACGGCGGGTTCGCCGTGGCGGTCGTCGCCGGTGGCTTGATCATCCTGACCGCCCTGCTCTCGTATCCTCTGCTGAGCAGGAAGACCGCGATCAGCGAGGAGGCGGCACGCTGAACGAGCCGAGCACCGACGGCCGTCTTGCCAAGGGCGAGCGACGCAAACGGGAACTGATCGAGGCCACGCTGCGCATCGTCGCGAGGGACGGGGTGTCGGGGGTCAGCCACCGCACCGTCGCCCGCGAGGCGGGTTTGCCCGCGACAGCGGCCGCGTACCACTTCCGGGGGATCGAAGACCTGCTGACCGCCGCGCTCACCCAGTGCATGGACGAGGACTCCGATCGGATGCGGGCACTCGCCGCCGAGGCCGACGGGGGCGAGGACGCGCTGCGGAGATTCGCCGCCTTGATGGCCGAAGTCGTCGCCAAGCCCGCGCATCTGCTGGCGGAGTACGAGTTGTATCTCTTGGCGGCGAGGGACCCGAAGCTGCGCGAGTCGACCGATCGCTGGATGGCGGCGCTGGCCGACTTCGCCCGCCGCTACACCGCCGATCCGGTGCGGGTCGAGATGCTGGTCGCGCTGGTGGACGGGGTGCTGCTGCAGGGATTGCTGCGCGACGAGCCGCCGACGGCGGATCGGTTCGAGGCCATCCTGCGGACCGCCTTGCCCTCGTGAGGGGTAGGAGGCGCGGCGCATGGCTGCGGTCTGCGCCACTGCCTTGGATACAGAGGCGTGTCGTGGTGGGGTTCGCAGGAGCGGCTCGGTCAAGAGACCTGGATCTTGACTGTCCTCAAGGGACTCGAATCGAAGCCAACGTGTCCGATTAGGGGGATTTGCGTGTCTTCGCGAGTTGGTCGTGAGTGTTTTGGGTCGTTCTAACCCTCTTTACCACTCACGACCCCTGCGCAGAACCGCTCATACGTGCATAAATGGGACATTCGGCTGTCCGAACATGTCCTTTGTGGACAATCGACGCCTCTGCCTGCCTTGTCAGCGTGCGGACCCAGGCCTGCGCTCTCTCGTCTTTGCCGAGACCCTGACCCTGAAGGTAGTGAAGGAAGCCTTTACGGACTTTCAGGTGGTCGCGGGTGGTGACCAGGTCAGCCTCGGATCCGTCTGCACGAAACTGCCCAGCAGCTGATCGATCCGCGTCAGCGTGTCGAGGTCCAGCACCACGCCGGCCGCCTTCGCGTTCTCGGTCACCTGGGCGGCGGTGCTCGCGCCGGTCACCACGGAAGCGACGGTGTTGTGCTGCAACGTCCACGCGAGTGCCAGCTGGGCCATGGTCAGCCCGGCCTCGTCGGCGACGCCGCGAAGCATGCCGACGCGTTCGAGGAGGTCCGGCAGGAGCAGCGGCCGCGCCTCGGCCGACTTCGCTGCCCGCGAGCTTGGCGGGATCTCGCCCGGCCGGTACTTGCCGGTCAGGACGCCCTGCGCGAGGGGGACCGACGCGAACTGCCCGATCCCGGAGCGCTCGCACACCGGCATCACCTGGGCTTCGGCGACCCGCCAGAGCATCGAGTAGTGCGGCTGGTTCGCGATGAGCGGGACGCCGTGCCGTTGGGCGATCGGCCGCGCCTCCAGCAGTTGTTCCGCCGTCCATTCCGCGGTGCCCGCGTAGAGGATCTTCCCCTGCCGCACCAGATCCGACAGCGCGAGGAACGTCTCTTCCAGCGGCGTCCGATAGTCGAACCGCAGCAGCTGGTACACGTCGATGTAGTCGGTGCGCAGCCGCCGGAGCGAGCCGTGCAGCGACGTGACCAGGTGTTTACGGCCGAGCCCCGCGTCGTTGACGCCCGGGCCTTCCGGCCAGAAGACGCCGGTACACAGGACGAGATTGTCGCGGCGGGCGTGGCTCAGCGCCGCGGCGAGGTTCTCCTCGGCGGCGCCGCCGTCCCAGGCCGCGGCGGTGTGGAAGGTCGTGACGCCCGCGTCGAGCGCGGTCTGCACGCATTCCGCGCCGTCGTGGTGGGTGAGCCAGTTGCCGTAGGAGATCTCACTGACGGACAGTCCGCTCGCGCCGAGCCTGCGATATTCCATGGTCACCTCTTCCGCGCGCCGGTTTCGAGGATGGTGCGGTCGATCCATTCGTCGAGACCGGCCGCCTTGCGGGCGTAGGTCTCCCGGACCGATTCGTGCGGCAGGATCAGGAACTCCTCCGACGCCAGCCCGTGCACGACGGAGTCCGCGACGTCTTCCGGTTCCAGCAGGGGCGCGGCGGCGGCGATCGCGAGCGCGGCGGGGTGCCCGGCCGCGATCCCGGGTTCCAGCAGCGCGGTCCGCACGCCGAGCGGGCACAGCGCGCTGACCCGCACCCCGCGCGGGCGGTAGGTGATGGCCAGCCATTCGGCGAGCCCGACGGCCGCGTGCTTGGTCACCGAATACGGCGCGTCGCCCGGGGTGCCCAGCAGACCCGCGCCCGACGCCGTGATCAGCAGATATCCGTGGCCCCGGCTCAGCATCGCGGGGAGCGCGACCTGTGCGGCGTGCACGTGCTGCATGACGTTGATCGCCCACGAGCGGGTCCATTGTTCATCCGCGGCGTGCACGCCCGTCCCGAACGCGGCTCCGGCGTTGGAGCAGAAGAGGTCCACCGCGCCGAACGCCGAGCGGGCTTCGGCCACCAGCGACTTCAGGTCCTCTTTGGACGACGCGTCGGCGTGCCGCGCGATCGCGGCGCCGCCCGCGGCGGTGATCTCGGCGACCACCTTCTCCGCGCCCTCGAGATCGAGATCGGAGACCACCACCCCGGCGGCGCCCTCGGCGGCGAACCGCCTGGCCATGGCGGCGCCGATACCGTGTGCCGCGCCGGTCAGCACGACGACTCGTCCTGTTACTTCCACATGCGCTCCATGGTTATCGATTCTGCTTTCGGTCACAATTCTTCTGTTTTGTTATGCCGGTGAGCAACGCGTTGTCGAAATATGCGACGCGGATGATAAAAGTGCAGGTCAGAGGCCCGTTCTGCGGGTGTCGACATATTTGTTTCCGGCGCCGGACTTTAGCACGCGTTCCCTTGTTTTCCGAGTTTTCGCACGAGACTATTGCGCTCTCTGCGGCAAGTAGGTTATTTCTTGGGAATCCCGCTGAAAGATCGCCGAACCCGGCGAGGTTCGACCAGCCCAGCCGAACAGGAGGTTCGCCGGTGAGTCATGCGACGGCGCGCACGCGGGTACTCGGCGTCAATCCGCTCGGACGTCCCGATCCGGGGTTGGCGGCCGCCGTCGCCAGGGGCGGCGGTCTCGGGATCGTGCCGATCGGGTCCATAGTGGACGGAGGGTTCCCGTTCGGCGTCCGGATCCCCGCGGGCCGCCACGTGCGGGACGAAGAGGTGCGGGAAAGCGGCGCGGGGCTCGTGCTGCTGGCCGAGGGGGCGGTCTGGCGGGGCAGGGCCGGCCTCCCCGTGCTGGCCGAGGTGACCGGCGTCGAGCAGGCCGTCCGGATGCTCGACGCCGGCGCCTCCGGTCTGGTGGCGAAGGGAGCCGAAGCGGGCGGTTCGGACCTCACCACGTTCGTCCTGCTGCAGCGGTTGCTGGCGCGGTTCGGCGACGGTGTCCCGGTGTGGGCGTACGGGGGCATCGGGCCGAGGACGGCGGTGGCCGCGATCGCCGGCGGCGCCGCGGGCGTGGTGCTCGACGGGCTCGGCCTGTTCCCGGAGGCCGACGTGCCCGAGGCGGACCGCGTCGAGCTGGCCAGGGCCGACGATGGGCTCGCCGCGCTGTTCGCGAATCGCTTCGAGGACGCCGAAAGGGCTGTCCGCACGGTCGTGCGATCGCTCGCGATACCGGCGGCGCTCCCCGCGGACCAAGGTGAACGGTTGTGCCGCACGCTGGGGACCCGCCTGCCGGTCGTGCAGGGCCCGATGACGCGGGTGAGCGACCAGCCCGGCTTCGCCGCCGCCGTGGCCGCGAACGACGGCTTCCCGTTCGTCGCGGTCGCCACCGCGAACGGCGCCAAGACCGCCGAGCTGCTCGGCCGCACCGCCGAAGCCCTCGGCGAACGACCTTGGGGAGCGGGCATCCTCGGGTTCGTCCCGGAGGCCCTGCGCGCCGAACAGCTCACGGCGATCCGCGCGGCGCGCCCGCGCTGTGTGCTGATCGCGGGCGGGAAACCGGCGCAGGCCAAATCGCTGGAGGCCGACGGCATCGCGACCTTCCTCCACGTGCCGTCGCCGATCCTCCTGCGGCAGTTCCTCGACGCCGGGATCCGCCGGTTCGTCTTCGAAGGCGCCGAATGTGGCGGGCATATCGGCCCGCGGTCGAGTTTCGTGCTGTGGGAACAGCAGCTGGACGTCCTGCGCGAACACGGCGCCGATGACGTCGAGGTCCTGTTCGCGGGCGGGATCCACGACGCCCGGTCCGCCGCGATGGTGTCGGCGATGGCGGAGCCGCTCACGGGCATCGGTGTCCTGATGGGCACCGCGTACCTGTTCACCGAAGAGGCCGTGGCCCACGGCGCCATCACCGGAACCTTCCAGAACCGGGTGCTCGACGCCGGGTCCACGGTCACCCTGGAGACCGCGCCCGGGCACCTCACCCGCTGCCTGCCCAGCCCGTACACCGACGAGTTCGCCGCGCTGAAGGCCGGGCTCCGCGCGGACGGCGTCCCGCCGCAGGAGGCCTGGCAGCGACTCGAGGAGCTGAACACCGGACGGCTGCGGATCGCGACCAAGGGCATCCGTCGGGAAGGTGACGCGCTCGTCGAGGTCGACACCCTCGGCCAGCTCGCCGAGGGGATGTACATGGCGGGTCAGGTGACGGTCCTGCGCGAGCGGCGTACCGACATCGCCGCCCTCCACCGGGAAGTCACCGAAGGCGCGGCTGAACTGCTAGCCGCCCGCGCTCCCCTCGAAGAGTCCGTTGTGGACGGTGACATCGCGATCGTCGGAATGGCCTGTGTGTTTCCGGGGGCACCCGACCTCCCGGCCTTCTGGGCCAACGTCCTGCGCGGTGCGGACGCCGTCACCGAGGTGCCGGATCAACGCTGGGACACGGAGATCTACGCGGATCAGTCGACGTCGAAATGGGGCGGCTTCCTGCCTCCGGTGGACTTCGACCCGCTCGCCTACGGCATCCCGCCCAAATCGATGGGCAGCATCGACCCGGCCCAGCTGGTGTCCCTGCAAACCGCGCGCCGCGCTCTCGAAGACGCCGGTTACGGCGAGGGCGGCTTCGACCGCGAGCGCACCAGCGTCATCTTCGGCGCCGAAGCCGGGGGAGACCTGGCGAACGCCGGAGTCCTGCGCGCGCTGCTCCCCAGCTACCTCGAAGACGTCCCGGAGGAACTCCTCGCCCAGCTGCCGGAACTGACCGAAGATTCGTTCCCCGGCACGCTCGCCAACGTCATCTCCGGCCGGATCGCCAACCGGCTCGACCTCGGCGGCGCCAACTACACCGTCGACGCCGCGTGCGGCTCCTCGCTGGCCGCGCTGGACCTCGCGGTGAAGGAACTGCGGGCGGGCACGAGTTCGATGGTCCTGTGCGGCGCGGTCGATCTGCACAACGGCGTCAACGACTACCTCATGTTCACCTCGGCGGGTGCCCTGTCGCCGACCGGCCGGTGCCGTCCGTTCGACGCGTCGGCGGACGGGATCGCGCTCGGCGAGGGCGTCGCGTGTCTCGTGCTCAAGCGGCGGTCCGACGCCGAACGCGACGGCGACCGCGTCTACGCCGTGGTCAAGGGCGTCGGCGCCGCCAGCGACGGCAAGGCGCTCGGCCTCACCGCGCCGCGTCCCGAGGGGCAGCGACGGGCCCTCGCCCGCGCCTACAGCGACGCCGGCGTGTCCCCGGCGGACGTCTCACTGGTCGAGGCGCACGGTACGGGCACGGTCGTCGGCGACGCCACCGAACTGACCACGCTCACCGAGTTCTTCCTCGCCGCGGGCGTTGAACCGGGCACGTGCGCGCTGGGCTCGGTGAAGAGCCAGATCGGGCACACGAAATGCGCCGCGGGACTGGCGGGCCTGATGAAGGCGGCACTGGCGCTGTGGCACGAGGTCGTGCCGCCCACGCTGCACCTGAGCAGGCCGAACCCCGCCTGGGACGTCGAAAGCAGTCCCTTCACCTTCTCCACCGGCGCCCGGCCGATGCCGGTTCCGCGCGGACGCGAGTTCGCCGGAGTGAGCGCGTTCGGGTTCGGTGGGACCAATTTCCACGCGGTGCTCGCCGCCCCGGGACTTCCGCCGGGGCGGCGGCACGGCCCGCGTGACTGGGACGCCGAGCTGGTCCTGCTCCGGGGCACCGACGTGGACGCCGCCCGCGCCGTCCTGCGGGATCTGCTGGCGGCCAACGAAGGCCGTCCGTTGCGGGAGATCGCCGCGCTCGCCGCCGAACGGGGCGAACCGGGGCCGGTGCGGCTCGCGGTCGTCGCGAGTGACGTCGCGGAACTGCGCGAGGCCGCCGAAGGCAGGGGCGGGTTCACCGCGGGCGGCATCGAAGCGGGGAAGGTCGCGTTCCTGTTCCCCGGCCAAGGCAGCCAGCGGACGGGAATGCTGGCGGACCTGTTCGTGCACTTCCCCGAACTGGCCGACGTCCTGAGGCTCGCTCCCGACGTCGCCGCGACGACGTTCCCGCCGCGCGCGTTCACCGAAGACGCCCGCGCCGCGCAGGACGAAGCGCTCAAGGACACGCGTGTCGCGCAGCCCGCGCTCGGGCTCGTGGAGTCGGCCGTCTGCCGGTTGCTCGCCGACCTCGGCGTCCGGCCGGACCTGCTGGCGGGGCACAGCTACGGCGAACTGACCGCGCTGTCGGTCGCGGGCGCGTTCGACACGCCGACCCTGGTGGCACTCAGCCGGGCCAGGGCCCGTTCGATCGCCGAAGTCGCGGGCGCGGACCCGGGCGCGATGGCCGCGGTGAAGGCGTCCAGCGACGAACTGGCCGCCGTCCTCGACCAGCAGGACGTCGTTCTGGCGAATCACAACGCGCCGGGGCAGACCGTCCTTTCCGGACCGACGGCCGCCATCGAGGAGGCGGTTCGCGAACTGCGGGCCCAGGGGATCGGCGCGAAGCGGATCCCGGTCGCCTGCGCCTTCCACAGTCCGCTGGTGGCCGGGGCGAGCGACGTGTTCGCAGTCGATCTCGACAACGCCGAGATCGGCGAGCCGGGTCCGCCGGTGTGGTCGAACCGCACCGCCCGGCCGTACGAAGCAGGCGTCGTCCGCACCGAACTCGCCGCGCAGATCGGCGCGCCGGTCCGCTTCGTCGAACTGATCGAGGACATGTACGAGGCGGGCGCGCGCACGTTCGTGGAGGCGGGCCCAGGGGAGGTGCTTTCGCGGCTGGCCAAGGACATCCTCGGCGACCGGCCGCATACCGTGATCGCGTGCGACCCCGGCGGGCCGGGGCTGCGCGGCTTCCTCACCGCGCTCGCCCGCCTGGCGCTCACCGGTGTCGATGTGCGCACCGAACGGCTCTTCCGCGGCCGCGTCCGTGTCGGCCCGCTCCCCAAGCCCGCGTGGACCGTGGACGGCCAGACCGTCCGCGCGCCCGGCGGGGAGGTTCCCGCCCATGGGCTCGTGCCCGCCCGACGAATCCCGAGGACGACCATGAACCAGCCCGCGCCCGGACGTGACCAGGCCGTCGTCGAATTCCTCCGCACCAGCCGCGAAATGCTGGCGGCGCAACGGGATGTGATGCTGGGGTACCTCGGCACCGCGCCGCTCGCCCCCGCTCCGGTGCAGGCTCCGGTCGTGCCCGTGCTGCTGCCGCCGGTCGAGCCGGCGGTCGTCGTGCCCGAACCGGAACCGGTCGCGACAGCGCCGTCACAAGAAGTCGCGGTCACGGACGTCCTGGCCACCGTGATCGGCGCGATCAGCGAACGCACCGGCTATCCGGCCGAGATGATCGACGCCGATCTCGACCTGGAAGCGGATCTTTCCATCGACTCGATCAAACGCACCGAGATCGCGGGCTCGCTGCTCGCGAAGCTCGGCCTCACCGGCCGGGTGCACGACGACGCCCAAGATCAGCTCAGCCGCGACCGGACGGCGAGCGCGCTGGCCGCACGGCTGCGGAGGTGGCTCGAACCGGCGGTACCGGTCGCCGTGACACCGGTTCCCGCCGAGACACCCGTCGGAACCGCGCCCGGCCGGTACCTGCTCGACCGCGTGTCGGCGCCGCTCGGTACGCCCGACCTCGCCAGGGTGACCGGCAAATCGGTCGCCGTGAGCGCCGAGCCCGGCCAGGAGGACCTCGCCGAATCGATCCGGGCGGTGTTCGCCGACGCGGGCGCCCTGCCGGGAGAGCGGGACGAGGCCGACGTCGTCGTCGTGCTGAATCCGTTGTCGGACGCCGAGGAACCCGTCGCGGCGCAGGTTTTCGGCCTGCTCAAGAGCGCCAAGGGCGCGGTGGTCGTGGTCGCGAGGCCGGGCGCCGGGCACACCGCCGGGCTGCGCGGTCTCGTCCGGGCGGCGGCGCGGGAGCGCAGCGAGCCGACCAGGCTGGTCGAGTTGGAGTCCACAGTGGACCTCGCGCGGATAGTGCTGGAGGAGGTGATCGCCGACGGTCCGGTGGCCGTGCGCTACGACACCGCGGGACGCGCGGCGTTCGAGCCTTCCGCGGGCTCGCTCGGTTCACTCGCGTACGCGGGCGCCGGTCCCGGCGGGGGAGAGGTCAAGGCGCTCGGCCTCGACGCGGATTCGGTGCTGTTGCTGATCGGCGGCGCCCGCGGGATCACCGCGCGGGCGGCGGTCGCGCTGGCGGCGAGCGGATGCCGCGTCGAACTGGCGGGCCGCACGCCGTGGCCGGCCGAACCCGGCGACGAGGACCTTCCCGGTGACGCGCCGGGGATGCGCTCGGCCCTGGCCGCGCGTGGCGGTTCGCTGGCGGACATCGAACGCCGGGTCCGCACCGTGCTGGCCCAGCGCGAGATCGCGCGGACGCTCGACCAGATCCGTGCGGCCGGCGGTATCGCCGCGTACCGGTCGCTCGACGTGCGCGACGCCACCGCCGTCCGGCAGGTGGTCAAGGATCTGCACACCCGCTACGGCCGGATCGACGGCGTCGTCCACGCGGCCGGGGTGATCGACGACAAGCTGATGGCCGACAAGGACGAGCACTCGTTCCGCACGGTCTACGGGACCAAAGTGGACGGTGCGCGGGCGTTGCTCGACGCGCTGGAGCATTTCGGTGTGCGGCCCGGGTTCGTGACCTTCTTCGGGAGTATCGCCGCGGTGCTGGGAAACCGGGGCCAGACCGACTACGCGGCGGCGAACGACGCGCTCGAAACCCTCGGCGAGCAGTGGGCGGAACGCACCGGCTGCCGGGCGCTGACCGTCCACTGGGGACCGTGGGCGCCGTCGGACGACCACGCGGGCATGGTGTCGCCCGAGCTGGCGCGCGAGTACGAGCGCCGCGAGGTGGCGCTGATCGATCCGGACGAAGGCACCACCGCGCTCCTGCGTGAACTGGCCTACGGCCCGGCCGACGTCCGCTCGGTGCTGTACACGGCGTCGCTGTGGTGAACCAGGAGCCGGTCGCGATCGTCGGGATGGGCGTGTTCCTTCCCGGATCGTCCACTGTGGACGAATATTGGCGGAACATCGAGTCGGGTACCGACGCGATCACCGAGATCCCGCCGCACCGCTGGGATCCGAGTTTCCACGACGGAGACGGCCGCACCCCGGATCGCACCTACGGCAGGCGCGGCGGGTTCGTCGCCGACAGCCTGGACTTCGACGCGACGGCGCTCGGCATCGCCCCCAGCAGCGTCGCCGGGATGGAGCCGGACCAGCTCGTCGCGCTGTCCGTGGCCGCTTCCGCGGTCGACGACGCCGGTGGTCTGCGACGGCTCGGGGACCTCGAACGCGTGGGCGTGATCCTCGGCAGGGGCGGTTACCTCTCGCCCGGGCTCCAGCGGTTCGACCAGCGGGTCCGGTCGGTCCGCCAGATCACCGGCGCCGTCCGGGAACTGCTGCCGTCGGCGCGTCCGGAGATGCTGGACCGGCTCCGCGACGCGCTGCTGGAACCGCTCGGCGAATTCCGGCCGGACACCGCGATCGGGCTGGTGCCGAACCTCGCCGCGTCGCGGGTCGCTAACCGACTGGACCTCGGCGGCCCCGCGTACACGGTGGACGCGGCCTGCGCGTCGTCACTGCTCGCCGTGGACCAGGCGATCGGCGAACTCGCCCGGCGCCGCTGCGACGTCGTGCTGGCCGGCGGCGTGCACCACTGCCACGACGACACGCTCTGGTCGATGTTCACCCAGCTCGGCGCCCTCTCGCCGAGCCAGCGGATCAGCCCGTTCTCGCGGGACGCCGACGGCCTGCTGATCGGCGAAGGCACCGCGATCGTCGTGCTGAAGCGGTTCTACGACGCGCGCCGCGACGGCGACCGGGTCTACGCGGTGCTGCGCGGTTCGGGGACGTCGAGCGACGGGAAGGGCGCGAGCCTGCTCAGCCCGGCCGTCGCCGGTCAGACGCTGGCGTTGCGCCGCGCTTGGGCGTCGGCGGGTCTCGATCCCACCGCGCCCGGCGCGCTCGGCCTGCTGGAGGCGCACGGAACCGCGACGCCTGCCGGGGACGCGGCCGAACTGGCCACCCTCGCCGAGGTGTTCGGCCCGCCGGACGGACCCCGCGCCGCGATCGGCTCGGTGAAGGCGATGATCGGCCACACCATGCCGACCGCCGGGGCCGCCGGGCTGGTCAAGGCGGCGCTCGCCCTGCACCACGCGATCCTGCCACCGACCCTGAACTGCGCCGATCCGAGTCCTCTCCTGGACAAGACGCGATTCCGTACCTTGACCACCGCCGAGCGCTGGCGTTCGGGGGACGTCCCGCGCCGGGCTGCGGTCAACGCCTTCGGTTTCGGCGGGGTCAACGCGCACGTGGTGCTGGAGGAGGCCGACCCGGCGCCCGCGCGGCCGCGCCGGGCCAAGGTGACCGGGGAACCCGAGCGCGTCCTGCTGCTCGCGGCGCCTTCTCCTGGGGACCTGCGAGGCCTGCTCGACCGCCCGGAGCCGGAATCCGGCGGGCACGGTCCGTGCCGGATCGGGATCGTCCGGCCCGACGAGAAGCGGCTCGAAGTCGCGCGAAGGGTGCTCGCCAAGGTCACGGCCGAGGGCGGGTCCTGGCACGGCCCCAACGACATCTGGTGCACGACCGCGCCCCTGCTGGACCAGGCCGGGGCGAAGACCGCGTTCGTCTACCCGGGGTTGGAAGCGGACGCGGAACCACGGTGCGCCGACGTCGCCAGGCATTTCAGCCTGGACCGGCCGGAGTGGTCGACGACAAGTGTGCTCTCGCGTGCTTCGAGCGTGTCCCAGGTCGGGTTGCTGCTCGACGCCGCGCTGAGGCGACTGGCCATCAAACCGGATCTGCTCGCCGGGCACAGCGTCGGCGAATGGACCGCGATGCAGGCGGCGGGGATGTACCCGGGATTGTCCACAGAGGACATGCTGGACCGGTATTGGCCGCAGGGGTTCACGCTGCCGGACGCCGAGTTCCTCGTACTCGGCTGCTCAGCGGAGCGCGCCGAGGCGCTGCTCGCGGCCGAACCGGAGCTGATGATCTCGCACGAGAACGCGCCACGGCAGACGATCGTCTGCGGCGACCCGGCCGCCGCGGCCCGGCTCGCCAAGCTGTGCACGCAGCACGGCGTCGTCGCCAGGACACTGCCGTTCCGGTCCGGGTTCCACACCCCGCTGATGCGGTCCCGGCTCGGCCCGTTCACCCGGCTCGCGGCGGAACTGGACCTGAAGCCGCCGCGGATCCCGGTCTGGTCGGCGACCACGGCGCGGCCGTATCCCGCGGATCCGGTGGAGGTCCGTGAGCTGTACCTGGCCCACCTGGTGCGCAAGGTCCGGTTCCGGGAACTCGTCGACGCCCTCTACGCCGACGGCGCGCGGGTCTTCGTGCAGGCGGGCGCCGGTCAGCTCGGTTCGTTCGTGTCGGACACGCTGGGTTCGCGGCCGCATCTGGTCATCCCGGCGTCGTCCGGTACGAGGCCCGGTCTCGCGCAGTTGCGCAGGGTCGCCACCGCGGTCTGGGTGGAGGGCGGGCGGCCCGCGTTCGACGCGCTGGAGCCGCGCCGGACCCGGATCGACACCGCGGGCACGCTGCTCTCGGTCGAAGGCGAGGTCAAGGGCCTGTTCGCGGGCGCCGGTGAGGTGCCCGAACTGGCCGACGGGATCCCGGACGCGATCGTCGCGGAGTTCACCGCGCTGCTCGCGGAGACCAGGGAGGCCGCCGCGAGTGTCGCCAACGCGGCCGCGCGACGCACCTTTGAGTCCACTGTGGACGTATCGCTCGCGACGATGCCGTACCTGGCGGATCACCGGTTCTTCCGCCAGCGCGAGGACTGGCCCGACGAAGCCGACTTCCGTCCCACCGTCCCGGCGACGACGCTGGTCGACCTTGCCTGCCGGGAAGCGGAACGGGCCTGGCCGGGTACCGTCGCGACCGGGGTGAGCAACGCGGCGTTCTCCCGGTGGCTGATCGCCGTCCCCGCCGTGCGCGTGCCGCTTTCGATGACCCGCGAGGGCGACCGGATCAGTGTCCAAATAGGACCACACGCCAGTATGGACGTCCATCTGACGCAGCGGTATCCGACGGCTCCCCGGCCGTCTCCGCCGCCGGGACCGGAAACCGCGCCGCCACTGAGCGCCGCCGAGATCTACACCCGCCGCGAGATGTTCCACGGCCCCGCGTACCAAGGGCTCGACAGGCTCATCGGGCTCGGCGAACGGCATATCCGCGGCGACCTCGTCGTGCCGTCGGCGCCCGGCGCACTGCTGGACAACGTCGGCCAGCTGCTGGGCTGCTGGCTGATGGCCACCAAGGCGGACGCGCTGCTGGCGTTCCCGACGTCGATGGGCCGGATCACCTGGTACGCGCCGGAACCGGCGCCCGGCACCCGGCTGCGCTGCGTGGTGCGGGTCCGGCTGCCCCGGCCGGACGTGCTGGAGATGGACGCGGAACTCGTGCTGGGCGGCGCCGTGCTGGCCAGGATCGAGCAGTGGCGGGACATCCGGTTCCCGTGCGACCGGCCCGCCCACCGGGTCTACGCCTTCCCGGACCGGAACCGGCTTTCCGAGGACCACCACGGCGGCTGGACGGTGGTCACCGACCGGTGGCCGAGCCCGGCCGCGCGGGACATCTACGCCGGCATCTACCTCGGTGCGGCGGAACGTGCCGAATTCGCCGCCTGCGCGCCCCGGCGGCAGCGCGGCTGGCTGCTGGAACGGATCGCGATCAAGGACGCGGTCCGCGCGAAACTCGGCCTGGACGGCGTGTACCCGGCGGAACTCCGCGTGAGCGCCGACGGGACCAGGGTGACCGGGCTCCACGGCCGGACGGTGCCGCCGCTGGAGGTGGCCGTCGCGACGACGGGAGAGGTCGCGGTCGCCCTCGTCCGTGAACCGGCCGCGACGCCGCCCCGGATCGCGATCCGGGCGGAAGGCGAACTGGCCGGGCTCGCCGAGGAGATCGGCATCGGGGCGGAATTCGCCGGAATCCCGGGGCACGTGGTGGCCTGGAACCGCGGGTGAGAACGACGGGCGGAGCTGAGAGATGTTCTCGAGAAAGGACCAGACGCGTGAACCCGCCCTGGCCGAAGGCCCCGCTATCGCGGTGGCGGGCGCCCTGTCGGCCAACGCGACTTGGTCTACCTCGTCGCGCCCCGCCGACGTCGATCGCGGTCGCGGGTTCACCCCCGATAGGTGAGAGCAAGGAGTAAGAGCATGACGATCGAACAGCAGAGCCCGGCGTCGGTGTTCGGCACCGTGGCCGAGTTGCTGAAGGAGCTGGTCGGGGACACCGACGTCCTCGGCATCGAGATCACCCCGCAGACCACCTTCCACGAGGATCTCGGGCTGGAGAGCATCGACCTGGTGACCTTCGCGAGCATCCTCGCCGAGTTCTTCGGTGCGGACGTGAACCTCGCGGAGTTCCTGGCGGAGAAGGACCTCGACGACGTGATCGGGCTCCGGGTCGGCGACATCGCCGACTACGTGGCCGCCCGCCTCGGCGAACGGGCGTAGGGCGATGCCGACGATGACCGTCAACGGGCTGCGCACCAATGTGCAGCTCGTGCCCGGTGGAGGTACGGAGACCGTGGTGTTCCTGCACGGCATGGGTACCGACAGCCTCGCGAGCTTCTACCTCACGCTCGCGCCGCCGGTCGCCGCCGCCGGGGTGGACGTGATCAGCTACGACCTGCGCGGGCACGGCAAGACCGAACGTCCCGAACGCGGATACACGATCGGGGACTTCGTCGCCGACCTCGACGACCTGCTCGACCAGCTCGACCTCGACCGGCCCGTTCACCTGGTGGGCAACAGTTTCGGCGGCACCCTCGCCTACAGCTACGCCGTGGCGAAACCGGAACGGGTGCGCAGCATCGTGTGCATCGAGTCGGAGCCCGCCACGGAACTGTGGGCGGGCAAAATGGCGCAGATCCTCGAACACACCGTGCGGTTCCTGAAGGTCGAGGAAAGCTTCGACTGGATCGAGGCCAACTACAGCGCGCATCACCGGCGGCTGGCGCGGATGGCGGCCGAGCGGATCATGTCCACGTCGATGGCCGAGGAGGTCCCGCTCGGTCCGCTCCTGACCATGGACGAGGTGGCGGGGATCGGCTGCCCGGTACTGTCCATTCTGGGCAGTCACGGCTATCAGGCCGACGATCTCACCGCGTTGACGTCCTTGTTGCCCCGCGGCGAACTGCACGTGTTCGAGGGCCAGGGCCATTCGGTGCTCGTCGAGCAGCACCGGGAAGTCCGGGAACTGCTGATCGACTGGATCTCGCGGCACGGAAGGCCACGCGGATGAAGTTCCTGCTGGTCGTCCCACCGCTCACCGGGCATGTGGCGCCGTTGCGCGCGGTGGCCACCGAACTGGTGGGGCGGGGCCACGACGTCGCCTGGTGCGGTCCGGAACCCACGACGTCCGAGCTGACCCGGGCGGGCCGGGTGTACGCGGCAGGGGACGCGCTGGAGTTCGCCGTCGAGCGACGGCCCGAAGGCCTGCGCGGATTCGCGGCGCTGAAATACCTTTGGGAGCAGTATCTGGTTCCGCTCGCGGACGCGATGGTGCCCGGCGTCGAGAAGGCGGTGGCCGCGTTCCGGCCCGACGTCGTGCTCGCCGACCAGCAGGCGTTCGCGGGCGCCCTCGTGGCGAGCCGCCGTGCCCTGCCGTGGGTGACGTCGGCGTCGACGTCGACCGAACTCGGCGATCCGCTGGGCGCCATGCCGAAGATCGCCGCCTGGGTCGACGGACTGCAGGACGGACTGCGCGCGCGGCACATGGTGTCCTGCGGGGACCTGCGGTTCTCACCGGAGCTCATTCTGGCGTTCACCACCGTGACCCTGACCGGGCGGATCGCCGACGTGGGCGCGGTCCGGTTCGTCGGTCCGGCGCTGGCCCCCGCGCCCCCGGTGGGTTTCTCGTGGGACCGGCTCGACGGACGTCCGCTCGTCCTCGCCACCCTCGGCACCGCCAACGCCGCTCTCGGCCGCCGCTTTCTGTCCGAATGCGTCGACGCCCTCGCCGCGATGCCGGAGGTTCAAGGCCTCGTCGTCGACCCCACCGGCGAGCTGCTCAGCGACGAAGTGCTCGTGGTCAAGCGGCTCCCGCAGGCGGAAGTGGTGCGGAAGGCGGCGGCCGTGATCTGTCACGGCGGGCACAACACCGTCAGCGAGACCCTCGCTTCGGGGCTGCCGCTGGTGATCGCGCCGATCCGGGACGACCAGTCGATGCTGGCGCAGCAGGTCGAGGCCGCCGGCGCCGGGCTGCGGCTGCGCTTCGACCGGGCGAAGGCACCCGACATCCGCGACACGGTCTCCGAGGTGCTGACCGAACCCGCCTACGCCGCCGCGGCCGCGCGGGTGCGGGCCTCGTTCGCGGCGGCCGGGGGAGTCGTGGCGGCCGCGGACCACCTGGAAGCCCTGCCGCGCTGAGCGTAACTCGCGTGATTGAAGCCGTATCTCGTGTGTTATCGAGGGGCAAGGCAAACGTGTCGTGGTGCCAGTGCTGTCGCACAGGATGCTCCCGTCGACCGTCAAGGCAGGATTTCGCAGCGCGAATCCGATCATGACGCCGATTGTCCATAAAGGACTCCGAGGCCTCTCCGTGTATCCGGTTTGCGCGCTTTGTGCGGGGGTCGTGAGTGGAAATGGTCGTTCTAGCGCTCTTTATCACTCACGACCCCGGCGTCTGAATACGCAAAGTAGTCAAATCGGGCGCCGATGCCGAACTTTAGTCCCTTGTGGACAGAGCTGACCGTGTCAGGCATTTATGGCGGAGAGGCTACTGTGTCCTTTATGGACAATTGGCGTGCGCCACGAAGACCCGCCGCGGTCGTCGACGGGAACGGCCTGTGCGTTTCCCTCAATACGCCTTCAAGCACGCGAGTGCGGGGTTCAGGCCGGCGGGGTGACGCCTCGCGGCGACCGGAACGTCCGGGCCGCGATCCACCCGCCCGCCGCGGCCGCCACGGCGGCGATCGCCAGCGAAATGGGGACCGACCAGCCAGAAGGCCGTCCGAGCGCGAGCGCGCGGGTCGCGTCGATCGCGTAGGTCAGCGGGTTGAGCGCCGAGACCACCCGCAGCCACGCCGGCATCGTCTCGAGCGGCATGTACGCGCTGGAGGAGAACATCAGCGGGAACATGACCACGAACGACGCCATCTGCAGTGTTTCGGCCTTGCGCAGCCAGGTCGTGATGGCGACGAAGATCCAGCTCAGGCACCAGCCGACTACGAGCGTGAGCACAAGGGCCGCGGTGAAGCCGAAAACGCCGCCGGTCGGCCGGAAACCCAGCAGTGCCACGCTGGCGAGCGCGGTCACCAACAGTTGCACGGCGAGCCGGGCGGAATCGGAGATGGTGCGCGCCACCAGGACGGCCGAAAGGCTGATGGGCATGCAGCGGAGACGGCCGGTGAATCCACTGTAGATCTCCGCGAGCAGTCCCGCCCCCGAACTCATCGCCGTCGTCATCGCGATGTTCACCAGCGTCGCCGGGACGAGGAAGTTCACATAGCCCTGGTAAGCCGCGACACCGGGCAGCGTGCTGACGCCGTTGAACACCTGGCTGAACAACAGGAGCAGCACGATCGGTTGCAGCAGCCCGAAGAACACGAGCCGCCGGTCGCCGAACGCCGTCTTCAGCGAGCGGGCGGCGAGCACCCGGACCTGGGTGGCGAAGGTGCTCGGCGGCCAGGTCGACGGGTCTCCCAACACCGGCGGGGACGGCGCGCGATGCCGTGCCTCGGTCATGGGGTGACCGCCGGATTCCGGTGCAGGGAAAGGTAGACGTCGTCGAGCGTCGGCTCCGCGACGGTGAGGTCCTTCATCGGCGCGCCCGCCGCGTCGAGCGCGCGCACCAGCACCGTGATGTCGGCGGGCCCGGACAGCGCGACACCGAGCACCAGCCCGGAGACCGACGTCGTGCAGCTCATGCCGAGCCGGTGCACCGCGGCCAGCGCCCGGCGGGCGGCGAGGTCGGTGCCGAAGGTCAGGGTCGCGGTCCGTTCCCCGAGCCTGGCCTTGAGCTCCGACGGCCGCCCGGACACGGTGACATGGCCCAACCCCAGCACGATGACGTGATCCGCCAGTCTGTCCGCCTCCTCGAGGTACTGCGTGGTGAGCACGACGGTGGTGCCGCGGGCGGCGAGCCGTTCGACGCCGTCCCAGAGGCCCGCGCGGCTGAGCGGGTCGAGGCCGGTCGTCGGTTCGTCGAGGAAGAGGACGTCGGGGGAGCCGACGAGCCCTGCGGCCAGGTCGAGCCGCCGCCGCATGCCGCCGGAGTACGTCCGCGCGGGCCGGTCGGCCGCGTCGTCGAGGCCGAACATGGCGAGCAGTTCGGCCGCGCGGGCCCTGGCCTGACGCCGGTTCGCGCCCAGCAGCCTGGCGACGAGTTCGAGATTGCCGCGACCGGATAGCGCGTCGTCGACCGCCGCGAACTGGCCGGTGACCCCGATCCGCCGCCGGACGTGATGGCCGGCGCGCACGACGTCGAAACCGCAGACCTTGGCGCTGCCGCCGTCCGGTTTGACGCGCGTGCTCAGGATGTCGATCAGCGTCGTCTTGCCCGCGCCGTTGTGGCCGAGCACCGCGAGCACGGTGCCACGGCCGACCCGGAGGCTGACGCCGGCGAGGGCCGTCACTTCACCGTAGTGCTTGGCGAGGCCGGTCACCTCGATGGCAGCCTGCTCCATTCGCCGAACGTAGCGGGGGTTTCGGTGCGACCGCAATGCCCAGGGGCTCGTGAGTGGCAAGGACGGTCGGAACCGTCATTACCACTCACGAGAGCCAGGGCAAAACAGTTACGCCCATTACAATCTTTTCCCCTCATGGAGTCGCCATTCCCGAATTACTTGTCCCTCCGGCATTCCGTCAGTAGCGTGCTGCTCCAGTTGGCCGTTCGGCCGGAGAAGTCGAAATGAGGAAGCCCGAATGTCAGTGCTGACCGGGCGCGTTCTGCGCGCCTTCCTACTCCCGGCGGTGCTGGGGCTGGGGGCGCTTTCCTTGGCTTCCGCCTCCGCCGAGCCCGCGCGGACACAGCAGACACGACAGGCCCTCGCGCAGGAACCCGCTGTCGCGCAGGTCGGACTGAAGTTCGGTTTCTACGTCGGCGACGACCAGCAGCCGACGACCAGCCGGGTCGCGAAACTCGGTTCGGACATCACGTTCCCGCAGGGCCGGTTCGACGGCATGATCCTCGGGTTCAGCGACAAATCGCCGATCACCGGCAAACTCGCCATCCCGTCGACGTCGAGTTATTTCGTCTCCTTCCGGTTCATGCCCGCCACCGGCACCGTCGAACTCATCCCTGACGGCGACGCGACCGGCGTGGTCGACGTGGACACCGGCGCCACGGGCGACTGCAAGGAGGTCGGCACCAACATCTGCGCGCACACCGACGTCACGAACAAGGTGTTCATCAAGCTTTCGAACGTCAAAGTGGACGGCAAGGTCCTCGACGTCGGCCCGAACTGCCGGACCGCGCAATCGGTCGAGGTGAACATCAAGGCCCTGGTGCCACTCGCGTTGCCCGCCCCGCCGGTGAAGGTCACGAGCACCTTCGCGACACCGGGGTTCACCGGCTGCGGGGTGCGTGAGGATCTGAGCCCGTTGCTGACCGGGCTGGTGTCCGGCCCAGGCAACACCCTGGTCACCAACCTCAGGCTGCGATGCGTCGGCGACGGCCCGCCCCCCAACGGATGTGGAGCCTGACGATGGCCAATCCAGTCGCCCTGCTCGCCCGCGCGCCGGAGAAGGCAGCCGCCGGGCTGCGCGAGTTCGGCCGCATGTGCGCCATGGGGATCGACGTCGTCCTCGCGATGTTCCGCCGCCCGGTGCAGGTCCGCGAGTTCATCCAGCAGTTCTGGTTCATCGCGAGCGTGTCGATCACGCCCGCGATCCTCGTGTCGATCCCGTTCGGCGCGGTCATCTCGCTGCAGCTGGGTTCGCTCACCAGCCAGATCGGCGCGCAGCAGTTCAACGGTGCCGCGAGCGTGCTGGCGGTGGTACAGCAGGCCAGTCCGATCGTGACCACGCTGATCATCGCGGGCGCGGGCGGTTCGGCGATCTGCGCGGATCTGGGCGCCCGCTCGATCCGCGAGGAGATCGACGCGATGGAGGTGCTCGGTGTCTCGCCGATCCACCGGCTGATCGTGCCCCGTGTGCAGGCGGCCATCGGCGTTTCGGTGCTGCTGAACGGGTTGGTCAGTGTCGTCGGCGTGCTCGGCGGCTACTTCTTCAACGTCATCGTGCAGGGCGGGACGCCGGGCGCGTACCTCGCGAGCTTCAACGCGCTCGCCCAGCTACCCGACCTCGTGGTCAGTTCGATCAAGGCGTTCATCTTCGGTTTCCTCGCCGGCGTCGTCGCCGCCTACCGGGGCCTGAACCCCAAGGGCGGCCCCAAAGGCGTGGGCGACGTCGTCAACCAGTCGGTGGTGATCACGTTCCTGCTCCTGTTCTTCGTCAACACGATCCTGACCGCGCTGTACCTGCAGCTCGTTCCGGCGAAGGGAACCTGATCCCGTGACCAGCGTCCCCGAACGGGCCCGCGAGGCGTTCAAACGCCCCGGCAACAGTCTTTTCGAGCTGGGCGACCAGCTGCTGTTCTATGTCCGCGCGCTACTGGCGATCCCGATGGCGGTCACCCGCTACTTCCGGGAAGTGGTGCGCCTGCTCGCCGAAGTGACCTTCGGCAGCGGGGCGCTCGCGGTGATCGGCGGCACCGTCGGCGTGATGGTCGGCCTGTGCGTGTTCACCGGGATCACGGTGGGACTGCAGGGTTTCAGCGCGCTGAACCAGATCAACATCTCCGCGATGACGGGCTTCCTCACCGCGTACTTCAACACCCGCGAGATCGCGCCGCTCTCGGCGGGGCTCGCGTTGTCCGCGACGGTCGGCGCCGGGTTCACCGCGCAGCTGGGCGCCATGCGGATCTCCGAAGAGATCGACGCGCTCGAAGTGATGGCCGTGCGCAGCATGCCGTACCTCGTCACCACCCGGATCGTGGCCGGATTCATCGCTATCATCCCGCTTTACGTGATCGGCCTGCTGATCTCCTACCTCGGCTCGCGGGTTACCACGGTCGTCTTCTTCGGACAGTCCGGCGGGACTTACGACCACTACTTCTCGCTGTTCTTACCGCCTGAAGACGTGCTGTGGTCGTTCGGCAAGGTGCTCGTCTTCAGCGTCGGCGTCATCCTCACGCACTGCTTCTACGGCTATCGCGCCGCGGGCGGCCCGGCGGGCGTCGGGGTCGCGGTCGGCCGCGCCGTGCGGACGTCGATCGTGCTGATCAGCGTGCTGGACCTCTTCCTCAGCCTGGCGATCTGGGGCGCCACCACGACGGTGAAGGTGTCCGGATGAGCACGCGCGCACGGACACAAGCGGCGGGGGTGGTCTTCCTCGTCATCCTGGTGCTGCTCGGCTGGCTCGCCGTCGCCATCTTCAACAAGGACTTCGAACGCGCGGAACTGGTCACGCTCAAAACCGACCGGGTCGGCAACCAGCTGGCCCCGCCCGCCGAGGTCAAGGTCCGCGGCGTGCCGTTCGGTGAGGTCAGGGCGGTGCGAGGCACCTCGGAAGGCGCCGAGATCGATCTCGCCATCGACCCGGCGAAGATCGATCAGCTGCCGCGCAACGTCTCCGCGCGGTTGCTGCCGAAGACGGTGTTCGGTGAGCGCTACGTCAACCTCGTGCTCCCGGAGCGGCCGGCGGGAGGTTCGCTGCGCGACGGCGACGTCATCGGCCAGGACCGGTCTTCCAACGCGATCGAGCTGGAACGCGTCCTCGGTGACCTGCTGCCGCTGTTGCGGGCGGTGCAGCCGCAGAAGCTGAACAGCTCACTGGGCGCGATCTCGCTCGCGCTCGACAACCGCGGGAAGTCCTTGGGGGACAGCATCGTCCAGCTCAACGACCTGCTCGACCAGGTGAACCCGCTGATGCCGCAGTTCAAGGCCGACATCACCGGCCTCGCCGACGTGGCGGACCTGTACACCGGCGCCGCGCCGGACATCCTCAAGGCGCTCTCGGATCTCTCCACCACCGCGAGGACCATTGTGGAGACTCGCGCGGACCTCGACAAACTGTACGCCAGCGTCACCACCGCGAGCGGCGACATGAACAAGTTCCTGGTGCAGAACAAGGACAACATCATCGGCGTCAGCGTGAAGAGCAGGCCGACATTGGAGCTGCTTTCCCGCTATTCGCCTCAGTTCCCGTGCCTGTTCGACGCGGTGAACCGGCTCAAGCCGGTCATGGAGAAAGCGTTGGGCAAGGGCACCGGGGAGCCGGGACTGCACGTGACGTTGTCCGTCCACGATCCACGCGACAAGTACGTGCCCGGCCGGGACGATCCACGGTTCGACCAGAAGGGCGGGCCGCGCTGTTATGGCGGCGGCGGGACTTCGGCGGCGGTGCAGTTCGCCGCCGACGGGGACCTCGGCCCGGCGAATTCGAAGGGGGAGCGGGGGCTGGTCGCCGAGTTGCTGGCGCCGTCGCTCGGGATGAAACCGGCCGAGGTCCCGGACTGGAGCAGCGTGCTCGTGGGCCCGGCCATGCGCGGTACGGAGGTGACCGTCCGATGAGGGGTGTCGCGGGACCGGCGATCAAAGGCCTGGTCTTCTTCGTGATCACCGTGGTGGCGACCGGGATCCTGGCCATCACCATCGCCAATTCCGGCGTCGGTACGACGGTCGGCTATACCGCCAGGTTCACCGACGCCACGTCGGTCAACCCCGGCGACGAGGTCCGGATGTCCGGTGTCCGCATCGGACAGGTGGATTCGGTCGGGGTGGTCGAGCGGCGGCTGGCGGACGTGCGGTTCTCGGTCGAGAACAAGCGGCGGCTCACTTCGGGAGCCACGGTCACCATCAGGTACCGCAACCTCGTCGGCCAGCGGTATCTCTCGATCGACCCCGGCCCGGACGGACCCGCGGTGCTCGACGAAGGCGCGTTGATCCCGCCGGAGCGGACGCATCCCGCGCTGGATCTGACCGCGCTGTTCAACGGGTTCAAGCCGTTGTTCCAGGCACTATCACCGAGTGACGTCAACCAGTTGTCCTTCGAGATCGTCCAGGTGCTGCAGGGCGAAGGGAGCACCATCGACAGCCTGCTCGAACACACCGCTTCCCTCACGAACACCCTGGCGGGCAAGGACGAGGTGATCGGCCAGGTGGTCGGGAACCTCAACACGGTGCTCGACACGCTCAACTCCCAGGGCGACCAGTTCGACAAACTGGTCGACGTCACCGCGCAGCTGGTCTCCGGGCTCGCCGGCGACGCGAAACCCATCGGGCAGGCGATCGGCGGGCTCGGCGAGCTCACCACCGCCACCGCGGATCTGCTCCAGGACGGCCGCGCGCCGCTGAAGGACAGCATCACCACCCTCGGCGACCTGTCGAAGAACCTTGCCGACAACACCCCGGTCTTCGAGCAGTTCCTGGCGAACCTGCCGAAGAAGCTGGATCGCATCGGCTCGATGGTCTCGTACGGCTCGTGGTTCAACTTCTACCTGTGCTCGGTGAAATCGGACGCGCCACCCGCCCCGGGCGGCCCGCCGGTCGGGATCCCGCTGACCCAGGGACGGTGCCGGTGAAAGCGCCGAGGATCAAACCGTTCCGCAGCCGCAACCCGATCGTCGTCGGCGCCGTCACGGCGCTGTTGATGGCGGTGGCGGGCTCGGCGACCTTCTTCTCCGACGATCTCCCACTGGTCGGTGGCGCGACCACGTACGCCGCCGAGTTCACCGAAGCCGCCGGTCTCAAACGCAACGACGAGGTCCGCGTGGCCGGGGTCAAGGTCGGCGAGGTCTCCGACGTCTTGCTGGACGGTGGCCGGGTCAAGGTCCTGTTCCGGGTCAAGGACACCTGGATCGGCAACCGCACGACCGCCGCGATCAAGATCAAGACCCTGCTGGGGCAGAAGAACCTGGTCCTCGACCCGGTCGGCAACGCGGAACTGGATCCGGACGAGCCGATCCCGGTGCAGCGCACGAGTTCCCCGTACGACGTCACCACGGTGTTCAACGACCTCGCGAACACGGTGGGTGCGATCGACACCGACCAGCTGGCGAAGGCATTCGGGACGCTGTCGGAAACGCTCGGCGCTTCCACCCCGCAGGAGGTCCGGACCGCGTTCGACGGCATCACCGCGCTGTCCAAGACGCTCGCGTCCCGCGACCAGGAGCTGGTGAAGCTGTTCGAGAACACGAACAAGGTGTCGAAGACGCTCGGGGACCGCTCGCAGCAGATCGAGGCGTTGATCCGCGACGGCAACACCCTCCTCACGGAGCTGAACGCGCGCAAGGACGCCATCGCGAAGCTGTTCAGCGGGGTGAAGAACCTCTCGATCCAGCTCAAGGGGCTGGTGGCGGACAACCAGAAGACGCTCGGCCCGGCACTCGACCAGCTCGATCGCGTCGCCACCGTCTTGCTGCGGAACCAGGACAAGCTCAACGAGAGCCTGCGGCTGGCCGGTCCCTTCTACCGCCTGCTCGGCAACGCGGTCGGCAACGGCCGCTGGATCGACACCTACATCTGCGGGCTCGTCCCGACCGGCGGCACGCCGGGCAGCTGCATGCCTTCGAGGAAGGGGGGACGCTGATGGGGCGCCACTTCACACTGGCCGATCTCGGCGGACAGGCCCGGCGGCGGGCCTGGGTGCGGCGGCTCGCGGTCGCCGTCGTCGCCGGACTGCTCGTGACGGCGGCCTGGCCGCTGCTGACCAGGCAGGCCGACCGCGTCCTGACCGGGTTCTTCACCGCGACCGTCGGGGTGTACGCGAACACCGAGGTGCGGGTGCTCGGCGTCCCGATCGGTTCGGTGACCAAGGTCGAACCGCGCGGCACGAACGTCGAGGTGACCATGACGGTCCGGGCGGGAGTCAAGCTGCCCGCCGACGTCGGCGCCGTCGTGATCACGCCGAGCCTGGTCGCCGACCGGTACGTGCAGCTCACACCGGTGTACGTCGGCGGGCCGGAACTGGGCGGCGACGGGCGGATCCCGCCCGAACGCACCGTCACCCCGGTGGAGGTCGACGAACTCCTGGGCAGTCTCAACCAGCTGATGACCGCGCTGGGGCCGAAGGGCGCCAACCGGGACGGCGCGGTCAGCGACGTCCTGACCAAGGCCGCCTCCTACCTCGACGGCAACGGCGGCAAACTCGGCGAGGCGATCAAGAACCTCGGCGAGTTCGCCAGGACCGCGAGCGACTCCAAGGACGACCTGTTCAACTCGATCGACAACATCAGCAAGTTCACCGCGATGCTCGCGTCGAACGACGACAAGGTGAAACAGGCGATCCAGCAGATCTCCTCGCTCAGCAAGATCCTGGCCGATCAGCGGGACCAGTTCTCCGGCGCGATGACCGAACTCACCGAGGCGCTCAGCGTGGTGCAGGGCTTCATCAAGGACAACCGGGGCAAGGTCAAGTCCGATGTGGACAAACTCGCCGAGATCACGAAGCTGCTCAGCCAGCAGAAGGCGTCGCTGAGCGAAGCACTCGACGCCGCTCCGAACGCGCTGGCGAACGTGCTCGGCGCGTACAACCAGGGCGCGGGAACGCTGGACGGCCGAGGGAACCTCACCGAATTCTCGGGGGCGAAATGAAAACCCGCCGCAGGACACTATCTGCCGTCCTGGTCCTCGTGCTGGCCGCCACCGGTTGCAGCGGCGGTGTCGACGTCTACGACATCCCGCTGCCCGGCGGGGCCGCGCTGGGCGAGCGCCCGATCCACGTCACGGCGAGTTTCACGAACGTGCTGGATCTCGTGCCCCAATCCGGGGTGAAGGTCAACGACGTCCCGGTCGGCCAGGTGCGGACCGTCGAGCTGGCGCCCGACGGACGCAGCGCGGTGGTCGGTCTCCTCGTCAACGGGGACGTGAACCTGCCCGCCAACTCCGTCGCACGGCTGCGGCAGGCGAGCATCCTCGGCGAGAAGTTCGTCGAGCTCGCGCCGCCGCCCGAGGGGACGCCGAGCGGGCGGTTGGTCGACGGTGCGGTGATCCCGCTGGCCAGCTCCTCGCTGACCCCGGAGATCGAGGAGGTGTTCGGCGCGCTTTCCCTGCTGCTCAACGGCGGCGGCGTCGCGCAGGTCCAGAACATCACCCGGGAACTCAACGACGCGCTCGGCGGCAAGGAAAGCGCCGCGCGGCGCCTCCTGTCCAATTTGGACAAGTTCGTGCGCGGGCTCGACGAGCACAAGGCCGAGATCACCCGTGCCATCGAGAGCGTCAACAAGCTCGCGGCGACGCTGAACGCGAACACCGAGGAGATCAAGGCGACGCTGAACGGGCTCACCCCCGGGATCGAGGTGCTGAACCAGCAGCGTCAGGAGCTGGTCGGGATGCTCAAGTCGCTGGACGGGCTCACCTCGGTCGCGGTCGACACGGTGAACCGCAGCAAGGACGACCTCGTCGCCGACCTCAAGGCGCTCGAACCGTTGCTGCGGAAGCTGGCCGACTCCGGGGACAAGCTGCCGAAGGCGATGGAGATGATCTTCACCTTCCCGTTCCCCGACGCCGCGCTCGAGGCCATCCGCGGGGACTACCTGAACACGTTCCTGACCTTCAAGAACAGTGGTGGCCGCTGATGCTGACCAAGTTCGTCCGCGTGCAGCTGGTGGTCTTCGTGACCATCGCGGTCCTCGGTGTCGCGTACGTCGGCGCCACGTACGCGGGCCTGGACAAGCTGGTGCTCGATCGCGGGTACACCGTCAAGGTGCGGCTCGCCACCGGTGGCGGCATCTTCAGCAACGCCGAAGTCACCTACCGGGGCGTGCCGATCGGCCGGGTCGGCGAACTGCGGCTGACGGCCTCCGGGATGGAGGTCGACCTCGAACTCGAGCCAGGGGGCCCGGAAGTGCCCGCGGACACCGAAGCCGTCGTCGCCAACCGATCCGCCGTCGGCGAGCAGTACGTCGATCTGCGGCCCCGGCGCGGCGACGGCGCCATGCTGCAGGACGGTTCGGTGATCAGCGAGGCGGACACGAAGATCCCGCTGCCGGTGGACATCGTTCTGTCCAGTGTGGACTCTTTCGCCAATTCGGTGCCGAAGCCCGCCTTGCGGACCGTGGTCGACGAGCTGTACAACGCGACGTTCGACGCCGGCCCGGCGCTGGACCAGCTCGTCGGGCGGGGGATCGAGTTCGTGCGGGAGGCGAGCGCGCATGTCGGCCCGCTGACCAGGCTCGTGACCGACGCGCAGACCGTGCTCGACACCCAGGTATCGCAGGCGGACGCGATCCGCTCGTTCGGCGCCAACGCGAAACTGCTCGCCGCGACGTTGAAGAGCTCCGACGGCGATCTGCGTCGGCTGATCCCGGCCGTCCCGGCGGCGGCGAACGAGGTCAGCACGCTCCTGCGGGAGACCGGGCCGAGTCTCGGCATCCTCCTGGCCAACCTGCTGACCACCGCGGACGTGCTGGAAACGCGTCAGGACGGCCTCGAGCAGCTGCTGGTCACGGCGCCGAAAGCGGTCGCCGCGGGGCACGCGATCATGGGACCGGACGGCGCGCGCGTCGGCCTCTCGCTGACGTTCTTCGATCCGCCGCCGTGCGTCACCGGTTACGGGACCGCCTACCGCGACGGACTCGACACGTCTCCGCGTCCGTTGAACACCGCGGCGCGCTGTGCCCTGCCCAAGGGCAATCCCACGAACGTGCGCGGCTCGCAGAACGTGCCGGGAAGGTGAAGGCCATGACTCGAATCGCCGCGTTCCTCGCCGCCGTCGCCACGGCATTGGCGGCTTGGTTCGGCTACTCGTGGTGGGACGCGAGCCACGACGAAGGCGTCGCGCGGGCGACGGTCCGCGAGGAGACGCTGCAGATGGGCAGGCAGGCTGTCGCCGCTCTGACCACTTTGGATTATCGGCAGGCCGAGCAGGGTTACCAGAACTGGCTGAACCTGTCCGGCGGCGCGTTGCACGACGAACTGGCCCGCGACCGGGAAGCCGGACTCGAACGGATCGGCCAGGCGAAGACCGTCACCACCGGCCGGGTCGTCGACGCCGCGGTGACCGAAGTGGACAGTGGCGGTGGAACGGCCGAGGTGATCGCTTCGGTCGAACTCGAGGTGCGGCCCGAGGGCGGAGAAGCGGTGACCAAGCACAACCGGTTCCGCGCCGGCCTGAACCGGACACCGGACGGGTGGCGGGTCACGTCGCTCGGCCAGGTGCCGGTGACCGACACCGGAAAGCCCTGACGGAGGACGGGATGACCACGAAACGAACCGTCAAACCGGCGCGGCGCGCGGTGAAGGTCGCCGGGAAGATGAGCGGCGGCACGCGGGTTGCCGTGCTTGATGCACCCGAGGAGGCACCGGTCGTCGTCGCTCCTGTGCGGCGGCGGCGGGGGGCGGTGGTGGTGGGCGCGGTCGCGCTGGTGATGGCGGGCCTCGCGGGGTGGTTCGCCATCGAGGCACGGGACGCCACCGCGGTGCTGGCGCACAACACGGCGCTGACCGACGTCGCCACCACCGCGGAGGTGAGCGATCAGATCGGCAAGGCACTCGGCACCGTCTTCTCGTACCGGTACGACGACCCCGCCAAGAGCGAGCAAGCCGCGAAAGAGGTCCTCACCGGGCCGGCGCTGGGGCAGTACGACCAGCTGTTCGCGCAGGTCCGGGGGCTCGCGGCGGAGCAGAAACTGGTCGTGACCTCGACCGCAGTGGTCTCGGGGGTGAAGGTCCTCGACGGGGACCGGGCGTCGCTGCTGGTGTTCCTGGACCAGACCGGCGTGCGCGGGGACGGGCAACGCAGTACCGGTGCGGCACAGCTGAGCGTTTCCGCGGAACGGGCCGAAGGGAAGTGGCGGGTGACCGCTCTGGCGGCCGCCTGACCGGTTCCGTAGTACATGAAGGCCCCCTTCCTTGCGCCAGGCGCAAGGAAGGGGGCCTTCATGTACTACGGGGGCTGTCGGGTGGTGGGTGCCGGGCCTGAGGCGTTGCGAAAGCCACTTTCGCAACGTTGAAGGTTGCGAAAGTGGCTTTCGCAACGCCGGTGGCACGCGAGCGCGTCCCGAAGTGTGGAATCTTTCGCCCGGCTTGTGGACGCCCGCCGGAGCGTGTGCCATGATGCGTCCGTGACCTCCTGCACCATCATTATCGCCGAGCGCGCCGGATAACAGCTCCACAAGAGCCCCCGGCGCGCAACCTCTCGCACCCATGCGGGAGGTTTTTTTGTTGCCTGAACACGTTTTGCCACCACCATGAGGAGTCCCCGTGACCCGCACGGAGCCCGCCGATACGCCACTCGGCGACGCCTTCCACCTGTACGACACGACGTTGCGCGACGGCGCGCAGCGTGAGGGGATCTCCTACTCCGTCACGGACAAGCTGGCGGTGGCGAGGCTGCTCGACGATCTCGGGGTCGGGTTCATCGAAGGCGGATGGCCGGGCGCGCTGCCCAAGGACACGGAATTCTTCGCCCGGGCCGCTTCGGGCGAACTGAAACTGCGCCACGCCGCGCTCGTCGCGTTCGGCGCGACGCGCAAGGCGGGCGCCAAGGCCGAGCAGGATCCGCAGGTGCGGGCGCTGCTCGATGCCCAGGCACCGGTGGTCACCCTGGTGGCCAAATCGGACTTACGCCACATCGAACGCGCGCTGCGGGTCGATGTCGACGAAGCGTGCGAGATGGTGCGAGACACCGTCGCGTTCCTCGTCGGCGAAGGACGTCGCGTCTTCCTTGACGCGGAACACTTTTTCGACGGTTACGCGTTCTCCCCGGACACCGCGCTGAAGGTGCTCGACGCGGGAGTGAACGCGGGCGCCGACGTCGCCGTGCTGTGCGACACCAACGGCGGCCGGCTGCCGCTCGGCCTCGCGGAAACCGTCCGCGAGGTCAAGGAACGGACCGGATTCCGGCTCGGAATCCATTGCCAGGACGACACTTCCTGCGCGGTGGCGAATTCCGTCGCCGCCGTGCAGGCCGGCGTGACGCACGTCCAGTGCACCGCCAATGGTTACGGCGAACGGGCGGGTAACGCCGATCTGTTCGCCGTGACGGGAAATCTGGTGACCAAGCTCGGTATGGAGGTGCTCCCGACCGGAGGCGCCGCCGAGCTCACCCGGGTCTCCCATGCCCTTGCCGAAATCGCGAACATCGCCCCCTACACCCACCAGGCTTACGTAGGGGCGTCGTCCTTCGCCCACAAGGCGGGACTGCACGCGAGCGCGATCAAGGTGGATCCGTTGCTGTACAACCACATCGATCCAGCTTCCGTCGGCAATGACATGCGGGTACTGGTCACCGAGATGGCCGGCAGGGCCAGTCTGGAGCTCAAGGGACGTGAGCTCGGGGTCGACCTTGCCGGCCAGCCCGAAGCGCTGACGAGCGCCGTCCGGAAGGTGAAGCGGCTCGAATCCGAAGGCTGGTCCTTCGAAGCCGCGGACGCTTCACTGGAACTGCTGCTGCGGCGGGAGGTCGACGGCCCGCAGAGCGACGTCCTCGACGAACCGCCGTTCGAACTCGAGTCGTACCGGGTCGTGCTGGACCACCGGTCCGACGGCGAGGTCGTGTCCGAGGCGACGGTGAAGGTGCACGTCGCCGGGCAGCGCGTGATCGCGACCGCCGAGGGCAACGGCCCCGTGCACGCGCTCGACGCCGCCCTGCGCGAGGCGCTCAGCCCGCATCTGTCCTGGTTGGACAGTGTGGAGCTGGCCGACTACAAGGTGCGGATCCTGCCCGGCCATCCGGGCACCGACGCCGTCACCCGGGTCCTGGTCGAGACCAGCGACGGCGAACGGGAATGGACCACCGTCGGCGTGCACGGCAACATCGTCGAAGCGAGCTGGCTCGCGTTGTGCGACGCGCTCGTGCACAAGTCCCTGAGGGAGGGCCCGGCGTGAGGAGTCGTACAGTGGGGGAGTGCGTCTAGCCCGAATTGCTCATCCCGGTGGTGTCGCGTTCGCTTCGATCGAAGGGGACGGTGGCAGTGATGACGCTGCCCAGGTACTGGAAATCGCCGAGCACCCCTTCGGCAACCCCAACTTCACCGGCAAGCGCTGGCCGCTCGCCGACGTCCGGCTGCTCGCGCCGATCCTGCCGTCGAAGGTGATCGCGGTCGGCCGGAACTACGCCAAGCACGCGACCGAGTTCGGCAACGAGGTCCCGGCGGACCCGATGCTGTTCATCAAGCCGTCGACCACGGTGATCGGCCCGAACGCGCCCATCCGCCGTCCGCGTGGTGTCGGCCGCGTCGACTTCGAGGGTGAACTGGCGATCGTCATCGGCCAGCCGGTCAAGAACGTGCCCGCCGCCCGTGCGGCGAGCGCGATCCTCGGCTACACCGTGGCGAACGACGTCAGCGCGCGTGACCTGCAGAAGGCCGACGGCCAGTGGGGCAGGGCGAAGGGGTTCGACACCTTCTGCCCGCTCGGCCCGTGGATCGAGACCTCGCTCGACGCGGCCGATCTCGCGCTCAAGTCCGAGGTGGACGGTGTCCTCAAGCAGGACGGCCGGACGTCGGACCTGGTGCACAAGATCCCCGAACTGGTCGAGTTCGTGTCCGGTGTGATGACCCTGCTGCCCGGCGACGTCATCCTGACCGGCACGCCCGAGGGCGTCGGCCCGATCGAGGACGGCCAGTCGGTCTCGATCACCATCGAAGGCATCGGCACGCTGACCAACCCGGTGCAGGACGTCTGAAGCCTGCAATGAAAGGCCCCTTCATTGCAAAATTTGCGATGAAGGGGCCTTTCATTGCATCCGGCCGTCAGCTACCGGCCGGTTCCATCGCCCGCCGCGCGAAGACCGGGGCGTGTTCGGGCCGCAGCCCCAGGCCCAGCAGCCGTGCGGGGACGTAGGACAGCACGGGAAACCGGCCGAACAGCTTCACCATCACCGCGGGCGGACCGTTGCGCCTGCCCTCCATGACCGGCTTCATGACGTTCTTGTGCAGCATCCGCTGCAGCCCCTGCACCAGCATCGTCGGCGCGAGGCGGCGCTTGCGGACCTTCGCCAGGTCCGCCACCGACGGCCTGCCCCGGCGCAGCGGCTCGGCGAGCAGGGTGGCGGCCGCCACCGCGTCCTGCACCGCGAGGTTGATGCCGACCCCGCCGACCGGCGACATCGCGTGCGCCGCGTCACCGATGCACAGCAGTCCGTCGATATGCCACTTCCGCAGCAGGTTCATCTTGACGTCGAGGAACTTGACGTCGTCGGTCGTCTTCAGCTCGTCGACCCGGTCGGCCAGGTCGGGAAGGATCGCGGCCACGTTCTCCCGGAACGCTTCGATGCCCTTCTCTCGCAGGTCCTGGCCCTTGGGGCTGAGATAGGCGATCTGGAAGTAGCCCTTGCGCGGCAGCGGCACCGCGAAGCGGCGATCCCGCATCTTCGGGGTCAGCATGCCCTCGCGTTCGCCGTCCCGCCTCGAGATCCGGAACCACCACGCGTCGAACGGGATGGGGTAGTCCTTCGTCATCAGCCCGGCCTCGCGCCGGGCCAGCGACCAGCGCCCGTCGGCGGCGATCACCAGGTCGGCGCGTAGTTCGCCGGTCTGCCCGTCGGCGTCGCGGTAGCGGACGCCGCTCACCCGGCCCTGTTCGAGGATCAGCCCGGTCATCTCCGTGCTCTGCCGCAGCGTGAACTTGGGCTCCTTCGCGCCGGCGTCGGCGAGCAGGTCCAGGAAATCCCACTGCGGGACCATCGCGATGTACGGGTGTGCCACCTTCAGCCGGGTCAGGTCGGCCAGGCGCATCATCGTGCCGTCCTCGGCCGGGAACCCGGCGTAGGCGATCTCGCTGTGCGGCAGGCTGAGGAACTTGTCGCCCAGGCCCAGCTCGTCGAGCAACGTCAACGTCGACGGGTGCACGGTGTCGCCGCGGAAATCCCTCAGGAAGTCCTTGTGCTTCTCCAGCACCGTGACCTCGACCCCGGCCCTGGCCAGCAGCAATCCGGCGACCATGCCCGCGGGGCCACCGCCGACGACCACGCAGTTCGTGCGTTCGCTCATCCGTCCCACCCCTTCGAAACCCTTATTCATCACTTGTTGAATAAGCTCAGCATGCACCCGCCCGACCGGCGCGTCAAGCGCCATCCGGGCGGATACGCCGTTCGGGCTATGACCCCGGTCTCGCTGGTCGCGCGGCCGGACCGGCTGTCCAAAAAGGACGTTCGGGTGGATGGGAAAGGTCCCGGAAGGACGGCGATCGCGGAAATGCCCTTGTG
Organism: Amycolatopsis sp. cmx-4-54; assembly: GCF_046548895.1. Classification (NCBI taxonomy): domain Bacteria; kingdom Bacillati; phylum Actinomycetota; class Actinomycetes; order Pseudonocardiales; family Pseudonocardiaceae; genus Amycolatopsis; species Amycolatopsis sp. cmx-4-54. The sequence goes on from NZ_JAEBEJ010000014.1 coordinate 153,768, forward strand.
GACGGTCCGCGACCCGAAGCCGGGTAAGGATTTCGTTGTCGTCACAGGGTGTGCGCGCCGCGAATCGGCCAAGGTGCCGGGCGCCGGTATTTCACCCGGCCGCCCGCGTTAGCCGTTGGCCGGTAACTAAAACACGTCATCTCACCAACTGGGAGTAGAGTGCCCGCGCCGGAACAGAGCAGCCTTAATCACCTCATCGGCAGAGTCGCGATCGCGCTGAGTGCCCTAGCCTCACTTGGTGGATTTCGCTCTCGCGCCCCGGGCCCCGTCACGAACCACGCCGGACGGAGCGCCGTGGGAGCCGCCGGAGTTACGCTTGGTGTGCCTCGACATCGATGACACGTTGATCGACTGCACGGCGGCGATCCGGCTCAGCCTGCGCGCGCTCACCGGCCAGAACGACCTTTGGCCGCTGTGGGATCTCATCACCGAAGAACATGTCGCACTGGTGGTGGCGGGCGAAATCGATTACGCGACCATGCATCACAAGCGTACCGAATGTTTTCTGGCCGAGATCGGCATTCTGGCCGACGAAGACCAGGTCAACGGCTTCGAAAGACGACGTCGTGAAATCCTCACCCGTTCGTGGCAATTGTTCGAAGATGTCATTCCGTGCCTGGAATGGCTGAGAGCCGCGGGCGTCCTCGTGGCGGCCGTCACGAACGCCTCCGGCGCACATCAGCGCAAGAAGATCGCCGACCTCGGACTCGCCCGGTTCTTCGATCACGTCGCCATCGCCGGTGAACTCGGAGTAGCCAAACCGCACCCGGCGATGTTCCGCTCGGTCTGCCTCGGCCTCGGCTGCGACCCCGCCCAGGCTGTCCACGTCGGGGACAAGCTCGACACCGACGCCATCGGCGCCCGCGACGCCGGCCTCGGCGCCGTCTGGCTCGACCGGGACGGCATCGCCGAGCGCGCGCCGGCGGGTGTGCACACCATCGCCGGCCTCGACGAACTGCCTGAGCTGCTCGTTTCCGAGTTCGCGAAGCTCGGCGTCCCCGCCCAGCGGGCCACGGATACCCCCGCTTTCACGGTGCGGAACGGCGTGCTCTAGTATTCTTTCTCGTGCGGCACCGAGCCGGTCAAGGCCGGAACGGTACCTCACTGGGGTATGGTGTAATTGGCAGCACGACTGGTTCTGGTCCAGTTAGTCTAGGTTCGAGTCCTGGTACCCCAGCTGGAGAACTTCCCGGAGTGAAACACAGCGTGACCCCCCTGCGAAGGCGGGAAACCCGGTCTGGTAAGTTTCTCCGCAGCAACACAGCAGGTGAACAACTGAAAACCTCCTTCTGAAGGAGGAAGTTCCTAGCCCCCGTCGTCTAGCGGCCTAGGACGCCGGCCTCTCACGCCGGTAGCGTGGGTTCGAATCCCATCGGGGGTACTCGCAAAGAGCGCCGATCATTTGATCGGCGCTCTTTGCTATTTTAGTGGCCGTCATCCTTTTCCTGCTTCTGTTATCGCGGGCACTTGATCTGCCGGCAGGTTGACCCCGATCGTCACGACGTCGCCGAGGCCGTTCAATTGCGCGGTGAGTTGTGTCACCTCGAAGAGCGTCTGAAGCAGGGGCCTGCGGAGCCCTGGCCAAGTCCGAGGGCGTGGGTGGTGCTGGAGTCTCGATGTCTTGCGCGTCCAGCTGAGCCGACGTTCTCGGTCGTCCGCCCGTGCCCGTGCTGCGGTGTCGTCCACAGTGGTCAGGTCGGCTTCCAGAATGGACGTACGGTCAGGTTTGAAGAAGCGGTCGGGGAATCGTCCGACCGCGTCCAGGAGTTCGTCTTCGCGGATCCGGACCGCGGTGTGTAGATCGGCGACGCCGCGGTTGTTCTTGCGGGGCCGGCACGCGGCGCCCGCAGCTGTGGACGACCCGTCCTCGGAACGGGTACGTGCGTTTGGTCTGCGGGTGTTGATTGGTGCTGCGTGACCGGGCAATCCGACCAAGCCGCTGGTGCCGTCGTCGCGCGACTGGAGCAACGAGGACTGCTCGAACGCCACGACGGCCGCGGCAAACCATCCTGCACCGTGCTATCACCACCGGCACTGCCCTGCTCAACGACTGCAATCAGGCGATCACGCCGACCATGCGAGCCAGTCTGTCCGGCCTCGACGACAACGAGATTCACACCCTGCGTGACCTTCTCGGCCGATGCACCTAGCGCCGCGACGATATCGACGAAAACGATGCCGGACCGATCATCGTCACGCGACGACCACGCGTCCGGCTACCCCGCTCCGAACTCACCGCCTGGCTCGGGTGGTCATCACGACGTGAGGTGCTTGTCCGGGATCCATGAGCCGTGGATTCCGCTGGGCACGCGCCGGGGCAGGGCGACCGTGGCGGTGGTGCTCAGGTCGTGTGCGTCGAGGACGAGCAGTTGGGACGCGTTGGCGCGTAGATCGCTGACGATCGTCAGCAGGTAGCCGTCGTCCTCGCCGGTGGCGCCTGCGGCCGGGACGAAGACGGCTTCCCCGGCATGCCGGTCGGGCCCCGGCAGGTGCAGGTGCCGCTCGCCGGTCGTCGTGTTCAGTTTGACGATGGCGAACTCGTCGAGCCCCGCTCCGGGGAAGGCGACCGAGTAGCTGATCTCCGACGGCAGGCCGGTGCGGTCGTCGTTGATGCTGGGGAAATCCGTCACCAGGTCGTCGAGTTCCTGTTCGGTCGCGGTCCCGGTCGCCGGGTCCAGCAGCCACCGGGTCGCGATCGCCCCGGTGACCGGGGCGATCGGGTGGCCGGGCGCGCCGATCCACCATTTCCACGAGGTCGCCCAGGCTGCCTGGTCGTAGGCGGGTCCTTCGAGGACGATCTTGCCGTCCGGTGTGTCGTAGGCGTTGGTGACGTGCAGCAGGGCGCGCTGGCTGACCGGGATCCAGGTCACGTGCGGCGCACCGACGCGGTCGAAGACGCCGATGCGGGCCGGGTAGTCGTCATGCCAGCGGTAGGGGATGCCCGAGGTTTCCTCGGGGTCGAAAACGACTGGCAGGTCGAGGAACACGGCTTTGGTCGCGGTGATCGCGAAGTCGTGCATCAGGCTCGGGCCGCTGCCGTCGACCACCTGGCTGCGAGTGATGTGGCCCTCGGGCGAGGCGACGTGGTAGGTCAGGTGCGGCGGGAACGGCGAATAGCTGAAGAAGTGCAACTCGCCCGTCGCCGGATCCTGCTTCGGGTGCGCGGTCATCGCCGAGGTGAGCTTGCCGTGGAAGTCGAACGGGCCGACGGTGTCGAGTTCGGGTGTGACCTCGAAGGGCAGGTTGGACTCTTGCAGCGCGAGGAGCCTGCCGCCGTGCTCGACGATGTGGGTGCCCGCGACGCTGGCGGTGAGATCGATGCTGCCGTCTTCGCGCACGAGCGGCGCGCCATCGAGCGCCGGGGTTTTGACCCAGCGGTTGCGGTACCACTGGGCGCGCCCGTTCGTCAGGCGGACACCGTGCAGCATGCCGGAACCCTTGAACCAGTGGCTGGGGGTGATGCCGGGCTTGGGGTTGTGGCCGTTGCGGAGGTATTCGCCGTTCAGTTCCGGCGGCAGTGCGCCGGTGACCGGCAGATCGACCGCGGTGGTCTCGTCCGGGACAGGGGCGTAGTGCCCGGTCAGGTAGGGCTTGCTCGTCATGACGATCTCCTTTTACTGCAACGGTTTCAGTGCTGGTGAAGGGCTGGTGCCCACGACAGCAGCAACGCCAGGCCGGCGAGTCCGGCCGCGGTGGCGAAGGCGGTGGCGAAGTGCGGAACGGGACCGGTGCCGGTCGCGACGGCGACCAGTGTCGCCAGACCGAGCGCACCGCCCATCTGGCGCGTGGTGTTGACCAGGCCGCTGACGAGTCCGGCTTCGCCCGGAGCGGAATCCGCTACCGCGAGGGTGGTGACGTAAACGAGACTGACCCCGATTCCCGCGCCGATCAACAGAAACGGCCCCACCAACGCGGCATAGGCCGGGCCGGGCCCCGACGCCAGCCACGCGAGCCCGACGGTCAAGGACACGAGGCCGCCGGCGAGCGCGGTGCGCGAGCCCACGACCGCGGCGATCTTCGGCGCCAGCAACCCGCCGATGGTGATCGCCGCCGCGATCGGCACCTGGGTGACGCTGGTCGTCATCGGGCTCATTCCCAGCACGATCTGCTGGTACTGGGGCAGGAAGTAGAACATGCCGACGCTGACGGCGCCGAGCAGTGTCATGATCGCGTTGGTCGTGACCAGCGGAGCGCGGGTGAACACCCGCAGCGGCACCAGCGGCCGGGTGACGCGCCGCTCGATGGAGAGGAAAGCGGCCAACGCGATCACGCCGAGGACGAGTGAGCCGAGGGTGACGCCGGCCGTCCAGCCGGCATGCGCACCGCTGACCAGGCCGTAGGCGATGCTCGCCATGGCGAGCGTGACGGTGGCCGCGCCGCCGACGTCGAACGTGCCGCCCGCGGCCGGGAACGGTCGCACCGTCCACAGCACCACCGCGGCGACCAGCAGACCCATCGGTGCGTTGATCAGGAAGATCGACGGCCAGCCCAGCGTCTGGCTCAGCACGCCGCCGAGCAGGACCCCCGCGATGCCGCCCGCACCGGACACCCCGCCCCAGATGCCCATCGCCCTGGCGCGCCCGGCGCCGTCGGGAAACAAGGCCATCACAAGGGACAGGGCCGCCGGCGCCATGACCGCCCCGCCTGCTCCCTGCGCCAGCCGCGCGCCGATCAGGACCGACCCGGTCGGCGCGAGCGCACATGCGGCCGATGCCGCCACGAATACGGCGAGACCCGCGATGAACACCTCGCGCCGACGGAACACGTCGGCGAGCCGCCCGCCCAGCAACAGCAAACCGCCGAACGCGACGAGGTAGCCGTCGACCACCCAGGACAACTCGGCCGAACCGAGGCCGAGACCGGCGCGGATGGACGGCAGCGCGACGTTCACGATCGACGAATCCAGCACGACCATGAACTGCGCCGCGGCCAGCGCGGCGAGCGCGAGCCCCCGGCGGCTCGTACGCCGGTGGTTCGAGGCAATAGTGTGTGATTGATCAGTCACTTCCGTCTCCCGAAGAAAGGCCCGCGCACGGGCCGGACCGAGGTCGGCTGTCCTGAGGGCCTGCGCGGTGGTCGCTTCTCGCGCGGTCGTGACGGTCGCGAGAACCCTGGAGCCGACGGCATGCAACCGGGTGATGTCAGCCGGGCCGGTCGAAGGTCAAGAAGACCACGCAAACCGGATGATCAAGCAGGAACACGAGCTTGTCGTTCCAGCGATCGTCATCGGTCGCCGGGATGGCGTCGAGCTGCTGGATCTGCTCAGCCATCGGCTCCGGACGAAGGTACGCACAGGCACAAGCCGACCAATAGCCGAGGTTATCCGGCTGTGCCTTCGAGGTTTGCCTTGATCAGTTCCAGGCCGGGCTGGATGAGGGCGGGGTCTTCGACCGGGTGCGGACCGGGCGGTTCGGTGTCCGGGATCAGCCGCTCGAACAGGCGGCAGAACAGGGTGGTTCCGTCGCCGAGGTCGAACGTGGTGAAGGTGGCGATCGCGTGCATCGGTGCCAGGGTGCCGTCGTCGTACACGTCCCGGCCGACCACCGTCCACAGTTTGCCGGGGACACGCGCCACCACGGTGTAGAGCTTCGGCTTCTCGTTCAGTTCCGGCTGGATGGTTTCGAGCAGCTCGTCGCCGAGTTCGGCGGGGACGTCCGCCGTTCCGCGGCGGACCTCGGTACCGAGGGCCATCGGCAGCCATTTCGGCAGGTTCGACCAGGTGGTCACCCAGTCGTACACCTCCTGTGCCGGGCGCTTGATGACGATGCGGTTTTCGACGAACCGGATGTTCAGGTTGTCCGGGATCTGGGGGACGTACAATTCCTCTGACACGACTTCTCCTTTTCCGATCAGGCGCGGGATTTCCGGCGCCTGGAGTCTTTTCTCCATTTCCGGTGACACGTCGGCCGGCCGGGAGGCCGCCGCGGTCACCGGCAGGGTGCGTGCTGTCCGGTCATGAGCGCGGCGAGGTCGTCCGGCTCCAGGAACGACGGCGGCGGTGGCGGGCCCCAGCTGAACAGGCCTTGCGCGCCTTCGAAGACCTCCGGGGTCCAGATCTCGTCCTCGGGGATGCAGTCCATGTCGGCGTAGTACTCGCTGAAGTTCCCCGCCGGATCCTTGAGGTACCAGAAGAAGTTGGAGCCCGCGTGGTGCCTGCCGAGGCCCCAGACATGCCGGTCGGGATTGCCTTCCAGCATCGCCTTCGCTCCTCGTCCGACGTCGTCGATGTCGTCGACCTGCCAAGACGTGTGGTGCAGGAAGTTCACCGGCGCCGCGAGCGCCAGCACGTTGTGGTGATCGACCGAGCAGCGCATGAAGGCGCCTTTGTCCCCGATGTAGTCACTGACCTTGAAACCGAGTCCCTCGGTGAAGAACCGCATGGTGGCTTCGAGATCGGTCGTGCCGACCACGCAGTGGCCGAGTTTCTTGGGCCGGATCGGGTCCTCGCGCAGCACTCCTGGCGCGCGGCCGAACCGCTCGATGCGGCCGGGCCCGTTGTACGGGGTGGCCGGGACGGGCTCCTGTGCGATCCGCGGCGCGATCTCGACGCGGACAGTGAATCCGGACACCGGCTCGATCGCGGTGACCGCGGTGCCGTCCGCGCCGCCCGCGACGCCGAGGTGGTCGAGCCGCGAAGCGGTGCGCGCGAGGTCGTCGACATCGTCGACGCCCACCCCGAGTTCGAGCAAACGGCGGGACGTGGCGTGCCGGACCCGCAGCTGCTCGCCGCCTTCGCGGGTGGTGAAGGCCCCGTCGCCGAGGTGGGTGAGCCCGAAATCGGTGTAGTAGCCGATGGTGTCCGCGACGTTCGGGACACCCATCGTGACCCGGGTGAGCCGGTGCATGCCCATGTCAGTCCTCCTGTCCGGTGACGAAGGTCTGGCGCATCTCACCGATGCCTTCGATCCAGCTGACGAGTTGTTCCCCGGCGCGCAGGAACCGTTTCGGCGTGCGGCCCACACCCACGCCCGCCGGGGTCCCGGTGAAGACGAGGTCCCCCGGATACAGGGTGATGGTCCGCGACAGCGCGGAAATCAGCTTGGCGACCGGGTAGATCAGGTCGCGGGTGCGGCCGTCCTGCACGATCTCGCCGTCGACCGCGCAGCCCAGTGCCAGGTCGTCCCGGTTCGTCAGCTCGTCGGGGGTGACCAGCCACGGCCCGACCGGTGCGAAGTTCGGGAACGACTTGCCAAGGCTGAACTGCGGGGCGGGACCGGCCAGCTGCGAGACCCGCTCGGAGAGATCCTGCCCGATCGTCACCCCGGCGACGTGGTCCCACGCGTCCGATTCCGCGACACGGGTGGCGGTCCGGCCGATGACGGCGACGAGTTCCACCTCCCAGTCCACGTCCCCTCCGGCAGGCAGCACGACCTCCGCGTCAGGACCGGTCAGCGCGGACACGAACTTGGTGAACGTCGGCGGAAGCCCGTCCGGTGCCTCGAAACCGGACTCGGCGGCGTGGGCGTCATAGTTCAGGCCGATCGCGACGATCTGCCGCGGGGCCGGCGAGGGCGAGCCCAGCTGCGCGCGGGTGAAGACGACACCGGGCTCGGCGGGCGGCTGGTCCGCCCAGGCCCGGAACCCGTCCCAGTTCTCGTAAACGGACTCGAGACCCGGACCGAACTTACCGCCAGACGCCGTCTCGACGTCGATTCCGTTGTCGTCAGCGGTCAGCAACACCGCGCGTCCGTCCACATTGGCCAGTTTCATGTTCTTTCCTTTTCATCGCTTCGCCACCGGGTCGCCGTGCGTGGCCGCCGACCGGTAGTCGGTGTAGGTGTAGGGGTTGTCGAGGACCTTGGTGTCGGGGATCTCCGGGTTCATGCCCTCGCGCCAGGCCTGCTCACCGAGTTCGGCGCGCAGGTGGTCGACCGTGGCCTCGACCGCACGACGCGCTCCGGCCAGGTCGGCACCGACCAGGCGGTGATCGCGCTTCACGATCTGGCCGTCGACAAGAACGGTGTCGACGTCCGCGCGCTGGGCGTGCAGGACGACGTGTCCGTGCGGGTTCAGCAGCGGCGTCATCGCCGGTGAGTCGTCGTTGCGGACGAGCACGAGGTCCGCCTTCTTGCCGGCCTCCACACTGCCGATCTCGCCTTCCCGCCCGAGCGCTCGTGCGCCGCCCCGCGTGGCCCACTCGACGACCTGCTCGGCATGCAGGGAAGTGTGGGTGACGGTTTCACCGCGAGCGTGCGCCTCCTGGTGTTCGTGGGCGCGGGCGGCACCCAGCGTCGTGCGCATGGCGGAGAACAGGTCACCGCTGCAGAGCACGCAGCTGTCCAGTGACAGCGACACCGGGATGCCGTGGGCACGCAGGGCGGTCATCGCGGGATAGCCCTGCCCGGCGCTCTGCTCGCTTTCCGTGGACACCGACACCGACCCGCCGGTCGCCGCGATGCGGGCGTAGGAGTCCGCCGAGAGCGTCGAGGCGTGCACGTACACCGTCCTGGCCTCGGCGTAGCCGTGTTCATGGATCAGCCGCACGGCGTCGTCGCCCGTCGCGCCCCAGACCCCGGCGTGCGTGGTCACCGCCAGGTCGAGTTCCCGGGCGACCTCGAAAGCCGGCTGCTCGGGAAAGCTCGGATCACCGGTGACGTCGAGGGCGATCTGGAAGCCTTCGAGATCGCCGGAGCGACGGTCGAAGAACTCGCGGAACTCGGAGGTGCCCGTCCAGTTCGCGGGCGCGTCCTGGATGTTGCCGTAGGCCAGCACGAATTTTCCCGGGACCGAGGCGAGCGCGTCGACCGCGGCGTCGGCATGGTCGATCGTCTGCAGGCCGTGCGACCAGTCCACGCAGGTGGTGACCCCGGCGTCGAGCGCCTCCAGCGCGCCGAGGAGATTCCCGGCGTGGATGTCCTCCGGCCGGAACTTCTTGCCCCAGTTCAGGTAGTACCACACGAAGTACTGCGTGAGAGTCCAGTCGGCACCGTAGCCGCGGGTCGTGGTCTGCCACATGTGCCGGTGGGTGTCGATCATCCCGGGCATGACGACGCCGCCGCGGGCGTCGATCTCGTCGGTGCCGCCGGGAACGACCAGATCGACGCCGATGGCCGCGATCCGGCCATCGACCACGAGCACGTCGTGGCCCTCGAGGACGGTACGGCGGGAATCCATGGTGAGGACCGTCCCGGCGCGGAAAACGGTCGGGCGGAGGTCGTTCGCGGGCATCGGTGCTCCTCGTGTCGGTGGCAGGCCCGGGCTGGATAATTCGAAACTAGGGCATAACTTTCGAAAGTTCAACCTAGATTCGTAAAGTGCTAGGGTGGGTGGCATGACCACGAGCGGCGGAGCGACCCGCACCGACGGCATCCACCAGGCGTTACGCGCCGACATCCTCGCGGGCCGGCTGACACCGGGAGGACGGCTCAAGTTCCCGGACCTGGCGGACCGCTACAAAGTGAGCGTCGGCGTCACTCGCGAGGCGCTGACGAGACTGGTCGCCGAAGGACTGGTGGTGGCGAGGCCGCGTCAGGGCTACCTGGTCCGGCCGCTGTCCCATCAGGACCTGGCCGAGCTGACGCAGGCGCGGGCGGAGATCGAAGCACTGGTGCTGGGGCTCTCGATGCGGGAAGGCGACACGCGCTGGGAGGCCGATGCCGTTGCCGCGCACCACCTTCTGGAACGCACGCCGTACCGCGACCCGGCGGATCCGGGCCACCTGTCCGACGAGTGGTCGCAGGCACACGCTGCCTTCCACCACGCACTGCTGGCCGGTTGCCGCAACCAGCGGCTGCTCGACGCGGCGAAGTCGTTGCGGCAGGAAGCCGAGCTATACCGGCAGTGGTCGGTGTCTTTGGGCAACGAACCCGGCCGCGATGTCGCCGCCGAGCATCGAGCGCTGCTCGACGCCGTTCTCGCGCATGAGGCCGACCGCGCGCAGGAACTGTTGCGCGACCACATCGCGCACACCGCCCGGCTGTTGATCAGCTGCGCGTCCGATCACCCCAACCAGGCCGAGTGAGCAGCCGAAGACGGGGCCGTGACGGAAGCGGCCCCGGCGGTCATATCGTCACCTCGACCGACCAGCCGCGGGCTGGGGCGAATCCCAGCGGAATCGGTTGGTGCCGTGGCGATCCGGCATCCGCTGATTCCCCGCTCCCGACTATGCGGCGGCTTCTGCGACGATCTGAAGAAACGCTGTGGCCGGCACGGGCACACTTCGCACCGCTCGGCCACTGGGCCGGGTTTCCTGTTCGTTGAGAAGCCTGTTCTGCTCCGGTAGTTAGGGCATGCTGGGGAGGTGTCTTCCACGGGTGAGGAACGCGCAGACGTGGTGTCACGGCGGCGGCGCGGTTGGGTGATCGTGTATTTCGTGGTGTTCGCGGCTCTGTGCTACTTGGGCACGGTCGCGATCCACTACCTGCTCGGTCGCACGGATATCTGGATTCACGGGATCGCCGGTCTGGGTCCGGTTATGGGTGCGATCGCCGTTGAATGGTGGAAACGACGGCGCCGACGTCATCGAACGACCAAGTGATCGACGTGCCGTGCTCCGTGCCGGCCGTGGCACAGCAGGAGAGCCTCCGGCCAGCCGCCAGGTGGATTTTCGCGTTCGCGCGAGGCCGGTGTCCCCTCAAGCGGGGGCACCGGCCTCATCCCTGGATGCGCGGCACGAGGTGGCGTACCACTGCTCGGCCGGGTGCTGCCGTCAGCCGGTGACGTCCAGATGCGCGGGCACGGGGGTGGGTTTGGGCGCCTTGCCACTGGGCTGGGGTTTGTCGGCGGCGGGCTTGGTCGTCGTTTCCGGCGGGGTGCCGGCCTTGGCGCAGGTGGCCGAAGCGATGTCCACGGTCTGGGTCTGGCCGAGCAACCTGGCCGACACCGCGGTCACGGTGAGGGTGCCGTCGTTGTTCTTGGTCTGTTTGTTCACTACGAGTTCGACCACTTGGGCCACCGGGACGGTGGTGTTCGGCGGCACCCGGTCGAAATCGAGGACTTTGGCGCCGGCCTTCAGCTTCGCGATCGACACCGAACCTTTGCCGTCGCGGCATTCGGCCTTGATCGCTTCGGCGCTCAACCCGGGTAGCGGGATGGTGGCGGGCAGCAGGCCGAGGTTGAGCGCGAGGCCGGTGACACCGGACTCGGCATGACCGGCTCTCACCTCGGTGGTCAAGGCTTTCGCGGTGACCAGCGCGGGACCGGGGGACGGGAGCCCCGCCGACAGGAGAGATTCCTTGCCGGTTCCGGAAACCGCGGGGGTGCGGGGAACCTTGACCGGCCCGGACGCGGCGACGGCGTACGCGGACTCGGCCGGTGCGGCATGGGCGGGTGTGGCGGTGAAGGCCAGGAGTGCCACCGCCGTACCGGCGAGCGCGCTCGTTGTGCGTGGGAACAAGGAAAGTACCTCCGTGATCGGATGTCAGGTGATCTGGACGACGGTGCCGAGCGGCAGTTCCACGAGGCGGTTCAACGCCTCGCGGGTGACGCGGATGCAGCCGTCACTGGTGGCTTTGCCGACGAAGCTGTTGTCCGGCCAGGTGTGCAGGCCGACCGTGCCGGGACCGCCGCCGAAGACCTCGTGTGAATCGGAATGGCTGCTCAGTGGCAGCACGATCGGGCTGTAGGTGTTCACGCTTTCCCGGATCGACGCGAGAATGAACGCGCGGCCGGTCGGTGTGGGGTGTTCCGGTTTTCCGGTGCCGATGGTCCACGAGCCGGCCGGTTTGCCCGCTTCATGGATTTCCAGCCGGAAATCGGCGAGATCCACGGTGACGCGGAAATCGTTCTGTGCCGATTCCGTGGTTTCCGGGGTGGCGTGCAGCCAGCCGGTCGCTCCGTTGGGCCTCGTGGGCAGCAGGACCTGCGCCCAGTCGCCCTGCCGGGCGATCACCGGGACCCAGGTCGGCGATCCGATCTGGGTTCGGGGCAGGCGGGCGATCGGCTCCGCACCGGGGGCGCGGAAGATGACCGCGTCCTCTTTGGGATGCAGTACTTCGCCGCCGGTCGGGGCGGTGGGGGACGGGTCCGCGGGCGCGGAGGTCAGTTCGCCGAAGGTGTTCGCCTCCGGGAGCGCGGCGGCGGCCGCGGGCGCCACCGTCGGTGTGGTCGCGGAACCGCCGGTGGCACCGGTGTCGCCTTTCGTCCCACAGCCGGTCAGCAGGGCGACCACTGTCAAAGAGAGAAGCGTGGAAACCATACGAGGGCGCGCACGACCGCTGAAGGTCCGCAGGTTGGTCATCGAGTGCCTTGTCCTTGGGCAGAGTGTTCCGCAGCGGGATTTCGCTTCCGTGAGAACATTCCTAACATCGGCGCGATGCGTTAATCAATCATCACCATGTGCACAGGGGAGGCTCTGCCTGCGGTTTTGCCCTGTTATCCCAGGTCGTAAGTGACCGGCGAATTCACACGATCGGGGAAGAGGGGCGATAACCGGTAACGAAGGAGCAAGTCCACTCAGAGTGTGTTCGGGAATTGTCCCCGAGGGCAGAGGTGATGAAGCCTCGCCCGGCGATCACCCGCTGTGATCGTCGAAGTGGGATGCCCGAGTCAGCCGGCTGCTGAGGCGCCGCCGATCGGACTCCCATCACTCGGCGGCTGCCGGTCCGGCGTTCGTCGCCCAGTGATCGAGATATTCGATGCTGCATCCGTCCAGTCGCCGCGCGGCGTCCGACGCGTGGGCCGAGCAGAGCGAGCCTGTCACACCGTCGCGATCGGTGGCGATCGCCGCGGCCGGTTCCGCGCAGGGGGTGTGCAGCCGGTCGTAATCCCAGGAGTTGTCACAACCCGTGGCGGTGCACCAAGCCCGGTCTCCGAGCGAGTGCAGGGTGACGCCGTGGACAGGGCAGATGCCCCAGGGGACGTCGCACAGATGGGGATCGCGGGCCACCCGGACGCGGGTCAGGTACGCGGCGGTCCTGGCGATCTCGTCGGTGTAGTCGGCCAGCTCGTCGGTGGCCTTGTTCATCGGCTGCGCGAGCCGTTGCAAGTGCCCGTCGTCCGCGGCCTGCAGCCGAGCGGCCACTTCCGCCGTCCGCTCGGCGAGAGCGTCGGCCTCGGCGGCCAGGGCCCGTAGTTCGGCCGGGACGGGTTCCGGCGTCGTCGGCTCAGGCATCGTGGTCCTCGCAGGTGCGGTGAAGAAGGAAGGGTTGTGGGAGAAGAACGTGGCCCCGGTCCGGGTGGACCGGGGCCGTCGGTTCCAACGACGAGTGGCTCAGAACCAGTGGGCGCGGCCGCCCACCTTGCGTCCCGTGCCGCCGAGAATCGCGAGAACCACGCCCACGACGGCGAGAACGGCGCCGATGGTGGTCAGCACGGGGATGCCGACGACCAGGCCGATCACGAGAATGATGACTCCGAGCACGATCATGGTGACTCACTTTCCTGGAGTGGCCGAACGAATCTTCAGCCACGATGGGGACTGGCTGGTAGTGCCCGCCTCGGCGTCTCGTCAAACGCCGTCGAGCTGTTTTTCTTCTCCATGACGGGAAACCTGGCCGGGCAGCCGTGACCGACGCACACCGGATTCCACGGTTGAGGTCTGCGGCTCGTGGGTAGGTCCCTCGAGTCATCGTGAAGCGCCGCCGGAGGAAACGTAGTGTTGTTTCGCAGGAAAGTGATCGTGCCCGTGGGTGATGTCGAGCGGGCGGAGGCCGTTCTGGTCGGTCGAGGTGTCAGCCGTGAGCGGGCTGGTGGCGAGCTGAGGGAGATGGCGCGTCGTCGGCACATCTCGCTGGCACGCTGCGCGGCTTTGGTGGCGTCGGCGGGGCAAGTAGCGCGGTCGACGTGAGCCGAGCGTGGAGCGGAAGATCACCGGGGTTTGAGTCCGTCACGTCCGTGGTACCTCGGACATCATCATCGACTTCCCGCGGAGGGTGCTCGTGCAGATCCAAGTCAACACCGACCACAACGTCCACGGCGGCGACGGACTCGCCACCTATGTGAAGACGGACTTGGAGAACAGCCTGTCCAGGTTCGGTGGCTGGTTGACCCGGGTCGAGGTGCACCTCAGCGACAACGGCGGCACCAAACCGGAAGACAAGAAGTGCGTGATCGAAGCACGTCCGGGGGCGAAACAGCCCGTCGCGGTGACGCATCACGCGACGACGGTGGACGACGCGTACGCCGGAGCGGCGCACAAACTGAAGAGCGTGCTGGACACCCTGCATTCTCGTGCCCACGATCACAAGGGCGGGGAAAGCATTCGCCACATGGCTCCCCCGGAAGACCCGGCGCAGGTCGGCGAGATCGGGAAAGAAACAGAAGCTCCGCCCTCTCACTGACGCTGCCGGTCGCCGAAATCGCAGCCCCGTCGGGGCCCGTGCCAAACCGCCGCCGCCCCTGCGTAGGACACCTCGTCGTCGCCGGGCCGGCGGTGACGCCGAACGGTTCCCAGCGGCCGAGGCGTGCGCTGTCGCGGGCCTTCACGCGGGATGGTTTCGGCCGACTGGAGGAGTCCGGCTACGGCTGCGGCGTCTCGTCCGGCAGGTTCATCGAAACTACAGCGGTCGAACGAAGACTGGCTCGCCGTAGTGGGTCCGGTCCGTGCTGTGGAAACCGCAGCGGCGCCAAAAGCCTTCGGCGCCGCCCTCGACTGGTACGACGCTGGTCTCCAGCGTCTTCCAGCCATCGGCGCGCAGTTCGTCCACCAGCAGTTCGACGGCGCGGCTGCCGATCCTGCGACCTTGGTGGTCCGCGTCGACCATGAACCTGACCAGGTGCGGGGTTCCGTTCTCGATTTCGACGAGCAGAACGCCGACCGGCGTGTCGTCGAGGTGGATGGCCCGCAATATCGCGCCGGGTTCGTAGTTGCCTTCGGCGACGGTATAGGCGGCAGGTGCGACGAGATGGCCTTGGTCCTCGGCCAGCCGAAGCTCGCAGACCGCACGGACGTTCTCGCGGGACAACGGCAGTAGTAGAACATGCACAGCTCGACCGTATCGCAATCTGCGAGATTCCCGACGGCGTTGTCAACGACGAGGTTGGTGCTGGAACAGCAAAAGGGTTTGCCGCCGCTGCTTCTCATGGTGTGGGGATGCGATCTTGCCGCGGAGTTGCCGAGCTTGCGTAGCGGGTGCTGCCGGGGTCGAGCCGCGTTGAGGTCAGGACCCAGCGGGAACATTTTCCGGTGCGTCGTCGTTGTATCCCATGGTCGAACGTTTTGAGTGTTCGTGTTCTTCAGGGCACGCTCGCACAGAAGTTGTCGCGGGCGCCTCTCTTCTTTCTTGCAGGGCAAGCTGGAGCAGTGGTCGTCTGAACCTCCGGCCCCGGCTCGGCGATCGCCGAGTCCGTGAAGTGAACACCTGCAAGGAAAGTATTTTTCATGACTCAAGGCACTGTGAAGTGGTTCAACGCCGAAAAGGGTTTCGGCTTCATCGCCCCGGCTGAAGGCCCGGACGTGTTCGTGCACTACTCCGAGATCGACGGCGGGGGTTTCCGCAGCCTCGAAGAGAACCAGCACGTCGAGTTCGAGATCACTCAGGGACAGAAGGGTCTGCAGGCCAGCAACGTCCGCATCGTCTGATCGCTCCGCGAGCACAGGGGGGCGGGACGCCGTACGGTGTCTCGCCCTTTCGCGTGGTCGCCCAGCTGCGATCACCGGCAGCCGCTTGTGACCGCCCGAGTTTCACGCTTCCTCCAGCGGGTATTCCTTCGCCGGTCGCCCGGACACGAAGATGGCAAATGGGAAAGAGCGATCGATCATGACACGAACAGTGGAACTTCCTCGAAAACCCGAGCGGCAGGCTCCTCAGCCCCTGTTGTCCGGGGAGCAGAGCGACACGGAGAATTTTCTGGTCAAGTTGTTCGCGGTGGTGCCGTTGCTGGCGCTGGCCGCGTCGGTTCCGTTTGCGTGGGGCTGGGGTCTGGGCTGGGTGGACCTCGGCCTGGCCGCCGGGTTCTACTTCCTCACCGGTCTCGGTGTGACCATTGGTTTCCACCGGTATTTCACCCATGGTGCTTTCAAGGCCAATCGTGGTCTGCGGATCGCTTTGGCGGTCGCGGGCAGTATGGCGATGCAGGGCCCGGTGATCGGCTGGGTGGCTGATCACCGGCGTCATCACGCGTTCGCTGACCGTGAGGGTGACCCGCACTCCCCGTGGCGGTTCGGCACCACCCCGGCCGCGCTGGCCCGGGGTTTCTGGCATGCCCATATGGGTTGGTTGTTCGATCGTGAGAAGACCAACGCGCAGCGGTTCGCCCCTGATCTGCTGGCCGATCGTGACATCGCCCGGATCGATCGGCTGTTCCCGCTGCTCACCGTCGTCACGCTGCTCGCGCCTGCTGTTCTCGGTGGTGTGATCACGATGTCGTGGTGGGGTGCGGTGACGGCGGTTTTCTGGGCGAGCCTGGTGCGGGTGGCGTTGTTGCATCACGTCACGTGGTCGGTGAACTCGCTGTGTCACATGATCGGTGATCGCCCGTTCGCCGCCCGGGACAAGTCCGCGAACTTCTGGCCGCTCGCCATCGCCTCGATGGGTGAGTCCTGGCACAACTCCCACCACGCCGATCCCACCGGCGCCCGGCACGGCGTCCGCCGTGGCCAGCTCGATATTTCGGCGCGGCTGATCTGGTTGTTCGAGAAGGCGGGCTGGGCGACCGAGGTCCGCTGGCCCAAGGCCGATCGCCTCAGCCGCAAACTCAACCCCGGCCACACCCTGTCACTCCATGGTGTCGGCAAACTGGAGCGCGGTCTTCTCGGCGAAACACCCACACGTGTGACGGGCGCTGAGGGGTAAGCGAAACGCCTCCGGTGAACTCGCCGTCAGCCACTGACGCGGGCCGGATGGTGAGCGGCGAGTCAGGAAAGCTCGCCGCTCATCCCGTCGAGGCGGTTTCCGCCCCTGTCGCGCGTCAGCCAGACAGTGCTGGCGGGCCCGAGCAGCGTCCCGGTCTGGGAAACCGAGACGGGCGAGGAGAACACGCACACCGCGCCCCAATCCGGTCGCACGGTGACGAAGCGCGCACTCAGGTTGATGACGCAAATCCCGCTGCCCTGCTGCCAGGCGACGACGAGAGGGTCTCCCGCGACGGGAAGGGGATGCAGGCTGCCGCGTGCGTCGAACACGGATCCGAGGAGGGCTCGACCGCGCCTCAGGCATGGCGAGTCGGAGGCGTCGTCGACGAACGGAACGGTGTATCCCGGGACGGCGAGACTGGCCAATTGCACGGCCGAGCACAGTCGTCCGTACCTGGCCGACAAGCCTGAGGTTTCCACGAATTCCCGCACGTCCGAGCCGGAAACGTCGATGAATCTTTCCTGGCTGCCGTCGCATGAATTCGGTACGACCACCGCGCGAAGCAGTTCTGCCAGATCTGAGGTGACCGCACGGCTCGCCGACGGCGTATCAGGCAGGAAAAAGGTGGGATCAACGGATACCGGGATCATCGTGGCGTGTTTCCACCACGGCTCGGCCATGGGAAGTGGTGCTGCCGTGTGGCGTCCTGATTCGCGCGGTCCATGGCTCCAGTCTTGGCCACCTGGAAAGCCTTGGCCAGTCTGCCGATCGATGGATTTTCGTCATGAATCGGAGTTGCCGACGAACAAATTCAGTAAATTATCGGGTAATTCTCGCCAAAGGTGGTGCGGGTCGCGCGCGACCCGCACCACCTGGTGAGTCCGGCGGACTCAGCCGTTGGGGTCGCTGGTGTTGACGTCTCCGTTGACGCCCTTGGGGAAGAAGCCGCCGGAGGTGACGGCCTTGGGGTTGAGGTAGACGATGTTGAGGACCTGGCCCGGCGTGCGGCTGTAGGCGATGCCGTTGCTGTCGGTGGGCACGATGTTCGCCCGGCCGTTCTTGTCGACGACGCCCTGGTCGAGGTCGGTGGTGCCGTCGAGGCTGTCGCGGGCGTTGGAGAGTTTGACGCTGGCTTCCCGGAGGTCGCGGCCGAGCAGGCCGAGCCCGAGGATGCCGCCGCTGTGCTGGTAGAGCGCGGTGCGGATGTTGGCGGCGTGGTAGGCCTCGACCGCGAGGATCCCGGCCGCGGCTTCGAGGTAGGTCTTGTTGGTGATCAGGGGTGCGGCGCCCTTGTAGGCGGTGACGCCGACGTCTTCGAAGAGGTAGGCGGCGAGGAGGAAGTTCTCCTCGCAGGCGAACGCGTCGAAGCTCTGACCCTTGCGGACGAGCCCCGCGGCCTGCGCGGCGGCGGTGAAACTGGCTTGCAGGTCGATGGCCGGGCGGCTGACCGCGGCCGAGCCCAGCGCGGTGCGCAGGAACTCCACGTGCGCCTTCTCGTCGCCGGCGATTTCCTGGGCGTACTGCTTCGCCGCCTTGGTCTTGAATCGGACGGCGCGGCCGCCGGTGACGCCGCCGCGGGTGCCGGTCCCGGTGGTGAGCGAGTCGGCGAGTCCCTTGCCGGTGACGGCGTGCAGGTAGAACTCGGCTTCGAGGTATTCGAGGTTGAGGGCGAAGTTGAGCACCGCGCCGTCACTGACTCCCTCGGCGGCCGCCGCTTCCCCCGCGGCCTGCCGGACGGTCCCGGCCGACGCGGCGGGCCCGGCCAGGCCACCGAGCGCGCCCGCTCCGACCACCCCCAGGCCCGTTACCCCGGCCGCGCGCAGAAAACGGCGCCGGTCCTGCTGGTTCTCCGCACTCCGGTTGATCATCGACGCGGCATAGCGCTTGCCAAACACGAGTGATCTCCTTCCCACCCGGCCGTCACACGACATACCGGATGTGTCCCGCGCGTCGTGACGGCTCGTCCCGGCACGCGGGCGTGGGTCTACGTTGACCTTCACTTTCGAGGCCGTCGCGCGATCGGATTGGTCGACATCGCCGGAAGAGGTGAACCCGCCGGTGGTCGCGATGGCGAGCACTTCGCCTGAAAGGGTGAACGCGCTGGCCAATCCCGGCTTCGAGCGAAACCGAAAGCCTCTCTGGAGGCACGACCTCCTTGGGTCGTCCGCGAGGCAATGGAGTGATTTTTCGTGAATAGGATTCGTGTCGCAGGTATCGGTTTCAATGCGGCGGCCGCGCTGGCCCTGGCCGCGTGCAGCGGCAGCGGCACCGCGTCTTCCGGGAGTTCGATGGTGCCGTCGACTTCGACGTCGAGCTCCGGTTCGACCGGTTCGCCCGACGGGGTCACCACCAACGCCGACGTGTTCGGCCCCGCGTGTTCGCAGTTGCCGCAGGGCAGCGAGCCGGGTTCGCTGGACTCGATGGGCCCGCAGCCGGTCGCCAGCGCGGCTTCGACCAACCCGCTGCTGACCAAGCTGGTCGCCGCGGTCAAGGCCACCAACCTGGTCGACACCCTCAACTCCCAGCAGGCCATCACCGTGTTCGCCCCGGCCGACCCGGCCTTCGCCGCTCTCGGTGACGCCAAGTTCACCGAACTGGCGGGCAAGCCCGACCAGCTCGCCCCGATCCTGCAGTACCACGTCGTCGGCAAGCGCTACGACGCCAAGGGCCTGGCCACAGCCGGATCGGTCGACAGCCTGAACACCGCGGGCGGGCCGGTCAGGATCGAGGGCTCCGGCGAGAACATGACCATCGACGGCGCGAAGATCCTGTGCGGTGACATCCCCACCAAGAACGCCACCGTCTTCGTCATCGACAAGGTCCTGACCCCGGGCACCAAGAACTAGTCACAGCCGCCAGTCGTCCGGCGCCGGGCATCCGGCCACGATTCAGCGCTCGTAGTACATCTTGGCCGGAACCAGCGCCCACACCACTTTTCCCTTTCCTTCAGGCTGGGTGCCCCATTCGAGTGACAAATGGGCGACGAAACGAAGCCCGTGATCGCTCTGAACGGATGGCGCTTCGGCGCTGGCTTGCATGTTCTCGACCCCGGGGTCTTCATCGCTGACTTCGATCAGGATTCCGTCAGGTTGCCTGGTGACCCGGAGTTCGCCCGGTGTGGTGTACCGGTAGGCGTTGGCGACCAGTTCGTCGAGTACCAGCAGGACAGCGCCGATCGGCTCTTCCCTGCTGCGACCGAAGCCGAGGCAGTTGGCCACCGTCGAGCGCACCCGGCGCGGTTCGGGGCGCTTCGTGAGATCGAGTTTGATCTCCGCGGTCCAGGCGACCCGCTGAGTCAGCCGTTCGAGTTCGACGTCGATGTTCGCCCGGAAGTCCCGCTCGAAATCGTCCTCGTTCGTGAAACCTGGCTCCCTGTTCATCGTGCTCCCTCGTCGGCTCCGGTCGACGAGTTTTCGAAACCGCCGCAGAAAGAGGTGGGCCCCGGTCGTGATGTCACTCGTTCGGCCGGGACTTCCGGCCGAAAACCGCCCGGGAGACCCGGGTCACACGATCGGGGTCGTGACGATCTTCGGGATGAGGGGTCTTACTGGTGTGGAAGTGAACGGGACATCCGTGATCGTCCACTTCAGACAGCCGCATTCCAGTATCGGAGGAGACATCATGACGAACCCGACGGCCAGCACGAAGACCCCCGCTCACTCGGCCGAGGTCGCGAAGACCGGCAGCGCGCTGGTCACCTCCCAGGGGAGCACCACCATCGCCGACACGGTCGTGGCGAAGGTCGCCGGCCTCGCCACTCGCGAGATCTCCGGCGTGTACGACCTCGGCGGCGGCGCGGCCCGGGCGTTCAGTGCCATCCGCGAGCGCATCCCCGGCGCCACGGCGTCGGCGAGCCAGGGTGTGTCGGTCGAGGTGGGTGAGAAGCAGGCCGCGGTGGACCTGCAGATCCTCGTCGAGTACGGCGTCTCGATCGCCGACCTGTCCCGCGCGGTGCGCAAGAACGTCATCGGGGCGGTGGAGCAGATCACCGGTCTCGAGGTCGTCGAGGTCAACATCAACGTCTCCGACGTGCACATCCCCGGTGACGACGAGGGTGACGACGCCAAGCCCGACACCGGCCGCGTCCAGTGAACCCCGGCGTCGAGATCGACGCCGACCGGATCGCCACCGCTGTGCGGGCTCAGCCGAGCATCGCGGGTCTGCACAGCGGCCGGTTCGGCGAAATCGCCACCTTGCTGCGCGGGCGCCGGGTTCCCGGGATCCGCATCCGTGACGACGAGATCACCATCGGGGTCGTCGGCCGCTACCCGGCCACCGTCGTCGAAATCAGCGACGACGTCCTGGTCGCGGTCGGGCAGGTCGACCGCCCGGTCCGCGTGCGGATCGGCGACATCGCCCCGCCCGCGGCCGAGGGTCCCGGAACCACGCCTGAACCGCAGCCTCCTGTTCCGCTTCCTTGATCATTCCGAACGGCTCGCTCGTACGGGTATCCCGCAAGGAGAAACGCATGTCTTCCACCCATCTCGGCCTGCTCACCGGTCTCGCGCTCGGCCTCGCCGCGGCGTTCGGCGGGTTCGGCGCCTTCCTTGTCGTCCTGGTCCTCGGCGCCCTCGGGTTGCTCGTCGGACGCGTTCTCGACGGCAAGCTCGACCTGTCCCAGCTCACCGGCCGCGACCGGGGCTGATCATGACCACCATGACGACGCCGAGCCCGGCTTCCAGGGCGGCACTCCCGGCACTGGACGACCGGGGCAGGCTCACGATTTCCGACAGCACCGTCGAGCGGATCGCGGCCCGTGCCGTGACCGAAATCGAGGGTGTCGGTGGCGCCGCGAGCCGTGTGCTCGGCGTCGCCGTCGGCGGCGAAGACCTCGACAACACCGCCAAGGTCACCGCGAAGGTCAGCGGCGAGACCGCAGACCTCGACGTCCGGCTGTCCGTCGCCTACCCGGCGCCGGTCGCCGCGACCACCGAGAACGCCCGACGGCATCTGATGCGCCGCGTCGCGGAGTACACCGGGCTGACCGTCTCGCGAGTGGACATCACCGTCACCGCGCTGCACACCGCCACGGCCGTCTCCAGGAGGGTCCAGTGAAACGTCGCCCCCGTCGTTCGGTTCCCGCGACACTGACCGCGGTCGTCCTCCTCGCCGCCTGCGCTTTCGTCGCCGTGATCGCGATCCAGCTGCTCCTCGGCCAAAAACCTTGGGTCAGCTACGAATCCGTGGCGGGCACACTGCACGGTGCCCGGTGGAACGACCTCGTTCCGGCCATCGCGGGCGGCGGTGCCGCCCTGCTGGGTTTGGTACTCCTGCTGATCGCGATCCTGCCCGGCAGGCTCACCGTCCTTCCACTGGAAGGCGAGCTCGATTCCGGGGCTTCACGCCGGAGCTACCGCTCCACGCTGACGACCGCCGCGTCCACAGTGGACGGCGTCGCCGGTGCGAAGGTGAAACTGAAGCGCCGTAAGGTGTTCGCGAAGGTGAGCACCGGCCGGACCGTCACCGACGGCCTCGCCGACGCCGTACGCGCCGCGATCGAGCATCGGCTCGACCAGATCGCCCCCGCCGCCCGCCCGGCCGTCAAGATCAAGGTCCACGCCGCCAGGAGCGCATCATGACCAACCTCAACCGTCCGGCCCGGCTCAACCGCACGCTGCTCGTCGTCTTCGGGTTGATCCTGCTCGCCGCCGGCGCCTTCACCGTCCTGACCCACTTCGGCAGGCTCACCGTCCTCGAACCCGACTCCACGCTGGTACCCGGCACCGAAATGCCGCCGACCTGGGCGCTGTACGTCACCGCCGCCGTCGCCGTCGTCTTCGGACTGTTGCTGCTGCGGTGGCTGCTGGCACAGCTGACCCGCAAACCCAAGACCCACACCTGGCGGTTCGAAGCCGACCCGGACACCGGCCGCACCGAACTGGCCGCCGGCACCGCGATCGAGCCGTTCGTCGACGAGGTCAAGACCTACCCCGGCGTCCACGCGGCCCACGCCACCCTCGCCGGAACACGCGACGCGCCGACCGTGGCACTGGTCGTCAGCGCGGAACAGGACGGTGATCTGACCGCGATCCGCCGTCAGATCGACACCACCGGTTTGCCGCGGCTGCGCCAAGCCCTCGATCTCGGCACGCTCCCGGCGACCGTCGAATTCCGGTTCTCCACCAAGACCGGAGCCCGCACGCTCTGATCGGACGAGGAACGACCCGCGGTCACGACCGCAGTGGCCCGGGGCGCTGGAGACAGTCCCGCAGCCGGATCAAGCCGTCCCGGATCCAGGTTTCGACCGTCGGCGCCGGGACTCCGGACTCTTCGCCGAGCTCGCCATGGGTCAAGCCACCGAAGTAAGCCCGCTGCACACTGTCGTACTGCGGCTTGGTCAAAGTGGACAGACCGTGCCGGACCGCGCGGTACTCGGCGTGCTCGGCGACGGAATCGCCGGCAGGCTCGAAAGGAAAGGCGCTTCCGGAGTCAGCGGGACGCTCCCGGAAACGCTCCGACCGCACGCGGTCCACCGCACGACGATGCGCCACAGTCATGATCCAGGGCATGACCGGTCCGTCGGCCGGGTCGTAGCGGTCGGCGCTCCGCCAGACCTGGACCCAGATCTCCTGGTAGACCTCTTCGACCCGCACGGGGTCGTGAACGATCTGACGAACGAGCCCGAAGACCTGTCCCGCCCCGTGGTCGTACAGGTCGGCGAACGCCTCTTCGTCCCCGTGCGTCACCCGCGCCATCAACTCGGCCAACGGATCCTCGGTAGTGGCCGTGCCACGTGCTGAAACACTCACCGCGCTGATCCTCACCGATTCCGACACTTCGCTGGCCCGAACGGCCCCGAGGCCTGCTCGGTGATCGAACCACAGGTGGGCCGGTCACGCACCGCGCGCGGCCGGCGGGAAACCGAGTGCTCGCCTCCGGACGCGCGGCGGAAAGGGCACCGGGAGCACGTCCCGATGCCCTTTCCGGCCGGTCATTTCCGGGTCACTCGGAGACGTGGACGTCGTTTCCGGAGCCGATGGTGAGGTGGCTCAGGTCGGCCGCGATACCGCCGCCGAGCGCGCCGTTGCCGACATTGCTGACGACGTCGTGGACGTCGTTGACCGAACCGGCGTGCGAGCCGATGTCGCCGACATGGCCGGTGACGTCGCCGACGTGGTTGGTCACGTTGCCGACGGCCGATTCGTTCGCGATGTCGCTGAGCTGTGTCGTGACGTTGCCGGTGACGTCGCCGACGCCGTGCGCGGTCACGTCTCCGATGGTGTTGCCCAGGCCGGTGTCGAGGCCCAGCGTGCCGGTGAGGTCGCCGACCGTCGAGCCGACGCCCTGCGTGCCCTCGATCGCCGAGTCCAGGCCGGAGACGTCCTGCAGGCCGGTCGTGAGGTCGCCACCGTCGAGTGCTCCGGTGACGTCTCCGCCGGCGACCTGCCCGGCGACGTCGCCGACCGCGCCGGTGACGGCGCCGACGGGGGCGATCTCGCCGCCGCCGACGTTGTCGATGTCGCCGGCGAGGTCGCCCGCCGCGGTGAACGGGGCCGCGGCGTTCTGGGTGATGGCGGTCATTCCGCCGACCGCGCCGAGCACGTTGTTCTCGGAGGTGTCGCCGAGCGCGAGGTTCTGGGTGAGCGCCTGGAGCTGCTCGATGGCGCCGGCCTGGCCGGTGGTGATCGAGTCGAGGTCGAGGCCGTTCTGCCCGCCGAGGGAGTTCACCGGCGCGTAGTCGAGGACCAGCGGCAGGACGTCGTGCAGATCCGCGCCGGAGATGTCGCCGAGGCCGGCGTCGGTCAGCATCTGCTGAGGGTTGTTCCCGAAGGACTCACGGGCGGACGGGTCATTGAGCAGGTTGAGGGTGAAGTCGTACAGCGACTGCGTGGGGTTCATCGACCGGGCTCTCTGTGGGGAACGGTGAAGCCGACGCCACCGGGCTGTCGGCCGGGTCGACGCTAGGGCTCGTCTGGGGGCCGGACATCGGGTCTGACGCCTAACGGTGATCGTGAAAACCCCTGAGGGGGGTCGATCACTCGATAGGGGATCGCTCAGGAGTGTGGTCTGGATCTCATTTCACAACGGGGAGTCATCTCGCCCATCGCGGGTGAGGGCGGGCTCGAAACTCCCACGTGTGGTTGTTCCGGCCACCTGAGCGGGACGGGGGAGATCACGGTGGAAGAGCTGCTGCCGCCGGAGTTGCGCGAGTTGCTGGCGGGTATCGACGCCACACCGGCAGGCCCCGTCCGCGCGGTCCTTTCCGGTCCGCCCGGCCACGGGAAGACGACGGCGCTGGCCGCGATCGCCCGGCACTATCGCGACGCCGGTGTCACCGTGGTCGCCCGGGAGGACCTGGTCCCGTCCACCCCCGCTTCCGCCGTGGCGATCCTGCTCGACGATGTCGACACCCTGCCACCGCGTACCGGACAGATGCTGGCCGGTCTGGCGGGTACGGCCACCCGGATGGTTCTCACCCACACTCCCGGCGGGGCCGGGGCGATGGCCACCGGCCTCGTGACGGCGACGACCCGGCACATCCGGCTCCCCGCCTGGGACGCCGTGGCCGTGGCGAGGTTCGCCGGCGAGCGGATCCCGGCCGACCGCGCGGAATCGATCCGGCGCCTGGCCGGGGGCGTGCCCAGACTGGTGGCGCGGTGCTTCCAGGTGCCCACGGTCGACGAGCTCATCGACGAACTGCGCGCGGAACTGGACATGCTCGGTGAACCGGGGCTGACCTACCTGGTCGTGGCGGACGTCACCGGCGATCGCGACGTCGAACTCCTCGCGACGGCACTGGGACGATCTCGCGAGCACCTCCCGGGCATCGTGGACCAGGTCCGCGCCGCCGGACTGCTCGCCGCGAACGACTCGGTGCCTCCTTTGGTGGCGCGCGCGGTGCGCGACCATGTCGGCATCGACCGGGTGCTGACGGTGCTCGTGCGGGTACTGGAGGATCTGTTGCGCGCCGGGCAACCCGTGCTGCCGATCGCGCGGGAACTCGAGCGTCTCGGCGCGGGCGGCGCGATCGTGCGCGCCGGACTCGAAGCGGCCGCGGTGGAGGCGGTCCACGACCAGCCCGCTGTCGCCGCCGAGCTCTACGCCGCCGCCGCGCGTGGCGGCAGCCCCCGGGCCCGGCTGGCACCGGGCTGGGTCAAGGCCGCGGTCCTCGCCGGACAACACGACATCGCCTTGCGGCTCGGCGACGAACTGCTGAGCGCCGCCGAACCGGCCCACCGCAGTCGCGGCGCGCTGGTCGCGGGCACGATCATGACGCGGCGCGGTGATCTGGCCCGCGGCGCGGAACTGCTGCGCTGGTCCGAGGAGCCGGGTGCGCTGCCGCTGGTGGCTCTCGCCGGGATCGCGCTCGGAGACACCACCGAGGCCGAGCGGAGCGTCGTCACCGAACCCGTTCCGGCGTACGGTCACGTCGCAGGACGGCTGCTCGACGGGATCCGCGACTCGGTCAGCGGGCACACCGAAGCCGCGTTGACGACCTTGCTGGCCGCGTCCGACGCCGCGGAGGCCACCGATACCGGCCACCTCCTCCCGGATTCACCGGCCGCGCTCACCGCGCTCGTCGCCTTGCACGCGGCGGAATTCGAGCTCGCCCACGGGGTGCTGAGCCGGGCGGCTCCCGGGACCCGGCACACCCTGCTGCTCGGCTGGACGGAGTTGTTGCGCGGTGACCTCGCCGCGGCGGAAACCCATCGTTCGGCCGCGGCGGGCCAGGACGGCCCCCTCTCGCCCCGAGACGAGTTGTTCCTCCGCGCGCTGGAACTCGGGCTCGCGAGGAGAGGCGACACACCGGGCGCGCTCCGCGTGAAGTGGGCCTCCGCGTACGAGGCGATGATGCGACAGCCCGTCGACCTCTTTTCGTTGCTGCCACTGGGGGAACTGCTCATCGCGGCGGCACGGGTGAAGGAGGGCTTCCGCGTCGAAGCACACCGCGGCCACGCCTTCGCGCTGCTCGCGCGGCATGGTCGTCCGGCGTTGTGGTCCGCGTGGCTCGACTGGTCGGTCTTCCACGCGGCCATCGTGGCCGGTGACCCGGAAGGCGCACGTGTCACTCTTCGTCGGCTCACCGACCAGCCGGCGCCCGGCCGCCTGGTCTCCGCGTTGGCGGCGGCGGGAACGGAATGGTCGGCAGTGCTGGGCGGTTCGGTCCAGGTCGACACCGTGCTCGCGGCGGCGGAAGGCCTGCACCGCACCGGATTACGCTGGGACGCCGCCCGGCTCGCCGGTCATGCCGCCGTCCGCGCCACCGACCGCGCCGTCATGGTGACGTTGCTGCGTGCGGCCAAACATTTCCCGCTCGACAGCGGCTCGGGCGCGGAACCGCAACCGCCGCCACCCACCGAGGCGCCCTCGTTGACCCCGCGGGAAACCGACATCGGCCGCCTGGTCGTCGACGGGCACACCTACCGGGAAATCGGTGAACGCCTGCACATCTCCAGCAAGACCGTCGAGCACCACATGGCCCGCATCCGCGGCAAACTGGGTGCCACCGACCGCCGTACGATCACCGCGCTTCTGGGGAACCTGCTGGGAAAAGCGGGCTGACTTCCCGCCTGGTGGGGGCCGGTCGCCGCCGCGGCCATGGAGTGAACCAGCGACGACGGCGACCGGCGGAACGCCGCCGCTACAGCGTTCCCCGCCGGCGGGTTGTCCGAGTCCCGCCGCGCGGCTGAAACCACAGTGTCCTGATCGGACACTGTGGACGTGGAAGCGGCCGTCGCGGCTCCGGAGGTAAGGAAGCCGCGACGGCCGCTGAATCCGGGTCACCCTCAGGGTGTGTTCGGGTGACCCGGACGATGACTAGTTCTTGTTGGTGCCGGGGGTCAGGACCTTGTCGATGACGAAGACGGTGGCGTTCTTGGTGGGGATGTTGCCGCACAGGACCTTCGCGCCGTTGACGGTCATGTTCTCGCCCGATCCTTCGATCTTGAGCGGGCCGCCGGCGGTGTTGAGGCTTTCGAGGGTCTTGGCGGACTCGATGCCCTTGGCGTCGTAGCGCTTGCCGACGACGTGGTACTGCAGGATCGGGGCGAGCTGGTCGGGCTTGCCCGCCAGTTCGGTGAACTTGGCGTCACCGAGAGCGGCGAAGGCCGGGTCGGCCGGGGCGAACACGGTGATGGCCTGCTGGGAGTTGAGGGTGTCGACCAGGTTGGTGGCCTTGACCGCGGCGACCAGCTTGGTCAGCAGCGGGTTGGTCGAGGCCGCGCTGGCGACCGGCTGCGGGCCCATCGAGTCCAGCGAACCCGGCTCGCTGCCCTGCGGCAACTGCGAACAGGCCGGGCCGAACACGTCGGCGTTGGTGGTGACCCCGTCACCCGAGGCGGCACTGGACATCGGGGCCGACATCGACGACGAAGGGGCCGGAGCCGGGGCGCTGGTGTTACCGGACGAGGCGTTGTCACTACCACTGCACGCGGTCAGGGCCAGCGCGGCGACCGCGGTGAAACCGATTCCTGCGACACGAAGCTTGCTCATGAAATTTCACTCCAGTGAAAGGCGGCTGGCTTGTCCTTTGTGGACGAGCCGGTTGTTGTTCTCGTAAAGGGGATTCGGTGCTGCCGGTATTCCGGATTGGTCGTCCGGGGAAATTTCTCAGGCGGCGGTGAAAGTGACGTTGTGCCAGCCTGTCGCGCCGTCGGGCACGGTGCCCGCGCGCTGGTCGGTCTGGGTGTAGCCGGACTTGTCGG
Source organism: Amycolatopsis sp. cmx-4-54 (assembly GCF_046548895.1). NCBI lineage: Bacteria > Bacillati > Actinomycetota > Actinomycetes > Pseudonocardiales > Pseudonocardiaceae > Amycolatopsis > Amycolatopsis sp. cmx-4-54. The sequence continues at coordinate 182,086 of NZ_JAEBEJ010000014.1, forward strand.
TAGCGCGGCAGAACACCTGATGGACACCCGCGGGCAGGTCGACCTCGGTCCACCACATGCGCCAGGTGTTCAGGTTGACCTCGGTGGAGAGGTTGGCCACCTGCCAGGGACCCTGATCCACGCGGACCTCGACCTTGTCGATCCCGGTGTGCTGGGCCCAGGCCACCCCCGCGACACGGACCTTTCCCTTTTGGACGTTCGCGAAGCCGCGGTGCGAATCGATGCGGGACTCGGTCTTGATCGGCGCTTCCTGAGCCCAGCTTCGCTTGAGCCAGTACGCCTGACGCGCCGCCCAGGTGGTGACTTCAATGTCGACGACCCATTTCGTGGCCGAGACGTACCCGTACAACCCGGGGGTGACCAGCCGGACGGGGAAACCGTGCTCCAGCGGCAGGGGTTCGCCGTTCATGCCGATGGCGAGCATCGCGCCCCGGTCACGGTCCCGTGCGGCGGCGACCGGCGTCCCCGACGTCCATCCGTCGACGCTGGTGCAGAACAGCTGCTCCGAGCCGGGTTTCACGCCGGCTTCGTCGAGGATGTCGGCGAGGTCGATGCCGATGAAGTTCGAGGTGGACACATAGTCTCCGCCGACTTCGTTCGACACGCAGGTCATGGTGATGGTGCGTTCGAGCAGGGGCCGGTTCCGGATGTCGTCGTAGCTGTAGCGGATTTCCCGGTCGACCATGCCGTGCAGCCGCAGGCTCCAGTCCTCGGCCCGTAACTGCGGCACGGTGAGGGCGGTGTCCACGCGGTAGAACTTTTCGTTCGGCGTGAGGAACGAGGGTGTGCCCAGTTTCGCGAAATCGGCGTCGACCGGGATCGCCGGTGCCGTCCGCGCGGGAACGAGCTTGCCGATCGCCTCGCGAGACGCCGTGGCGTCCCGGGTCGAACTGATCAGCTGCCCGCCCAGCCCCGCCGCACCCGCGCCGGCGACGACACCGGCGCCGCCGATCAGGAAGGCACGCCTGGAGGTACCGGTCTTTTCGTCGGTGTTCCCTTCACGCCACACGCGCGGCGCGAGCCGGTGCAGCAGCAGGAAGACCACGACCCCGGTGGCCAGGCTGGCGACCGGCGCGAGGAGCGCGACCGCGGTCAGGTCCGGGCGCTGGTACACCGCGAACGCCCCGATCAGCCCGAACGCGGCGATGATCACCGTGCCGGGGACGGGCGAGCGTCGCGACAGGACACCGGCGAGCGCGGCGGCCAGCACCATGACCACGGCCATGCTGCCCAGCAGGACGAGCTTGTCGTAAACACCGAAGGTGCGGATCGCGAAGTCCTTCAGTTCGACCGGGGTGAGGTCGATGGCGCCGTTGCCGACGGCCAGATAGGGCGAGGCGTTGATGCTGATGAACCCCGCCACGAGGTGGCCGACCGCCAGCGCGGCGGCGAGGGCGAGGACGCCGGTGAACGCCGCCGCGAAGAACCGCAGCCGGGTTCGCTGCGGCTGGACGGCGCTTTCGGACGGGGGCAGTTCGGAGGCGGACATACCCCTGGTTCGGCACCCCGGCGTCGAAGGTTTGGCGTTGTGACCGGATCGACGCCGAATGCACCCGATCGTGGTCGCCGCAGGGGCGTCCGGAGATCCATACCAATACGGACGGCTCTTCCCGACGAATCATCGGTGACAGCTTGCTCGCGGAACAGTTCGTTCGCCGCGCGGCGCAGGCTCGGCTTCGGCCGAGGAAGGACCCACCATGACCGCCGCGAGGGCCACCGTAACCCTTCTCCGCCCGCCACCGCTTGCCGCCGCACCCTCCGCGCCGACCTCCGAAGAACTCCTCGGCCGGTCGGCGCGGGGTGACGAGCGGGCGTTCGCCGCACTGTACGACCAGCTCGTCGGATCGATCTTCGGCACCGCGCTGCGGGTGCTCCGCTCGCGCGCCATCGCCGAGGAGGTCACCCAGGAGGTCATGCTCGAGATCTGGCGTAAAGCCGCGCACTACGACCCGGCCAGGGCCAAGGTCAGCACTTGGGCTCTGACGATCGCGCACCGGCGAGCCATCGACCGCGTCCGTTCCGAGCAGTCCGCTCGCGACCGCGAAGACCGCGCCGACCTGCTGGACCTGCGCCGCCCCTACGACGACGTCGCCGAAGCCGCACTGTCCACAGAGGAACACGATCTCGTCAGAGGAGCCTTGTCCGCCCTCACCGAGCTGCAGCGGGAATCGATTCTGCTCGCCTATTTCCAGGGACTCACCTGCCAAGAGGTCGCCGACCGGCTCGGCGTCGCACTGGGCACCATCAAAACCCGCTTGCGGGACGGCATGATCCGCCTGCGAGACACGCTGGGAGTGACTCGATGACCACCGCCGAAGCCCACACCTTGACCGGTGCGTACGCGCTCGACGCGGTCACCGACATCGAACGGGCCATGTTCACCAGGCACCTGGCCGAATGTCCCACCTGCGCACAGGAAGTCCGTGAGCTTCGCGAAACGGCGGCGAGGCTGGGCGCCGCGGAGAGTGCTGTTCCCGGCAGCGGGCTGCGTGCCCGTGTCCTCGCCGAAGTCTCGGCGACGAGGCAGATCCCGCCGGCGATCAAGGCGTCCTCCGGCGCACCCCGGCGACGAGGTACCCGCCTGGCGATCGTGATCGCGTCCGTCGCGGCCGCGGCCGCCGTCCTGGCCGGTGGCATCAGTATCGGCTCGGGTCCCGCGGCGGCACCGGTCGCCGCGTCCGCTCCGGCGGACCTGATCACGGTGCGCGCCGGCGGCACCGGGGGAGGTGCCGTGGACGTCGGCTATTCGCGGCAACGTGGTGAAGCGACCATCAGAACGCAAGGCTTGCCGCCCCTGGACGGCACCCACGCCTACCAGGCGTGGCTCACCGGCCCGCGAGGAGCGCAATCCGCCGGACTCGTGCGGGCGGACGCCGGAACGCTCGCGGTGCCACTCGCCGCGGACATCGACCACGTCGCCATCACCGTCGAACCCGCCGCGGGCTCGCCGCAACCGACCACACCCACTGTCTTCGTGCTCCCTCTCGGCCGGTCTTGAAATCCACGGCACCTTCGCGCGGGTAGCAGCCACGCGAGCGTGTGCCCAGGCTGCTGCCCAGCGGTCACGCCGGGCCGCGGTGCGAAAAACGCGGCTCTCGCTCCGCTGGTCCGCGTGACCGCGGCACGGCCTCGACGTCCCTTTCTGCACCCGCACGCGGCGCACGCGCGTGTTTCCCCCTCTTCGGTGAAAGAACGCTGCGAATACGGCAGGTGACCCGACGGGCGCCCGTCAGCCGATCGGTGATCGTGATTGCGCCATCCCGGGGAACTTGCCGCCGGTGGCTTGCCCGATTGTGATCGCTGGGAATAACGTGACTCAACGGGGGTGGAATCTGGGGATGTTTCGTTGAATTCGCGGTGCGGTCATGGGGGCAACACCGAATATATATGAGCGTGCGCGATTCATGCTTTGCGCGTCTCTTCAGCTATTTCCTGGCCTGATGAGGAATGTCGGCTGATCCACTGCACAGGATCAGGCTTTGTGCACCCCGCAGGGAATATGCAAACAAGCAGAATGGGGTTGAAAGTGTCAATGGTTTACACGTCTGGAAAAGCCGCGAAGGTGGCGGCGGTCGCTTCGTTCGCACTGCTGATGTCCGTGGGGGTCGTCTCGACCGCGCAGGCCGCTCCGAGCCGGACGGCGTCCGTGGCGGCTGACTGCGTCAGTGCTGGTGGCGGCACCTGGTGCCGTGGCTCCGGGGTCAGTGGTGTCCTGAAGTCGTGCCACTCCAACTACGTTCACCCGAAGAACTACCACAGTTCGACCGCGGCTCTCGGGGCCGCGAACGACAAGCGGTACGCCAACGCGGGTTCCTGGTCCAACGCCTATGTCACGAACGGCTTCAAGTGGACCTGCAACACCTGGTACAACCCGAACGCGTGATTGGTTCCTGACGCACTGGGAATGATCGCGTGAAGCGGGTGCCGGGTTCGACGATCGCCGGATCCGGCACCCGCGTTCTCCGTCGGCGGAGGGAAAACCGATCTGATTCTTTTCGCGGTGCGTTTCGGCCTTTTCGACGAGAGTGATCGCAGATGAGACTGACTTTGTGCCTCCTCTTCGCGGGAGTCATGCTCGCCATTCCGGTGGTGATTCTCCTGGACAAGGTCCTCGAGCGGGAATCGGAAGGCGAAACCGCGGCGTATCGCATCGGGGCTGCGTTCGTCTGGCCGGAGAGCCCAAGGGCCGACGATCCCGCCGTGGCGCTGCGCGTTCTCACCGAGGCGGCCACGGCGACCCACTCCGCCGTTCTGCGCACCGCCGTGAACACCTCCTCCTCGGACCGGAAGCGCGTCACGCATTACGTTCTCCTCGGCCAGGACCGGACGGCACTGACCGACGAATTCACGTTGAGCGAGGGGCGCTGGCTGACCGCGGCCGAATCACGCGGCGGGCCGGTGACCGTTTCCTCGGCGCGCGCCGGGCAAGCGGGCAACGTGGGGGTGCCGTCGGTTCTCGGCGACCGGTACGACCTCACGTTCGCACCACTGCCCCGGGCCTTCGACGCCTTGCCGGCCGCCGGCCGGTACGTGGTGGAGGCCCCTGACCGCGCGGCCACGGACCGCTTCCTCGCCATCGTCCACCAGCGGCTGACCGAGGCGGGGGTCGACGGCCTGACGACCGCGGACCTGGTGCCGGATCCGAGCCGATCACCGGCCGAAGACCGGGCGAGCCTGGAAATCCTGACGGCCCTCCTCGCCGTCGCGGCGACCTTGATCATTCTCTTCGTCCTCCTGCGTGAGGGGAGGCGAATCGGCGTGCTGCGGTTGCTCGGCCATCCCGCGACGCGTATTTGGTACGAAGTCGTGGGACGAGTGCAGGCCGCGTCGGTCCTCGTCGCGCTGGCCGCCTGCTCGGTCATCGTCCTCGCCGTTCCGGGCGTCGACCCGGTGTTCCTGCGTTCCCTCGCCGGCACGGTGCTCCCGGTGACGGTGGCCGGAATCGCCGCGACGCTGGGAATCGGGCTGATCGTCATCCGTCGTGTGCAAGTCTCGGACCTCGTCAAAGGAAGCCTGCAGTGAACGATCGAACGCGGCACACCACTCCACGGAGTCGTTCGTCCTCCGGCGCGGCCATCACGGCGCTCTCGGTCGTGAAGGCCGTGTGCGGGGCGGTGGTGGCCGTCCTGACCGTCTTGATGTGGCAGCAATTCGCCGATCTGGAGAATCAGCGGGAACAGATCGCGCCGTGGGAGAAGGTCCAGGATTACGGCATCTTCTACCCCCGGCTCATCGGGGACGACCAGCAGGAGTTCGAAACCGGGGGCAACGCCTCGTCGGTCGCGGAGGCGCGTGACCTCTATCCCGTACTCGACCGTGCGGGAGCGATCTTCATCGACGCCGCGAACTACGAGCCCACCGCGCCTCCGGACCCGACGGCACGCTGGCCGGTGCCGCCGATCCAGGTGAACACCAACTACCTCAAGCAGTACCCGATCCTGGACGACTCCCGGAAAGTCGTCGACATCGACGACGGCGAACGGGCCTGGGTGGTCGCCGTGCCCGAGCGGTTCAAGGCGCGCGAAGCCGAGATCAGGCAACTGTTGCAGGAAACGCGCACCGGGGCGGCGGGGATCACCGGCGCGGTTCAGGCGGAAGAGCGGATCACCGGGGAACGGCCGCCGGAATGGTTCGCCGGCCAGCAGGTCCGGATCGTCTGGACGGCCTCCGGGCAAAAGGTGTTCAGCTTCGATCCCCGGGTCAACCCCGGGGACGGGAACCTGATCACGGATCCCATCGTCCAGATCATGACGCCGTCGAACAGCCTGACGGTGGACCGGCTCAACTCGATCACCGGCGGGCTGAACACCGGGTTGAAGGTCCGCGTCGACGAAGACCCCGCGGTCGTGCTGACCGGGCTCGCCCCGAAGTTGAAGGAACTCAAGCTCGCCGACAATCTCCAGCACCTCGTGAGCGTGCACGAAGCGCTGACCACGCAGGCCAACGACATTCGCGGTGGCATGTCCCAGCTCACGGTGTTCGGGGTCGTGGCCTTGGTCGTCATGCTGGCGCTGATCGCGATGATCGCGATCGTCGGCTCCGACCGGCTGCGCGGAAGGCTGGCCGTGCGCAGACTCCACGGCGTCGGTTTCGCTCGAACCTACCGGGAACTGCTTCTGACCTTGGGCGGGACCTGGCTCGGGCAAATCCTCCTCGCCGGTCTCGCCCTCGTCGTACTGGCGACGAACAGTTATTCGGTGCCCGGCGAGCAAGTGAGCTCGTTCAGCCAGGCATCAGCACTGGCGGCCGTGGCCGCCGTGACCTTGGTGGTCGAGGCTCTGCTCGTCGTCGCGACCGTACTCACCGTGGAACGCCGGAACACGAGCAGGCGATTGAAGGAGCTTTGACCGTGGAATTGGCTTGTGAACTCCAGGGCGTCCGGAAAAGCCACGGCGACCGCCGGGTCTTGGACGATCTCGATCTCCGGATCGAGAAGGGGGAATTCGTCGGCCTCGCCGGCGCGAGCGGAACAGGGAAGTCCACCGTCCTCAACCTCATCGGACTGCTGGACGCTCCGGATGACGGCGAGGTCCGCATCCTCGGTGAAAAGGCGCCGGGGCCGAGGACCAGGGCGGCGAATCTCCAGCGCCGGTACCGGCTGGGATACCTGTTCCAGAACTTCGCCCTCATCGACAACGAGTCGGTGGCACACAACCTTCGTGTCGCACTCACCTATGCGGAGCGCGGAACCCGCGGAACCCCGAAACGGGAACGTATCGCCGATGCGCTCGCGCGGGTGGGCCTGCCGGGAGCGGAAGACCGGAAGATCTTCTCGCTGTCCGGTGGCGAGCAGCAGCGCGTCGCCGTGGCCCGGCTGTTGCTGAAGCCGTGTGACATCGTCCTGGCCGACGAGCCGACAGGTTCCCTCGACGCGAAGAACCGCGATGTCGTTCTCGGCCTACTGGGGAAACTCAACGAGTCCGGCAAGACCATCGTCGTCGCGACGCACGATGACGCCGTGGCCGACCGCTGTTCCCGGGTGGTCGACCTTTCCGGGCACCTCACCCGCCTGCCCGCGTGAATGGGGGCCGCCGGGTTCTAGCAATGCTAGACAACCTAGCGGTGCTAGTGTTAGCCTCGCCGGGCAACCTAGCAACGCTAGATCCCTGGAGGGCCAGTCATGTTCACCGCACTCGAGATCGTCACGACCGTGGTCGTCGGCGTGATGGTGGGGGTGGAGTTCGCCGTCGCCTTCATCGTCAACCCGATCCTCAACGCCCTCCCCGAGGACAGCATGGTGCGCGGCCGTGCCCACGGGGGCCGGATGCTCGGCGCCGTCATGCCGTTCTGGTACATCGGTTCGCTCGTGCTCGTCGCGATCTGGGCCGTCGCCGGATGGCAGGACCCCGCGGCCGGGCTCGTCGTCGCCGCCGGTGCGCTGCTGATCGTCAGCGTGGTCATGTCGCTTCTGCTGCTCGTCCCGATCAACAACCGCGGCAAGACCTGGACCACCGAGAACCGGCCCGCCGACTGGAAGGAGCAGATGAACCGCTGGGACCGTTTCCACTACGCCCGGGTCGCGGTCATCATCGCCGCCTTCGCCCTGCTGGTGACCGCGCTCAGCTGAGCTTCGAGGTGCAGGCGGCCGACGGCCGGGTCATCCACACGAGCCCGCCCAAGCCGATCCGGGGAGCCGTTTGCCGCCCCTGACGCGCCGTCGTTTGTTAGTTTCTCGATCGTGAAGAGTTGGACCGCCTGGCCGTAGCGGCGCCGGGGCTCTGTGACAGGGCGCACGGGGTCGCCGCGTTGACCTCCAGTCCGATCGAGATCCGACCATGAGGCCATGACACTCGAAGCAGACGAAACACTCCTGTTCCGGAACACCATGCGGATCACCGACGGTCACCTGGAGGAGTTCACCGCCGCCGTCCGGGAGGCCATCGGCTTCGTCGAGCGCAACGCGCCGCAGATCATGGTGCAGACGTTCGTCGACGCCGATCGCATGCTGGCCTACAGCTATCAGCTGTACGCCGATTCGGACGCGGTCCTCGAACACTGGCGGATCTCGGAGAACCACATCAACGCCGTGTCGGCGCACTGCACGGTGGTGGACTTCCAGGTGCACGGCTCGCCCGACGAACGAGTATTGGCGGGGATGCGGGACATGATCGACGACGGCACCGCTGTGGTCACCGCGCGGATCGCGGGCTTCGTGCGGCCACTGCCGAGTCCGCGGGCTCCCTGATGACTTCCGCTGACGCGGCCATCCCGCCGACGCTGCTGAGCGCGGTCGTGGCGATCGGCCGCCAAGCCGGGCTGCCGGTCGCGGCCTGGTTCTCGGGGACCGGGCTCGGGACCGGGCTCCTCGACGACGTCGATGTCCGCGTGTCGTTGGACCAAGCCAGGACGGTGCTCCGCAGAGCAGTCGCGGCGATGCCGGACCGGCCCCTCGGCATCGAGGTCGGAGCCCGCGACGCGTTGCTGTCCTTCGGCTTCGTCGGCGTGGCGATGAGATCGTCCGCGACCGTCGGAGACGCGTTGGGGGTGCTCGACGAAATGCACCGGGCTTCCGGCAGCCTCGCCGACTTCACCGCGGAGGGGCTGGACGGGCCCGAGATCGAACTGTATCTCCGGGAACGCTGGCCGGATCCCGCCTTGCTCCCGTTCCTCGCCGAGGAGGCGTTCGCCAGCACCATCGCGTTCCTGCGCTCCGTCCTCGGCGAGACCTGGGCGCCGACCCGGGTGTTCCTCACCTACCGTCCGCCGGCCTACGCCGCCCGATACCAGCGGTTCTTCCGTTGCCCGGTGCACTTCGCCGCCGACGCCGATCGCCTCGTGATCGGTTCCGGCGTCCTGCGGGCGCCGATCCCCACCCATCACGAACCGACGCTGCGGACAGCGCTCGCGGTGTGCGGGAACCTGATCGCGCCGGAGCGGACCAGGCCGGGGGTCGTGGCCGCGGTGGAGGCGCTGCTGAACGCACACCTCCACCGCCCGTTCACCATGGCCGAGATCGCCGCGCAGATGCACATCAGCGAACGCACGTTGCGACGGCAGCTCGCCGAGGCGGGGGAGCGGTTCGCCGCCATCCGCGACCGCGTCCGCGAGCGGCACGCGACCGCGTTGCTCAGGAACTCCACCCTGGCGATCTCGGCTGTGGCCGCCGAAGTCGGCTTCAGCGACGGACGCGAGTTCCGCCGTGCCTACCGGCGGTGGACCGGCCGGACGCCCCTGGCCGCCCGCACCTCGGGCGACGGGTCTCCGGCCGCCGAGACCTGACTCCGTTGGTCAGGCCACCCGGGTCGGCGGTCCGGTGGCGCCGTCCGCCAGACGCGTACGGGCGCGGTGGTGGTGCTTCCCGACGGGTACGGTCTTCGTCGCTTTGGGCAGCCCCATGGCCGGTGTCCCGACGAACATGCTCTCCGCGCGCTCGACGACGAAGGTCTCGTGCCAGACTCCCACCGCCTCGGGGTGCTTCCTGGCCATCGCGTTGAACCTGGTCCATGCCGGTCGGTGACTCAGCGACCCGGTGGACGCGTAGGCGTAGAGCTTCTCGACCGAGGACCAGTACTGCACGGCGAACGGCCCTCTGCGGTTGAACAGGAACTCGTAGCCGAGCAGTCCCGAGTCCGGGTCCTCGGCGAGTTCGCGCATCATCGCCGGCATGGCGAAGAAGACCGGTAGGTAGAGATCGGGCCGCCACCACCGGTTGAACGTCATGCCGATGTGGAACACCACCAGCTCCCCGTCGTACTGATGCGTGACCCTGCCTGGGTTGATCTTCACGGTTTCCTCCTTTGCCGCGCCGTCGCTGCCTTCCGGTGACCAGTTCACCGTCCGGGAGGGCTTCGGGTGGAGGGCATCGACGGCCACCAAGGGGGGCGAACCGGACACGCTCAAGGCGCGGATGCACGACCAGCCGGCGGTCGACGTGACCGAGTCGATGCACGACCAGCCTTCGATCGTCGAGTACGACTTCAGCCCGACCCGGCGTTGCTTCGACTCCGGCTCGCCCAACGGCTTTCGGTCCCGCCGGCGCCTCGCACATCAGCGGCCCGTGTTGCGAAAGCCACTTTCGCAACGTCGTCACCTAGCCATCGGCCTACCCGCCGGCCAGCACCCGTTCGACGAAAGTCCCGGCCGCCAGCAGGTTCCGGTCGTCGCCGATGGCGCCGTCGAGGGCCAGCCCGGCGGGCAGGCCGTCGCGGTCGCGCCCCATCGGGACGGTCAAGCCCGGGAAACCCGCGATGCTGCCGGGCTGGCAGTTGCGGATGAAGGTCGAGAAGGTCGGGACCGCGCGCCCGCGGTGGACGAACTTCTCGACGGCCGAGAAATCCCGGGCCGTCGCGGGTGTGGTGGGGAAGGCCAGCGCGTCGATCCCGCTGTCCGCGAAGATCTTCGCGTAGGCGCCGCGCAAGGCCGCGCGGGTGGCGAGGGCCGCCTCGTAGACGGCAGGCTCGACGCCCGGCACGATCGCCTCGGCGAAGATCGCCCGGACGTCGGCCGCGGCGACCCCGGCGACGAGCCGCTCGAACGAGACCTCGGGCACGTATTCGGCGAGGTAGGCCCGGAGGGCGACGCCCGCTTCGTGGATCACCAGCGGCATTCCCTGGTCGGCGACGAGTTCGGCGAGGGATGTGTCGTCGACCGGCACGAGATCGACGCCTGCCGAACGCAACCGGGCGAGCGCGGCGTCCCACAGTTCTTCGACCTCCTCGGCAAGGTCGCCGGTCAGGAAGCCGTGCGGTACACCCAGCCGGATCGCTGAGCTCTCGATCAAAGGTTCCGGCTGTTCGCCCGCGAGCACCGCGTCGAGAAGGGCGAGATCGGCGACCGTGCGGGCGATCGGCCCGGCCGTGTCCCGGGTGGTGCTCAACGGCGTCATACCGCCGGACGGGTAGCGGCCCGAGGTCGGCCGGAATCCGCAAACCCCGTTGAGCGCGGCGGGAACACGCACCGAGCCGCCGGTGTCGGTCGCCAGGCCCGCCGGAACGATGCCCGCCGCGACGGCGACCGCGGTCCCGCCGCTGCTGCCCCCGGCGAACCGGGACGGGTCGCGGGCGTTGCGCACCGGACCCAGCGGGGTCGTGTCGCAGGTGATGCCGAACGCTAGTTCGTGCATGGCCGCCTTGCCGATGACCACGGCGCCCGCGTCGACCAGGCGCCGCACCACCTCCGCGTGCTCACGCGGAACGTGGTGCGCGAGAGCCGGCGTGCCCGCGGTGTTCGGCATGCCCGCGACGTGGATGTTGTCCTTGACCACCAACGGCATACCGCTGAGCGGTCCGCTCGTCCCCGGCGCGCCGTCGTCCGCCGCGAGATGGCTGATCGCGTTGAGATGCCGGACTTCTTCCGTGCGCGAGCGGCTTTCCGAAGCGCTCCAAGGTCCACTCACGGCGCCAGCTTAGCGTGACAAGTAACACAGTCAATGAAAAAGACAATCGTTTTCATTAGGCTGCGGCGCGCCACCTTCCCACGAGAAAGGTCGATCGTTCATGAGCTCCGGTCCCTCGCTGCACATTCTCACGCGCTCGGATCTGCGCAACCTCGAACTCACCCCGGACGAGGCGATCACCATGGTCGAAGACGGTTATCTGGCCTACGCGTCCGGAGCCTCGCGGAATCCGGCGAAGCTGATGGTGCCGATGCCGGATCCCGCGCGGGACGCCGTCGCGTACTCGATGCTCGGCTACGACGGCTCGCTCGAACAGGCCGCGTTCAAGACGAGCTACCGCCAGGGCAGCACCTCGGCCGAGAAGTACTACACGACGATCACGCTGTACGACGACACCACGGGCATGCCGTTCGCGCTCATGGACTGTCACCGCGTCGGCGCCACCCGCACACCCGCCAGCACCGCGCTGATCGCGCGTTCCTGCGCCCGGCCGGGCGCGCGATCAGCGCTCATGGTCGGCACCGGCGCACAGGGGATCCGGACGCTGCCGTACCTGCTCACCGCGCTGCCGGAACTCGAGCGGCTTCGGTTGTTCGGCACACATCCCGACGGCCTGCGCGACAGCGTCGCCGCGGTGAAGGAGCGGTTCCCGGACCGCGAGGTCGAACTCGTCGACGACGTGGAGGCCGCGGCGCGCGAGTCCGACATCGTGGTCGCGGCGTCGGGCCGCGCGGCCCACCCGAAGATCCGGCTCGGCTGGCTGCCGCCGGGCGGGCTGCTGATCTCGGTCGCCAGCAAGGGAGTCCAGGAGGGCACGCTCGCCGAGGCCGACTACACCGTGGCCACCAGCGGCCTGCAGGTCGAAGTGACCGGACAGCGGATGGCGGGGCCGGACGGGGTGTTCCGGATCGACGCCGAACTGCCGGAGATCCTCGCCGGTCGCGCGCCCGGCCGTCGCGGAGACGAAGACCGGGTGTTCGCCTTCAGCAGCGGCATGATCATCACCGACATCCCGGTGGCGCACGCGCTGGCCGCCCGCGCCATCGCGGCGGGCCGCGGCCGCGAGGTGGCCCTGTGGACCTGATCGACACCCTTTCCCCGCCCCTGCCCGCGCTCGAACGCCCTTGGGCGCCGCGCTTGCGTGACTCGGAGACCCTGTGGGAGATCGCCCGCGCCGTCGGCGGTGGGCCGTTCCACGTGGTCCATCCGGCAACTTTCGCCGAGAACCTCGGGGGAATGGTCTCCGCGCTCGCGGCCGAGCGCGTCGAGGGCACCGTCTACTACGGGAAGAAGGCCAACAAGGCGGCGGCGTGGCTGCGGGAATGCACCCGGCCCGGCACGGGCGTCGACGTCGCGAGCGTGCCCGAACTGGTGCACGCCCTCGGCAACGGCCTGCGCGGGGAGGCGATCGGGATCACCGGCGCCGCCAAACCGGACGGCCTGCTCTGGCTCGCCCTGCGGCACCGCTGTCTCATCGCGGTGGACGCGGCCGACGAACTGGAACGCGTCGCGCGTATGGCCGCCGAACTCGGGGAGACGGCCCAGGTGCTGCTGCGGGTGAGGCCGCCGTCCGCGCCCGAGAGCCGGTTCGGCTTCGCTCCCGACGCCTTGAAAGCGGCCGTGCGGCAGTGTGCCGAATCGGTTGTCCTCGGTGGATTTTCGTTCCATCTCGACGGCTACGATCCCGTGCCGAGGGCGGAACTGGCCGCGTACCTGATCGATCTGTGCCGGGACGCCCGCGCGCTCGGGCAGCCCGCGTCGAAGATCAGTATCGGCGGCGGGATCGCCGTGTCCTATGTGGACGCGGCTGACTGGGCGCGGTTCGAGTCCGGCAGGCACGACGGCTGGTTCCACGCCCGCCGCAACCCGTCGAAGACCTATCCGTACCACCAGGCGCCGGCCGGGGCGGCCATGGTGACCGCGATCCTGCGGTACGAGATCGCCGGGAAAACGCTCGCGGAACGCCTGCGCGCGGCCGGGATCGAGCTGCTGCTCGAACCGGGCCGGGCCCTCGTCGACGGCGCCGGGTTCTCGGTGTTCCCGGTGCTGGGCTGCAAACCGGCCGAGGACCACCTGATCACCACGGTCGCAGGCCTGTCCATGAGCCTGTCCGAACAGTGGAAGGGCAGCGAGTTTCTGCCCGACCCGGTCCTCGTACGCCGGGAGGCCGCGGACGGTACGCCGGTGCGCACGGTCGTCGCCGGTTCGAGCTGCATGGAGTACGACGTCCTGACCTGGCGCGCGGTGGAGCTGCCCGCGCGGCCGAGAACCGGCGATCTGCTCGTGTACCCCAACACGGCCGGCTACCAGATGGACAAGAACGAGAGCGGTTTCCACCAGCTTCCCTTGCCCCCGAAGGTGGTGGTCGACGGCGACCGCTGGCACATCGACACCGACCACCCGATCCAGGAGATCCGATGACGATCGTCCGGCGCGTGTCCGAGCTGATCGGGAACACGCCGCTGCTGGAGCTCGCGCGCACCGGCACCGGGACGCGCCTGCTGCTCAAACTCGACCAGCTCAATCCGACCGGCTCGTGCAAGGTGCGCATGGCCAGGCAGATGATCGACGAGGCGGAACTCGAAGGACGGCTGCGGCCGGGCGGGCATATCGTCGAACCCACCTCCGGCAACACCGGCAACGGGCTCGCGCTGGTGGCGCTCGAACGCGGCTACCGGTTCACGGCCGTGGTCGACCACCACGCCGCCCGTGAGAAGCTCCGGATGCTGCGCGCGCTCGGCGCGGAACTGGTGTTCGTCGACGCTCCGCCGGCCGGCGGGGTCGGTTCGGTCCAGCGGCGGCGGGTCGCGGCCAGGATCGCCGCGGAAACCGGTGCCTACCATCCCGATCAGCACAACCATCCCGGCAACGGCAACGGCTACTCCGGGCTGGCGCGGGAACTGCTCGGGCAGCTCGGTGACGTCGACGTGCTCGTCGCGGCGATCGGCACCGGCGGCTCCCTGTGCGGGACGGTGCGCTCCCTGCGCGCGGCGGGAGCGGGCACCCGCGCGGTCGCGGTCGAACCCGTCGGCTCGATCATCTTCGGTGGCGCGCCGGGGATCTACCACCAGACCGGGGCGGGCAGCCCGGCCGGTTTCCCGGTCGGGGCCAACGTCGACCGGTCGGTGATCGACGAAGCCCATCGAGTGTCCGACAGCGACGCTTTCGCCGGGGCTCGCGTCGTCGCCCGGCGCACGGGCGTCCTGGTCGGCGGGACCACCGGAGGCGCGATCCACGTCGCGCTCCGGCGGCTCTACGCGTATCCGGCCGGAAGCGTCGTCGTGGTGCTGTGCAACGACGCGGGGGAGAAGTACCTCGACTCGGTCTACGACGACGAATGGCTGCGTGCCAGGGGAGTGCTCGACGAACTGGCCCACCGCCGGATGGAGCGCTGGTTCGCCACCTACGCCGCGTCCGTGCGAGCGGCCGCCCGCGACCGGACGGCTCGTCCGGCACCGGTGGCGGTGGGCGTATGAGCACGGCGGTGGCGACCCGCGGATACCGCGCGCTCGTCGCGCTGGCCGCGCCGATCGCGGGAATCCAGCTGGCGCAGGTGGCGCTCACCAGCGTCGACCTGGCCATGCTCGGGCTGCTCGGCGTGACCGCGGTGGCGGCGGGCGGGCTGGCGATCCTGCTCTACAACCAGATCCGCACCATGTGCGTCGGCATGGTCACCGGCGTCGGGAATCTCGTGGCCACGGCGGCGGGGGCGGGGGAACTCCGCACCGGCACCGGCGAACTCGACGAGCGGGCGCGCGACGAGATCCGGTCGCTCCTGCGGTCCGCGCTGCTCGGCGCGACCCTGACCGCGGCGGCCGGTGCGGCCGTCCTTTGTGGACTGGCGGCCGCCTTGCCGTTGCTCGGGCAGAAACCGGAGATCGTGGCCCTCGCCAGGGCGATGATGTTCGCGCTGGCGGGCGGGCTGTTCCCCATGGTGTGGCTGAACGTGATACGCCAGTTCGCCGTCGGGCTGCGGCGGCCGGGCTCCTTGCTCGCCGTGACGCTGGTGTCGATCGCGGTCAACGCCGCCCTCAACGCGGCGTTCATCTACGGCTGGGCGGGGCTGCCCGCACTGGGCGTCGCCGGGATCGGCCTGGCGACGACGCTGGTCCAGTTCTTCACGCTCGCCGTGTTCGCCTCGGCCGTCCGGCGGGATCCCTTGCTGCGCCCCATGGTGTCGCTCGCGCTCTGGCGCGCGGATCCGGTGGTGGTCCGGCGGATCGCCCGGCACGGGACCCCGATCTGTTTCACCTACGGGTCCGAAGCGGCGATCACCTCGATCGCGACCATGCTGATGGGCGCCTTCGGCCCGGCGATGCTCGCCGCGTCGAACGTCGCGAACCAGCTCGCGTACATCGTCTACCAGGCCAACATCGGCCTGTCGCAGGGATCGTCCATTTTGGTCAGTCGCGCGGTCGCCCACGGCGATCGCGGGCGGGCGCCGGTGATCGCCCGCCAGGCGTTCACCCTTTCCTGGTCGCTGATGGCGGTGGTGAGCCTGGCGTACCTGGTGGTGCCGGAGGTGCTGTTGTGGCCGTTCCTGCACGACGAGGCCGACACGGTGGTGCTCGGCACGGCGTCGGTCCTGCTGGCGTTCGCCATCGCGCAGCAGTACAGCAAGGGGACGCAGAACATCCTCGTCGGTCTGCTGCGCGGGCTCGGCGACACCGTTTCCGGGCTTCGCTGCACCCTCGTCGGGTACTGGGGGGTGGGCGTGCCGTCGATGTTCTTGTGCGCCTACGTGTTCGGCTGGGGCGGCTGGGGTGTCTGGACCGGTCTTTGCCTCGGCTTCGCGGCGACCGCGGTCCTGCTCGGACGGCGGTTCGCCGCTCACGGTCCCGGTTCGGCACGGTAACGGTCGATCCGGTGGAGCAGGTCGCGGGCGGCGGGGTCGGTCGCGTGTCCGCGCAGGAGCGCCGCCAGCGGCGCCAGCCGGTCCTTGGTGCGGGTGGAACCGAGACCACGTGCCAGGTCCAGGGCTTCGGAGCCGGTGCGGACGGCTTCGTCGAAATCGCCCTGGAGCGCGTGGTTCTGCGCGAGCATGATCAGGGTGAGCGCCAGGCTGCGGGACATTTCCGTGCCGTAGCCGCCGACGGCGTCGCGTAGCCGCGCGATCGCCTCGTCACTGTGCCGGGAGGTGGCCGTCCTGGCCAGTTCGGTCAGGACGGTCCCTCGCATCGCGGCCATGTCCGTCGTGCCGAAGAAGGCTTCCCAGGGACGCGCGGGCGCCCAGGTGTCCGCGCTCTCGAACTGGCACTCGGCTTGCGAGAGGCACGCGAGGGTGGCGCGTTCGTCACCGGTCTTGGCCAGCGCCCACGCCTCGTTGACGGTCAGGATCGCCCTCGCCCGCCGGGAGCCGGACCGCTCGGCGGCGGCCTGGCCGTGGCGGAGCTGACGCAGCCCGTCCTCGACGTCGTCGTGGTGCAGCGCCAGCCTGCCGAGGCGGTACCGGATATTGGCGACGAGATTGTCGTTTCCCGCTTCGGCGGCGAGACCGAGCGCGCGGTCGAACCGGAACCGCGCCGGGATCCGCCTGCCGATGTCGAATTCCGTCCAGCCGAGCAGATTGTGCAGATCGGCGAGCACGGTCAGCAGCCGCGACCGGAGCGGGCCGGGCACCGAACCCCAATTGAGCAGCAGGCTGACCGATTTCACGACGTGCACCGCGTCGTGGGAAAAAGCGCCGCCCTGCCGGTAGTCCAAGGCACGCAGGACGCCGACGGCGTTTTCGAGACATTCGACGTCGGTGGTGCCGATGCGCCCCCGCGGTTCGCCTTTTCCGGTCGTTGTCATGAACTCACCTCACGCAAGTCATGGCCCGGTCACCGGCTACCCGGAGTCGTCCCCTCCGAAACCGGCCGTCACTCCGCGAGGGCCTTGATTTGACTGATTCCAGAGACGCTCTTATGGTCATTGGTGATGTCCGACTTCGAGGCACAGCTACGAGCGGTTTCGCTGCGTGTGACCCGGCCCAGGCTGGCCGTGCTCGCCGCGCTGCGCGATCATCCGCACGTCGACACCGAAACGGTGATAGCGCTGGTGCGGGCCGACCTGCCCACGGTCTCCCACCAGGCGGTCTACGACGTGTTGCGGGCGCTCACCGAAACCGGTCTGATCCGGCGCATCCAGCCCGCCGGCGCCCTCGCCCGCTACGAGACGCGGGTGGGTGACAACCACCACCATGTCGTGTGCCGTTCCTGCGGTGCGATCGCGGACGTCGACTGCGCCGTCGGCCATGCCCCTTGTCTCGCCGCCTCGGGCGATCACGGTTTCGTGATCGACGAGGCGGAGGTCGTCTACTGGGGCGTCTGCCCCGATTGCGCGGCCGAACCCGTCCAGCGATGAATTCGCCTCCCCCGGAAGGAAAGAAATTGAGTGACACCCCGGAGAAGGGCTGCCCCGTGGCCCACGACTCCGTGACCTCGCACGGAAGCGAGAGCGAGAACCCGGCGATCGACTCGCCGACGCCGAAGACGGGCGGCCGCCCGCGCACCAACAAGGACTGGTGGCCCAACCAGCTCGACCTCTCGGTGCTGCACGTCCACTCGTCGAAGGCCAACCCGCTCGGCGAGGACTTCAGCTACGCCAAAGAATTCGCCAAGCTCGACGTCGAAGCCCTCAAACGGGACATCACCGAGGTGCTCACCACCTCGCAGGACTGGTGGCCCGCCGACTTCGGCCACTACGGCGGCCTGATGATCCGGATGAGCTGGCACGCCGCGGGCACCTACCGCATCCACGACGGCCGCGGCGGGGCCGGCGACGGCGCGCAGCGGTTCGCCCCGCTCAACAGCTGGCCCGACAACGCCAACCTCGACAAGGCGCGGCGGCTGCTGTGGCCGGTCAAGGAGAAGTACGGCCAGCGGATCTCCTGGGCCGACCTGCTCGTGCTCGCCGGGAACGTCGCGCTGGAATCGATGGGGTTCAAAACCTTCGGCTTCGGCTTCGGCCGGGTGGACACCTGGGAGCCCGAGGAGATCTTCTGGGGTCCGGAAGACACCTGGCTGGGTGACGAGCGTTACGCCGGTGACTCCGAGATGGTGCCCGACGTCGGCGCGACCGAGATGGGTCTCATCTACGTCAACCCCGAGGGCCCCCGCGGCAGCGCGGACCCGGCCGCGGCGGCGCATTTCATCCGGGAGACCTTCGCCAGGATGGCGATGAACGACGAGGAGACCGTCGCGCTCATCGCCGGTGGGCACACCTTCGGCAAGACCCACGGCGCGGGTATCGCGGACGACCACGTGGGCCCGGAGCCCGAAGCCGCCCCGATCGAGACCCAGGGCCTCGGCTGGCTGAGCACCCACGGCAGCGGCAAGGGCGCCGACACGATCACCAGCGGTCTCGAAGTGACGTGGACCGACAAGCCGACGCAGTGGAGCAACCGGTTCTTCGAGATCCTCTTCGGCAACGAGTGGGAGCTCACCACGAGCCCCGGCGGCGCGAAGCAGTACGTCGCGAAGGACGCCGAGGCGATCATCCCGGACGCGCACGACCCGGCCAAGAAGCACAAGCCGACGATGCTCACGACGGACCTGGCGCTGCGCGTCGACCCGGCGTACGAGAAGATCTCGCGCCGCTTCCTGGAGAACCCGGACGAGTTCGCCCTCGCCTTCGCCAAGGCCTGGTACAAGCTGCTGCACCGCGACATGGGCCCGGTCAGCCGCTTCCTGGGGCCGTGGATCCCCGAGCCGCAGCTGTGGCAGGACCCGGTGCCGGAGGTCGACCACGAGCTGGTGGGGGACGCCGACATCGCCGCCCTCAAGGCGAAGGTGCTCGAGTCCGGGCTCACGGTCGGCCAGCTGGTCGGCACGGCGTGGGCGTCCGCGGCGAGCTTCCGGTCCACCGACAAACGCGGTGGCGCGAACGGCGCCCGGATCCGCCTGGCACCCCAGCGTGACTGGGAGGTCAACCAGCCGGAGCAGCTCAGGACCGTCCTGGAGACGCTGGAAGGCATCCAGCGCGAGTTCAACGACGCCGGTGGCGCCAAGATCTCGCTGGCCGACCTGATCGTGCTGGCGGGCACCGCCGCCGTCGAGAAGGCCGCGCGCGACGCCGGCACCGAGGTGAGCGTGGCGTTCCACCCCGGCCGTACCGACGCCACGCAGGAGGACACCGACGCCGAGTCGTTCGCGCTGCTCGAACCGCGCGCCGACGGGTTCCGCAACTACCTGCGTCCCGAGGAGAAGCTGCAGCCGGAGGTCCTGCTCGTCGAGCGCGCGTACATGCTCGACCTGACCGCCCCGGAGATGACCGTCCTCGTCGGCGGCCTGCGTTCGCTCGGGATCAACACCGGCGGCACCCGGCACGGCGTCCTCACCGACCGGCCGGGCGTGCTCACCAACGACTTCTTCACCAACCTGCTCTCGCCGGGCACCCGGTGGAAGGTGTCGGAGTCCGAGGAGAACGTGTACGAGATCCGCGACGTCACCACGGACGCGGTGAAGTGGACGGCCACCGCGGTCGACCTCGTCTTCGGCTCGAACTCCCAGCTGAGGGCGCTGTCCGAGGTCTACGCGGGCCAGAGCGCGCGCGAGCGGTTCGCCGCCGACTTCGCCAAGGCCTGGGCCAAGGTCATGGAACTGGACCGGTTCGACCTCGCCTGACGCCGTCGCGCGTGAAGGCCCCCTTCCCTCGGCTCAGCCGAGGGAAGGGGGCCTTCACGGGACGTCGAGCGTGGGCGGTCCGCTCGCGCCGCGCGCGCAGGCGGCTCAGCAGTGCGCCATTCGCTCACGTCCGCGATGTTGCGAAAGCCACTTTCGCAACCTTCAACGTTGCGAAAGTGGCTTTCGCAACATCGCCACCGGAGGCCTTCACGCGCTTTAGGGGACGTCGAGCTCCGTGTGCCGGGTGGCCAGGGTGCGGGCGAGTTCGGCGAGTTTGACGTTGAGGTCCTGGGAAGTGCGGCGCAGCAGGTCGAAGGCCTCGTCGGCGGTCAGGCCGCGTCGTTGCATGAGGATCCCTTTCGCCTGCCCGATGACGTCGCGCGATTCGACCGCCCGCCGGAGATGGTTCGCCTCCAGCTCCGCCCGGCTCACCGCGCTGGTGGTCGCCAGCGCGAGTGAGCCGTGGGTCGCCAGCAGCAACGCGGTGTCCCGTGCCTGCGGATCGAACGCCCCGGGGCGACGGCTGTAGATGTTCAGCGCGCCGGGCAGCCTCGGTGGAGCGGCGTCGGGCACGAGCACGGTGGACAGGATCGAGGTGAAACCGTGCCGCACGGCGGCCCGGGAAAAGTCCGGCCACCTCGTCTCCGCCCTCAGGTCCTCACTGCGGGTGTAACCGGGGCTTTCGCCGTCGGCGGTGTCGACGCACGGCCCCGTGCCCGCGCGGTACTGCACCTCGTCGAGTTCCACCCCCACCTCGCCGGTCGAGACGGGGGTGTGGAAGCTCCCGTCCGGGGCACGCAGAGTGACCGACACCAGGTCCGCGCCGGGGACGACCCGGTACGCGGCGGCGATCACCTGTTCCAGTACCTGGGCGGGCGTCGAGGCGGCCAGGAGCAGACGCGTGAGTTCGACGAACTGCTCGGCCAGCGGGCCGTCCGACAGGTTCTCGCCGGAGCCGAATCCGGCCTTGTCGCGCTGCCACCGTCGTTCGTCCGCCATCGCTGACCATCCAGTCGTGTTCGGTGTTCTCCGCCGGATACCCCGCGGCGTCGCCCGCCAATCCAGAGTCCGATGTGGACAGTGCCTCAGGGGTCGACCCGGGCGCGGAGAAGGCAGAACACGTTTCCCTCGGGGTCGGCGAGCACATGCCACGACTCTTCCCCCGTTTGGCCGACGTCCGCGGGCCGCGCCCCGGCGGCGAGCAACCGCTGAAGCTCCGCGTCCTGATCGCGGTCGGTGGGGTTCACGTCGATGTGCAGCGGGAGCTTGCCCGGCTTTGGATCGTCGCTGCGGCTCAGGATCAACGTGGGCTGAGGTCCGCCGAAACCGACACCGGGCGGCCCGATCTCGATGTCTTCGCCGTCCTTGCCGATTTCGACGTAGCCGAGCACTTCGCACCAGAAGGCCGCCATCCGGACCGGATCGGCGCAGTCGAGGATGAGTTCGGTGATACGGCAGGCCATCCGGCGAGGATAGCCTGGATCCGGCGCATGGATCCGCCGCGAGGGGGTACCCGCAGGTACGACGGGTGCCTCGAAGAGGGACAAGGGCGAAGTCGCCAAGTCGTCCTGAGCGGACTGTCCTCTCGCGACGGTTGCGGTCCTGACCGCTCCCTTCTACCTTCGATGGATGGCGATCGATTCCGAAGCCGGGCAGGCGGCTCCTCTCGTCGTGGTCGAGTCGGCCCGCTCGGACCAAGCGATCACCGTCGAGGTGGCCGGTGACATCGACATCGCGACCAGCCCCCGGCTCCGGTCCGAGCTCCTCAGACTGCTGGCCGACGCTCCCGGCGCCGCGGTGGTCGACATGACCGGCGTGGGCTTCTGCGATTCCTCGGGGCTTTCCGTGCTTGTGCAGCTGAACCGGCACTGCCAGGAGACCGGGATCGACCTGAGTTTCACGCCGTCCAAGGTGCTGCGGCGGGCCATCGAGCTCACCGGGCTGCTGCCCACGCTGAAGGTGACCGCCTAGGCGACGACGCGGACCGTGCCCAGCTCGGGATCGGCGGCGTCGTGGATGAACATGCCGGAGCGGACGCCGGTGTGGAGGTAATCGATGATCGCGTCGGTGAACACTTCACCGGGAGCGATCGCCGGGACACCCGGCGGGTAGGGGCTGATCATCTCCGCGCTGACGCGCCCTTCGGCCTTGTCGAACGGCACGTGCTCAGCGTCGGCGAAGAACGCGTCGCGGGGCGACATCCGCATCTCCAGGGTCAGCTCGGCCGCGGACGGCAGGTCGACCGCCGGTCGCCGCTCGAAATCGTGGTCGACCAGCCCGCGCAGGCCGCGCACCACGGCGGACGCCGTCTCCTCGTCGTCGGCGTGGGTGATCTGCGCCGCGATCCGCCGGTGATCGGACAGTCCGGTGTGCAGATGGCGTTCGGCGAGCCAATCGGCCGCCTGGTAGCCGGTGATGCCCAGGCCGGCGACGTCGACCACGATCTTGAGGGGGTCGTGTTCGAAGGCGAGCGGGTGGAATTCCGCCGCCAAGGCGTGCAGCCCGGGGATGTCTTCGATCTCCGCTCGTACGCGGCCGGCCAGCATCAGCGCGGTACCCAGCAGTTCTTCGCCATGCTCGATCATCTGCCTGCGCCAGCCGTCGAGGGAGGCGAACAGCAGGGCGGAAGTGCTCGTGGTGCCGAGAAGATCCTCCCTGGCTTTGAGCACGTCGGGGGAGACCCGGTCGCCTCGCAGGTGGAAGACCGACGCCTGTTCGAGCCCGCCGCCCATCTTGTGCGTGCTCGTGACGCAAAGGTCGGCTTCGCCGTCCATCGCCCAGGTCGGCAGGTCGTCGTGGAACGGGAAGTGGGCACCCTACGCCTCGTCGACGATCAGTGACTTGTCCGCGGCATGGCAGGCGCGGGCGACCCCGCGGATGTCGGCGCAGGTGCCGTAGTCGGTCGGGGTGATCAGCAACATGCCTTTGACGTCGGGCGCGTCCGCCAGCGCGGCCTCGGCCTCCTCCGGGCCGGGAGGATGCGCGAGATGGTGCTCCTCGTCGTACCGGGGGCGGACCCAGACGGGGTGCACCCCGCTGATCACGAGTCCGGCGCCGACCGATTTGTGGGCGTTGCGGGACACCAGGAGACGTTCACCCGGCCCGGCGACGGCGAGCATGGCGCTCTTGACCGAGAGTGAGCTTCCGCAGGTGGAGAAGAAGGTGTGCTCCGCGTCCACCGCGTCTGCCATCAGCTTTTGCGCCTCATTGAGGATGCCGCGCGACATCCGGCGGTCGTCCAGCCCGTTGAGGGTGAGCAGATCCGACGCGAACGCGTCACGGCCGAGCAGCTCCAGCACGCGCGGGTCCGCACCGCGGCCCCTGTTTGTGCCCCGGAGGGGTGAAGGCCAGCCCGCCCGCGCGGCGGTAGGCATCGATGGCTTCCAGTACCGGTGCGCGCGAGTGGTCCATCCTGCTCCGATCAGCGGCCGAGGGCATTCTGCAGTTCCTTCTTGGTCATGCTGGACCGGCCCTTGATGTTGCGCTTCTTCGCTTCGTTGTAGAGCTGGTCCTTGGTCGGCCCGCCGGGACCCTTCCGGTTGCCGGACCGTTCGCCGCCGCGTTTCTGCGGCGACTTGTCCTTGGTCGAACTCTTGCTCGCGGTCTTGGATTCACCGGACTGGGCGCGGTTCTTGTTCACCGTGCGGGCGGCGATCTCCTCGGCGCGGCCGCTACTCGCGCCGCGTTTCTTCTGAGAGGACTTGATGTGCTCGTACTGACGTTCGCGTTTGTCGCTCCAGCTCTGTTCAGGCACGGCTCCTCCTTCGGTTCGACCTGCGGATACCCGATCGGCCCAGCGGCCAAGCGAAAGATCACCCGTCCAGGGCAGTGCCGGGGCGATGTTTACCGCCCCCGGTCGCCGGGTACCACAGCGGGGACGAGGGGAGCCGGTTCATGTCGGTCCACAAGGGACGAAGGTGACTTTGGTGAACGCTGCGCCGCTCATGGAAGACATCGAGCAAGTCGTCCTGCGGGAGGAGCCGGTCCCGGCACCTCGCGACCGCCGTACGCGGCGCAGGGACGATTACTCCCATTGCCGTCCCTGGTTCGACGAGATGGCCGCTTTGCCTGCCGGTCACCCGGGACGAGGGCGCCTGCGGGAACGCCTGATCCTCGAACTGCTGCCGATCGCCGAGCACATCGCCGTTCGGTTCAGCGGACGGGGGCAGCCGCGGGAAGACCTGATCCAGGTGGCGCGGATCGGTTTGATGAAGGCCGTGGACCGGTTCGATCCGGGACAGGGCGGGGACTTCCTCGCGTACGCGGTGCCGACGGTGATGGGCGAGGTGCGGCGTTTCTTCCGTGACACCGGCTGGGCCGTCCACGTCCCACGCGGGATGCAGGAACTGCGCACCCGGCTTTCCCGGGCGACCACGGAACTGGCCCAGACCCTCGGCCGCGCGCCGACCCCCACCGAACTCGCCGGGCATCTCGACGTGGACGTCGACACCGTCCGCGAAGGCCTGCTCGCCGCGAACAGCTACCAGACGTCGTCCCTCGACCGGCCGGTCAACGACGGCGAGGGTTCGCTTCCGCTGTCCGACGTGGTGGGCGGGCTGGATTCCCGCTTCGAGCACATCGAGGACCGGCACACCGTGGTCCCGCTGCTCCAGCGACTGCCGGAGCGGGAGCGGGCGATCGTCACGATGCGGTTCTTCGAGGGGATGACCCAGTCCCAGATCGCCGAACGCATCGGGATCTCCCAGATGCACGTTTCCCGTCTGCTCACGAAGATCCTGCAGGATCTGCGCGGCACGCTCAACGGCTGAACAACGCGCCGAGGCCTTGGCGGGCCGGCGGGGCGCCCAGCGCGTGCAGGCAATCCCAGAGGGTGACCGCGGTGGCCGTCAGCACGGGTTTGCCGAGGCCGGTTTCGAGTTCTTCGAGCAACGGCGTCGTATGCAAGGCCGTTTCGGGGATCAGCAGCGCGTCGGCTTCGTCGTGGTCGGCCGCCGCGGCGAGTTCGGTGATGCGGCGGCCGTCCCAGGCCGCGAGCGCCCGGTCCGAAGGCGCGTCGGCGGAGACCGAATGGACGGTGGAGACACCGGCCTCGGCGAGGAAATCGGCGAAAGTCGCGGTCGTGTCGCGGTGGTAGACCGAGGCGAGCGCCACGCGTCCGGCGCCCAAATGGGCGAGCGCGGTGAGATACGCCAACGAAGTGCTGCGCGCGGGAACGCCGAGCCGTTCGCCGAGCACACGGGACTGCTCGAGCGCGCCGTCGAGGCCGCGCGTGAAGCTGCAACTGGAACAGGCCCAGCTGACGACGTCCGGCGCCGTGCCGAACCGCGCCGCCGCCACGAGCTTGCCCGGCGCGCCGAGTTCGCGGACGGCTTCGTGCTTTCCGGCCGCGTCGAGGTCTTCGACCCTGCCGATGTGCTCGTCCCAGGGGACATAGGCGAAGTTCACGGTGAGGTCGGGATCCAGTTTTCGCGCCAAGGCGAGGAAATCGTCCTCACCGCAGTCTCGCGTCGGGTACAGCAGGCCGATCCTGGGCACGGCTCACTCCTTCCGGGTCGAAGCCCTTCGGAGGTACCCGACGCGAGCCGCGGTCACTCGTGCACGACGGGCAGGACACCGAAAACCGGTGGGGTGAGCCGCCCGACGCTGTGGTCGTCCTCGCGGACGGCCCTGAGGAATCGCGCGACCTCGGCGGGGCTCGGGGTGGCCGTCTTCCCGCCCAGGTAGCGGAGGACGATGAGATCCTCGCCGGAGTGGGTTTCGATCGCCACGGCCCAGCCGTGGATCTCGTCCCACAGCAGGGCGACGTCGCGCTCCGGATGGGTGGGGAGCCGCTCGTCGAGCGCGACGTACGCCGAAACCGGGCTGTCGTGGTCGACGGTGCAGGATTCGAGGCCGACGCCGAGGGCCTCGGTGACTTCGGCGAGATACCCCCACACGGCGTCGCGGGTGTGCGGGTGACGGACAGGCATGGTGAGCAACGAGGACTTCCCTTCTTCCCCTTGTCCCGGGCCGGTGCGGGCCCGGAGCCCGCACCGGCCCGGGACACTCAGGCCTGGATCTCCTTGCGGTCCGACGTGGAACCGGTGATTTCGATCCGCCGCGGTTTGGCCTTCTCGGCGATCGGGACGCGCAGGGTCAGCACGCCCGCTTCGTAGCCGGCGGCGATGTTGTCGGTGTCGAGGGCATCGCCGAGGAACAGCTGGCGGGAGAAGACCCCGAGCGGACGTTCGGAGACCTGCATCTGGACGTCTTTTCCGGCGAACGGCCGCCGCTCAGCCTTTACGGTCAGTACGTTGCGTTCGACGTCCAGCTCGATCGCGTCGGCGGAGACGCCGGGGAGATCGAAGCAGACGACGAACGCGTCGCCATCGCGATACGCGTCCATCGGCATGGTGGCCGGCTTGGACCAGGTGCCCGCATTCGCTGCGCCGAACATCTGCTGGGTCAGCCTGTCCAGATCGCGGAACGGATCGGTGCGCATCAACATCGGGTTCCACCTCCTGGGTCGTTGTCTCTGGTGTCAACACGCACTACTGTTCTAACATGTCATCGGAAGGATGACAAGCGTTGAGTCGTCGATTGGATGACGAACATGGACGAAGACCCCGCCCTGACCGTGCGCAGTGTTCGTGACGTCGTGGCCGAGGCCCGTTCCGGTGTCTCGGAACCGGAGAGGCTCCTGGCTGCTCTGGTCGAGTTGAAGGCGGTCCGTGAGCAGCTGGCGGCTTGGGAACCGGAGCTGATCGCGGCCGCTCGCGCGGGCGGCACCAGCTGGACGGCGCTCGCTCCCGCGCTGGGGGTCGCGAGCCGTCAGGCGGCGGAGCGGCGGTTCCTGCGGTTGAGGCCGTCCTCGGGCGGGGAGAGCACGGGAGAGGCGCGGGTCGACGCGGAACGAGACCGGCGCGCCGGTGATCGCGCGGTGGCCGAGTGGGCGCGGCGCAATTCGGCGATCCTGCGGCAGCTGGCCGGTCAGGCCGGCGCGCTGGGCGGGTTGAACGCCAAGGCCAGGGAAAGCGCCGACAGGCTGAGCGCGGTGCTCGGCGAGGACGACGTCACCGGTCTCCTGGCGCCGCTGGCCGACCTGCGCGCCCATCTGCCCCGCGAGCACACCGGCTTCGCCGAACGGCTCGGCGAGATCGGCATGCACACCGAGCAG
Organism: Amycolatopsis sp. cmx-4-54; assembly: GCF_046548895.1. Classification (NCBI taxonomy): domain Bacteria; kingdom Bacillati; phylum Actinomycetota; class Actinomycetes; order Pseudonocardiales; family Pseudonocardiaceae; genus Amycolatopsis; species Amycolatopsis sp. cmx-4-54. The sequence continues at coordinate 209,144 of NZ_JAEBEJ010000014.1, forward strand.
ATCCGGCGGGACGCCGTCGACGACCGGCGGGATCGTCACTCTTCACGGTGAGGAGCGTGTGAACTCGGCGCGGGGCGGGTACCCGGTGCCGTTCGTCGAGCGAGCTGGAGGTCTTCGATGCTGGTCCGACCCGATTCCCAGCCAGCCGCCGACGTCGTCGAGCTGGCGCTGAAAGTGCTGGCCGCGGAAGGTTTGCACGGGCAGGCCGCCCATGCGGCGCTCGAGGCGATGGCGCGGGAACGAGGCCTGCCGGTCAAGCGGTGCGCGGCGCTCATCGTGGCGGCCGTCGACGGGCGAGTGAACTGAAGCCTGGCCTGGCTTGGCCTGGCTTGGTTTGGCCTGGCTTGGTGTCGGTCGCGGGGGTGGCGTGTTGCGAAAGCCACTTTCGCAACCTTCAACGTTGCGAAAGTGGCTTTCGCAACGTCCGTGACCGGGGCGGGCGCGGCCGATCGTGATCGTCGCTGTGTGTGAACGGGTCTCCGCGCTGAGCACCATGCGGGAACCCGGTGCCCAACGCGTCCGAAGTCCTCAAGCGACAGTCGGAAGCCCTTGCGTGCCAAGGAGAGCTCACGAGACCCATTACCACGGGCATGATCGTCGCGTGCACACACCGCACCGCTTCAGTCACCCGAATGCCGCGCCGGTAACCTCCTTGGCTGTGTCGGTGCCTACTTCAGATCCCCGCAGCGGTCCCGCCGTCGAAAGCGGGTCCGACGCGTCGGCTGCCCAGGTCCCGGACAGCCCGGTCAAGGCCGTCGCCGCACCTCCTCGCCCGGCCCGGATCGAGCCGATGCCGCTGGGCACGTTGCTCGCCAGGGCGGGCGCGCGGCTCGTGGTCGGCGGCGACGACTACCCGGCCGCTGCCGAGCTGACGGTCACGGGCAGCACGCTGCGCGCGCAGCACGTCCTCCCCGGTGACCTCTTCGCCGCGCTTCCCGGCGCCCGCGCCCACGGCGCGGACTTCAGCGACCAGGCCATCGCCGCCGGTGCGGCCGCCGTGCTCACCGACGAGGCCGGCGCCGAGCGCCCGGTCCTCCGTGACGCCGGAGTGCCGATCCTGGTGCACCCGGACCCGCGTGCCGCCCTCGGCGAGATCGCCGCCTGGATCTACGGCGAGCCGTCGCTGGAGCTGTCCGTCCTCGGCATCACCGGGACGTCGGGCAAGACCACGACGTCGTACCTGGTCGACGCCGGGCTCAAGGCGGCCGGGCTCACCACCGGGCTGATCGGCACGGTCGAGACCCGGATCGCGGGCGAGCGGCTGGCCAGCGGCTTCACCACCCCCGAGGCGCCTGATCTGCAGGCCCTCCTCGCGGTGATGGTGGAGCGCGGCGTCACGCACGTCCCGATGGAGGTCTCCAGCCACGCGCTGTCGCTCGGCCGGGTCAACGGCACGCGCTTCGCGGTCGGCGCGTTCACCAATCTCTCCCAGGACCACCTGGACTTCCACAAGGACATGGAGGAGTACTTCGCCGCCAAGTCGCTGCTGTTCGACGGCCGGTCCACCGCCGAGGTGATCGTCGTCGACAGCGCCTGGGGCCACGCACTCCTCACCCCGCACACGGTGACCGTGTCCACCGAGCCGGGGACGGACGCGCTGTGGCGCGCCACCGACCTGACCCCCACGCCGGCGGGGGAGCAGACCTTCACCCTCCACGGTCCCGAAGGCCTCGCGGCTTCGGCGAAGATCCCGCTGCCGGGTGAGTTCAACGTGGCGAACGCCGTGCTCGCGGCCGCGATCCTGAGCACCGCCGGTGTCCCGCTCGACGCCATCGTCGCCGGGCTCGCCTCGGTCGAGGTGCCGGGCCGGATGGAGCGGGTCTACCTCGGCCAGCCGTTCACCGCCGTCGTCGACTACGCGCACAAGCCCGCCGCGGTCGCGCAGGGGCTCGACGCGCTGCGTGCCCGCACCGAGGGCCGGATCATCACCGTCCTCGGCTGTGGCGGGGACCGCGACACCGCCAAGCGCCCGGTGATGGGCGAGGCGGCGGTCCGGCGCAGCGAGGTCCTGATCGTGACCGACGACAACCCGCGTTCGGAGGACCCGGCCGCGATCCGGGCGGCGATGCTGGCCGGTGCCCGCAACGCCGGTCCGGCCCTGGGCGGCGAGATCGTCGAGATCGCCGACCGCCGGGAAGCCATCGTCCACGCGGTCGAGCTGGCCCGGCCCGGCGACATCGTGTTCATCGCGGGCAAGGGCCACGAGACCGGCCAGGAGGTCCAGGGTGTCGTGCACCCGTTCTCCGACGCCGAAGAGCTGGCCTCCGCCATCCGCAGACGTCTGGAGTCAGAGTGATCGTGCTCAGCCTGGCCGAGATCGCCGCCATCGTCGGCGGCAGGCTGCATCGGACCGACGGGACCGCCGAGGTCACCGGAAGCGTCGAATTCGACACCCGTGAGGTCACTCCCGGCGGTCTGTTCATCGCGCTGCCCGGGGCGAAGGTCGACGGCCACGACTTCGCCGCGCAGGCCGTCGAGTCGGGCGCCGTCGCGGTGCTCGCGGCCCGTGAGGTCGACGCCCCGGCCGTGATCGTGCCGCCGCTGGACGGCGGCGTGGCCCACGAGCGGGCCTTCGCGCTGGTCTCGGACAAGGACGGGGCGGGGGCCGCGGTGCTGGCCGCGCTCGCCAAACTCGCCCGGCACGTGATCCGCAAGCTCGCCGGCGACCACCTGACCGTCGTCGGGGTCACCGGTTCGGCGGGCAAGACCTCCACAAAGGACATCATCGCCCAGCTCCTGGAGCCGCTCGGCCCGACGGTGGCGCCGCCGGGATCGTTCAACAACGAACTCGGCCACCCCTGGACGGCGCTGCGGGCCGACGACACGACCCGGCAGCTCGTGCTGGAACTCTCCGCCCGCGGGCCCGGCCACATCGCCGAACTGGCGGCCATCGCGCCGCCGCGGATCGGCGTCGTGCTCAACGTCGGCACCGCCCACGTCGGCGAGTTCGGCTCCCGCGAGGGCATCGCCAAGGGCAAGGGCGAACTCGTCGAGGCGCTGCCGAGCGCGGAAGACGGCGGTATCGCGGTCCTGAACCTCGACGACCCGTACGTCGCGGCGATGGCGAGCCGGACGAAGGCGCGCGTGGTGTTCGTCGGTGAGAGCGAGTCCGCGCAGGTCCGCGCGGCCGACATCACCCTCGACGGTGAAGCGCGCGCGTCGTTCCGGCTGGTCACCCCGGACGGCGAGGCGCCGGTGAAGCTGCCGCTCTACGGCGAGCACCACGTCGGGAACGCGCTCAGCGCGGCCGCCGTGGCACTGGCAATGGGTTCGACGGTCGAGGAGGTCGCGGCCCGTCTGTCGAACCTCGAACGGCGCTCGGAGCGCCGGATGGAGGTCACCACCCGGGCCGACGGCGTCACGGTCCTCAACGACTCGTTCAACGCCAGCCCCGAGTCGATGCGGGCCGCTCTCAAGGCGCTCGCGTCGATGAGCGCGAATCGCCGCTCCTGGGCCGTGCTCGGCGTGATGGGCGACCTCGGCGAGAACTCGGTCGAGGCCCACGACGGCATCGGCAGGCTCGTCGTCCGGCTCAACATCGACAAGCTCGTCGTCATCGGCCAGGCGGCCGCGGCGACCCATCAGGGCGCGCAGCAGGAGGGTTCCTGGGGCGAGGAGTCGGTACTGGTACCCGACGTCGAGGCCGCCATCGCCCTGCTGCATGATCAGCTCCGCGCGGGGGACGTGGTGCTGGTGAAGGCTTCCAAGGCCGCCGCGCTGTGGCGGGTGGCCGACGCCGTGCTCGCCTCCCCTGTAGTAGCCCCTTCCCCCTCTCAAGAACGCTCGAACGGTGGTGACGCGTGATCAGCATCCTGATCGCGGCCGCGGCGGGCCTGCTGGTCTCCATCCTCCTCACTCCCTATCTGATCCGGGTGTTCTCCCGGCAGGGCTTCGGCCAGGAGATCCGGGAGGAAGGACCGCAGGGACACAAATCCAAACGCGGTACCCCGACGATGGGTGGTGTCGCGATCATCGTCGCGATGGTCGTCGGATATTTCGTGGCTCATCTGATCAGTTCGCTCAGCGGCGGCAACGGCACCGGCGGCCCGTCCGCTTCCGGGCTGCTGGTCCTCTTCCTGGCCGTGGGCCTCGGGCTCGTCGGGTTCCTCGACGACTTCATCAAGATCCGCAAGCAGCGCAACCTCGGGCTGAACAAGACCGCGAAACTGGTCGGCCAGCTGGTGGTCACGATCGTCTTCGCGATCATGGCCCTGCAGTTCGCCGACGAACGGGGGCTCACCCCGGCGTCGGAAAGCCTGTCCTACGTACGGGATCTCGCGCTGATCACCTTCCCGTCGGTGTTCTTCGTGATCTTCTGCTACATCGTCATCTCGGGCTGGTCGAACGCGGTCAACTTCACCGACGGCCTCGACGGTCTCGCCGGCGGCACCGCGGCGATGGTGCTGGCGACCTACGTCGTCATCGCCTTCTGGCAGACCCGTCTCTCGTGCGCGGTCACCCCGCAGGCCGCCTGTTACGACGTCCGTGACCCGCTGGACCTGGCCGTGGTGGCCGCCGCGGCGACCGGCGCCTGCGTCGGATTCCTGTGGTGGAACGCGGCACCGGCGAAGATCTTCATGGGGGACACCGGTTCGCTGGCCCTCGGTGGCCTCGTCGCCGGTCTGTCGATGACCACCCGCACCGAACTCCTCGCCATCGTCATCGGCGGTCTGTTCATGGTCGAGATGATCTCGGTGGTCGCGCAGATCGCGGTGTTCCGCACGACCCGGCGGCGGCTGTTCCGGATGGCCCCGTTCCATCACCACTTCGAACTCGCGGGCTGGGCCGAAACCACCGTCATCATCCGGTTCTGGCTGTTGTCGGCCGTCTGCTGCATGTTCGGTCTCGGCCTGTTCTACAGCGAACAGCTCGGTCTCGGGGGGTAGCGGGTGGAGCTCGCCGGGCGTCACGTCCTCGTCGCCGGAGCCGGGGTCACCGGCAAGTCCATCGTCCCCGTCCTGGCGGACCTGGGCGCACGGATCACCGTCACCGACGGCAACGCGGAGCGGCTGACGGAACTCGAAGGCCTCGGCGCCGAACTGGTACCCGGTCTCGTGGTGCCGCCCGAAGGTGTCGAGCTGGTCGTGACCAGCCCCGGCTGGAAGCCGACGTCGCCCTTGCTGGTGGCGGCGGCCGAGGCGGGCATCGAGGTGATCGGCGACGTCGAGCTGGCCTGGCGCGTCGGGCAGCTGCGCGACAAACCGCCGGTGTGGCTCGCGATCACCGGAACCAACGGCAAGACCACCACGGTCGGGATGCTGGAGTCGATCCTGCGCACCGCCGGGGTCGACGCCGTGGCCTGCGGGAACGTCGGTTTCGCGGTGCTCGACGCGGTCCGGGCCGGGCACGAGGTGCTCGCCGTGGAGCTGTCGAGCTTCCAGCTGCACTGGTCGTCGACGCTGGCGCCGCTCGCCTCGGTGGTGCTGAACCTGGCCGAGGACCACCTCGACTGGCACGGCTCGATGGAGGAGTACGCGGCCGCGAAGGGGCGGGTCCACACCCACTCCCGGAACGTGGTGCACAACCTCCACGAGCCGTGGTCCGCCCGGCTCGCCGACGAACACGCGCCCGCGGACGCCCGCCGCGTCGCCTTCGGCATGGACACTCCGCGCCCCGGCGAACTTGGGATCGTGGAAGACCTGCTGGTCGACCGCGCCTTCGTGGCCCACCCGGCGACCAGCGCCGACGAACTCGGCACCCTGGCCGACGTGCGTCCCGCCGGCCCGCACAACGTCTCGAACGCGCTCGCCGCGGCCGCGCTGGCCAGGGCATACGGCGTCACCGGTGAGGACGTCGCCAAGGGCCTGCGCGAGTATCGGCCCGCCCCGCACCGGGCCGAGGAGATCGGCGAGATCGATGGCGTCCGGTACATCAACGACTCCAAGGCGACCAACCCGCACGCGGCGAGCGGTTCGCTGCGCGCCCATCTGAACGTCGTCTGGATCGCCGGTGGCCAGCTCAAGGGCGCTTCTGTGGACGAACTCGTCGGCTCGATCGCCGGGCGGCTGCGCGGCGTCGTGCTGTTCGGTGTCGATTCACCCGTGATCGCCGCCGCCGTCGCGCGACACGCGCCGGATGTCCCGGTGAACAGCCTCCCTTCGGGTGACGATGACACCATGACTGCGGCGGTGAAGGCGGCCCGAGCGCTGGCGCGCCCTGGAGATGTGGTGCTGCTGGCCCCCGCCGCGGCGTCGTTGGACATGTACTCGAGCTATGGCGCGCGCGGCGACGCGTTCGCGAGCGCGGTCCGTGTCCTGCGCGACGGTGCGGGGGAGACCAGTGACGGCGGTTGAGGAGCGAAAGCGCGAAACAGCACCACGCAAACGCCGTGAACGCAAGGAAAGCCCGTTCGTCGCCTTCCGGACCGCGCTGACGGCCTGGCTTTCGCGGCCGCTCGCCTCGTTCCACCTGGTGCTGGCGCTCACCGGCGTGCTGACCGTGATCGGCATCGTGATGGTGCTGTCGGCGTCGTCGGTCGCTTCGTACAACCCCAAGACCGGCACCGGCGTGTACGCCCAGTTCAGCAAGCACCTCATGTTCGTCGCGATCGGCGCCGTGGTGTTCTGGATCGGGCTGCGGGTGCCGCTGGAACGCGTCCGGCGGTTGTCGGCGACGGCGACAGTGGTGTGCCTCGGGCTGCTCGTGCTGGTGCTGACGCCGCTCGGCTCCGAGGTCAACGGTTCGCAGGGCTGGTTCCGGCTCGGCGGGTTCGCCTTCCAGCCGGTCGAGGCGGCGAAGGTCGCGCTGGCCTTCTGGGGCGCGCACATCCTGGTGATCAAGTACAACATCATCAACCAGTGGCGGCATCTGCTCGTCCCGGTCGTGCCGATCGCGTTGCTGATGTTCGCGCTGGTCATGATGCAGCCCGACCTCGGCGGCACGATCACCCTCGCGGTCGTGCTGATGGCGCTGCTGTGGTTCGCGGGCGCGCCGAAACGACTGTTCGGGGTCATCCTCGCGGGTGGCCTGGCCGGGATCCTGGTGCTGGCGATCATCGCCCCGTACCGGCTGGCGCGGGTCATGTCGTTCGTCTCCGGCGACCCGGACACCAGCGCGGACGGTTTCCAGGCCAACCAGGCGAAACTCGCGCTCGCCGACGGCGGGTTCCTCGGCAAGGGGCTCGGCCAGGGCCAGTCCAACTGGGGCTACCTGCCCAACGTGCAGAACGACTTCATCTTCGCCCTGATCGGCGAGGAACTCGGCTTCATCGGCTGCTCGGTGGTGCTCGGGCTGTTCGCCGGGGTCGCCGTCGTGGGCCTGCGGATCGCCACCCGCAACCTCGACCCGTGGATCCGCATCGTGTCCGGCACGCTGACCGTCTTCCTGGTCGCGCAGGCCGGGATCAACATCGGTTACGTGGTCGGCCTGCTGCCGGTCACCGGGGTCACGCTGCCGTTGATCTCCTACGGCGGCACGTCGCTGGTGATCACCATGCTCATCATGGGGATCCTCGCCAACGCCGCCCGGCACGAACCGGAGGCGGTGGCCGCACTGCGTTCGCAGGGGCCGGGTAAATTCGGACGCCTGCTGAGGCTCCCCGCGCCCGAGCCGTACCGCCCGCCCGCCAAGCGCAAGGGCACCGCGGCCAGGGGAGGCGCCGCCAAGGCGGCGAGGCCCGCGCCGAGGACGGCGAGGCCTTCGCCCGCACAGGAGCGGCGCCGGTCGGTACGGGAACCCGGCAGGAGGACGGCCGCGCGAACGGCGGCGAACCGCGGTACCGCGAAACGAGGTACCGCAAACCGGAGAGGTCATAGGTGAACAACCCCGTCAGAGGTGGCGCCGCAGGCGAGGTCGCCGGCAAGGCACCGGTGGTCGTGGTCGCCGGCGGTGGTACCGCAGGGCATATCGAACCGGCACTCGCCCTCGCCGACGCGGTGATGCGCCTGCGTCCCGACGCGAAGGTGATCGCGCTCGGGACCGAGCGCGGGCTGGAGAACAAGCTCGTCCCGGCGCGGGGTTACCCGCTGGAGCTGATCCCGCCGGTGCCGATGCCGCGCAAACCGACAACCGAACTGCTGAAGATGCCGCTGAAGGTCCGCGACGCGGTCAAGCGGACCCGTGAGGTCCTGGACCGGGTCGGCGCGGATGTCGTCGTCGGCTTCGGCGGGTATGTCGCGCTTCCGGCGTATCTCGCCGCGCGCGGCCGCACGCCGATCGTGGTGCACGAGGCCAACGAGAAGCCGGGCCTGGCGAACAAGGTCGGCGCGCGGTTCGCCGTCCGCGTCGCCGTCGCGGTCCCGGGGACGCCGCTGGCGAAGGCCGAGGTCATCGGCATCCCGCTGCGCCGCTCCATCACTTCGCTCGACAGGGCCGCGCTGCGCGCCGAAGCCCGCGAGCACTTCGGGCTCGACCCCGACGCCCCGACGCTGCTGGTGTTCGGCGGCTCGCAGGGCGCGGTGTCGATCAACGGCGCCGTTTCGGGCGCCGCCAAGGAGTTCGCGGACGCCGGAGTGGGCGTCCTGCACGCCCACGGTCCGAAGAACACGCTGGTCGTCCAGGAGTTCCCCGGACGGCCCGCGTACGTCCCGGTGCCGTACCTGGAGCGCATGGACCTGGCCTACGCCGCCGCCGACGCGGTGCTGTGCCGCTCCGGTGCGATGACCGTCGCCGAGGTCTCCGCCGTCGGCCTGCCCGCGGTGTTCGTCCCGCTGCCCTACGGCAACGGCGAACAGGCGGTCAACGCCCGGCCCGCGGTCGAGGCCGGTGCCGGGCTGATGGTCGACGACGCCGACCTCACCCCCGCCAAGGTCGCGGAGCTGGTGATCCCCCTGGTGTCCGACGCCGACAGGGTCGCGAAGATGAGTGCCGCCGCGGTCGGCCTCGGCCACCGAGAGGCCGACGAGACCCTTGCCAAGATCGTCCTGGAGGCCGCAGGTGCCTGACAATCTCCCCGACACGCTCAGGCGTGCCCATCTGGTCGGGATCGGCGGCGCCGGGATGAGCGGCATCGCGCGGATCCTGCTGGCCCGTGGCGCCCAGGTCTCCGGATCCGACGCCAAGGAGTCGCGCGCGTTCCTCTCGCTGCGTGCCCAGGGCGCCGAGATCGCCGTCGGCCAGCGCGCCGAGAACCTCGACGCGTTCCCCGAAGGCCCGTCCTCGGTGATCGTGTCGACCGCGATCACGGACGACAACCCGGAACTGGTGGCCGCGCGGGAACGCGGGATCACCGTGCTGCACCGCGCCGAGGCGCTGGCCGGGTTGATGGAGGGGCACCGCGTCGCCTGCATCGCCGGGACGCACGGCAAGACGTCCACGACGTCGATGCTGACCGTCGCGCTGCAGCAGTGCCGTCTCGACCCGTCGTTCGCCATCGGCGGCGACCTCAACGAGTCGGGCGCCAACGCGCACCACGGCGAGGGCGGTGTCTTCGTCGCCGAGGCCGACGAGAGCGACGGGTCGTTCCTGGCCTACTCGCCGTCGGTCGCCGTGGTGACCAACGTCGAGCCGGACCACCTGGACCACCACGGCACGGCCGAGGCGTACGTCTCGGTGTTCGCCGACTTCCTCGGCCGGATCGTGCCGGGCGGGCTGCTCATCGTCTGTGGTGACGACGAGGGCGCCGAGAAGCTGGGTGCGCGAGCCGCGGAGCAGGGCATTCGCGTTCGTCGCTACGGGCGTTCGGTCACCGGCGCCGACGACGCCAAGGTGCTCGACTACGCGCCCGCCCCCGACGGCGGTGTCGTCCGGATTTCGTTGCAGGGCAAGGAAATCGCCCTGAGGGTCGCGGTACCGGGAGAGCACATGGCGCTGAACGCGATCGCCGCGTTGCTGGCCGGGATCGAGCTCGGCGCACCGGTCGAAGGACTGGCCGAAGGGCTCGCCGCGTTCGGCGGCGTCCGGCGGCGGTTCGAGTTCAAGGGCCGCTCGGGCGACGTCCGCGTGTACGACGACTACGCGCACCACCCGACCGAGGTCGACGCGCAGCTGCGCGCCGTGCGGACGGCCGCGGGCTCGGGCCGGGTCATCGTGGTCTTCCAGCCGCATCTGTACTCGCGCACGAAGACGTTCTCGAAGGAGTTCGCGGCCGCGCTGTCGCTGGCCGACGAGGTCGTCGTGCTGGACGTCTTCGGGGCGCGCGAGAAGCCGGAGCCCGGGGTGAGCGGCGCGCTCATCGCCGACCAGATCTCCGGTGTCCCCGTGCACTACCAGCCCGCGTTCGACGTCGCCGCGAAGCTCGCGGCGGATCTGGTCGAACCCGGCGACCTGCTGGTGACCATGGGCGCCGGCGACGTCACGCAGCTCGGCCCGGAGATCCTGGCCGAACTGGACCGGCGGGCGGGCTAGCAGTGTCTCTCGAAGCGCGCTTTCGGATTCTCGCAGCCGGGCCGCGGCAGGGGCTGTTCACGCACCCGGCCATTCCGGCGGCCCGCCTTCGCGAATCCGAGACCTACGGCCGAAAAGAAACGCGCGCGCGTACCCTCACGCGACCTGCCAACTTCAGTTCGGAAGGCCCTTTCCAGCCATGACGCAGACCGGGGAACGCCGCCGCCCGGCCGAACCCGGTCGGCGTCCGCGCACCGAACGCGCTCAACGGACTCAGCGTTCGAAGGACCGGCGCGGCAGGCGGTCGGTGTACGACCGCCGCCGCACCGCCCGGCCCGTCCGGCGCAAGGAGATGCGGCGGCGCTGGGTCGCGCTGCTGTCGGTGCTGACCGCGGTCGCGCTGGTCTACCTGCTGTGGTTCAGCTCGATGCTGGGCGTGCGGCAAGTGGACGTCGTCGGGTCGAGTTCCGTGCCCGCGGACCAGATCCGCGGCGTGGCGGCGGTGCCGGACCAGAAACCGATGCTGCGCGTGGACACCGACGACATCCGCGACCGGGTGGCGCAGATGCCCGGTATCGCGACCGTCGACGTCTCGCGGTCCTGGCCGAGCACCCTCGAGATCACCGTGACCGAACGCACCGCGATCGCGTTCTTCGACAGCGGGCCCGGCGGCGACGGCGTGCACCTCGTCGACGGCGGGGGAGTGGTGTTCAAGACCGTCAAGGAGCGGCCCGCCGGGCTGCCCGAGCTGAAGCTGCCGTCGGTGTCGGCCGACGACCCGGTGACCCGCGCGGTGACCGGCGTCCTCGGCGTGATCCCGCAGCAGCTGCTCAAGCAGGTCACCACCGCGACGGCGAAGACCCCCGGAAGTGTCGAGTTCGCGCTGGCCGACGGGAAGACCGTGCGGTGGGGGACCTCGGCCGACACCGAACGCAAGGCGAAGGTCCTTGCCGCGCTGCTCACGCGCGAGGGCAAGGTCTTCGACGTCTCGGCCCCCGATCTACCGACCGTCTCCTGACGCGTTTCGTCCTCTGAATGCGGTAGTCGGCGATACGAACCACCGCGTTCAGAGGACGAAACGCGGGAGGGTCAGCGGGTGACGAGGGCTTCGATGCCGTCCAGCAGGCGTTCCAGGCCGAAAGCGAAGGTCTCGTCGGCGGCCTCGCAGGTCTCCGCGTCGTAACCGCCGCTTTCCCAGATCCGCGTCATCGCCGGATGGCGGTCCACGTCGAAGTACTTCTCCCAGAACACCGACCGCTGCCCCCACCACGCGTCGGTCGACTGCCCGGTCTCCTGCTCGACCTGAGCGGTCTCGGCGAACAGCGTCGCGTTCGCCTGCACGTAGATCTCGATGCTGTTCGCGGCCGCGGCCGCCTTGCGCGGCTCCAGCCCGATGTCCGACACCGCCGCGATCAGGTACTCCTGGCCCGCCATCAGCCCGGGGCCGAGCACCGGCCGCACCATCGACGTCGAGCGCAGCCACGGATGCGCGCGGAACACGGCCAGGGTGCGCTCGGCGTAGAGGCGCACCTGCTCGCGCCAGCCATCCGGCCGCGGATCGCCGGGGCCGGGGAGATCCCGTTCGGCGAGCACCGAGTCCACCATGAGGTCGAGCAGTTCGGTCTTGCCGGGGACGTAGGTGTAGAGCGTCATCGTGCCGGCGCCGAGTTCCTTGGCGATCTGACTCATCGACACGGTCGCCTCGCCCGCGCCGTCGGCGAGCGCGACGGCGGTGGCGATCACCTGGTCGAGGGTCAGTTTCGGCTTCCGCCCCCTGGTCGGCTGCCGGGCTTCGCCGCGATCACGCCACAACAGTTCGAGGCTGCGCTCGAAGTCCATCCGCACTCCCACTCGGCCGTGAAGCTGGATTCTACATTCTCGTATGAGGTACGGTTAAGTTTATCCCGTAGGACGTACGAAAAGGAGTGGGGAATCGTGACGATCCTGGTGACCGGTGCGACCGGAAGCGTCGGCAGGCTGCTCGTCGACGAGCTGGTGGAGGCCGGAGCGCCGGTGCGGGCGCTGACCGTCAACCCGGCGAAGGCGGCGTTGCCCGGGCAGGTGGAGGTCGCCAAGGGATACCTGGGCAAGCCGGAGACCCTGCCGGAAGCCCTGAAAGGTATCGAGACCGTGTACCTGGCGCCGCTCGCGGCCAAGGTGGACGACTTCGTGAAGCTGGCGAAGGAGGCCGGAGTGCGCCGGGTGGTGGCGTTGTCGGGCAGCAACGCCGACGACCCGGAGGAGAACTCGAGCGGCGTGGACTACGCGATCATCGAGAAGGCCGTCCGGGAGGCGGACTTCGACTGGACGTTCCTGCGGCCGGGCGCGTTCATGAACAACACCCTCGGCTGGGCCGAGACGATCAAGGCCGAGCGCGTGGTCCGCGAGGCCTACCCCGAGTCGCGGATGACGCCGATCGACCTCGGGGACATCGCGGCCGTCGCGGCGCACGTCATCCTGACCGACGGGCACGTCGGCAAGAAGCACACACTGAGCGGACCGACGGCGATCAGCCAGCGCGAACAGGTCGCCGCCATCTCGGCCGCGCTGGGGGAAGAGGTGGTCTTCCAAGAGCTGACCCGGGAAGAGGCGAACAAGCAGTGGGCCGCCGCCGGGATCCCGTCGGAGATCGCCGAATGGCTCCTCGACGGCTTCGCGTACTTCACCGAAAACCCCGACAAGCCGACGGGCGTCGTCCAGGAACTCACCGGACGGCCCGGCGTCACCTACGCGGAGTGGGCGGTGGCGAACGTCGAAGCGTTCCGCTGAACCCGTAACTCTCGTGATTGAAGCCGTAACTCGCGTGATTGAAGGCGGAACTCTTGAGTTACGGCTTTAATCACGCGAGATACGGCCAGGATCACGCGAGATACGGGTACGGGTCCCTCAGCGAGCCCGGCGGGGGAGGCGGGTCGGCAGCGGTGCACCGCGCCGCTGCTGGGCGGGAGCCTCGGCGGGTGGCGAAGCCGGCCGAGGCGAGGACGGCTGCGGCAAGGGCGGCGGGGCCTGCGACTCGCGGGGCCAGGCCGGCGTGATCATCGCCTGCGCCCCGACCCGGCGGACCGGCAGCCCGTGCGCCTCCCGCGCGGGCAGGCCGGGCCAGATCTCGCCCGCCTCCTTGGCGGCGTCGCGGATCGCGGTGCCGTCGAGCGCGGTGCGGGTCTCCTCGATGTCGCGGTCGAGCCATTGGACAACGAACTCCAGCGGTCCGTCGGGCGGCAGCGGCCACAGGAAGATCTCGTGGTCGACGTGGAACGCCGAACCGCCCAGCCCCTGCGCGCGCAGCACCGGCTGATCCGGTTTGGTGGCCGACGGCACGTTGATGGTCTCCGAACTGGCGCGCCTGCCGTCGGGGAAGAGCACTCCGACCAGCAGCGCGTTGTAGTCCGGGACCCGGCGATGGTCGATCAGGCCTTCGCCGGGTTCGTCCAGCAGCAGATCCCGCGAGTACACCGACAGCTGGAAGGACACCGACTCCGGCCACACCTCGATACCGCGCAGCGCCACGATGGTCCGCTCGGCGCGGCCCAGCGGCATCGACCAGGGCAGGATCGCGGGGACGATGTACTCGTGCGGCGGCTCCACCCAGGGGCGGCCGTTGTAGCCGAACAGTTCCTGTTCCGGCACCGGGAACAGGGGGCGGCTGCGCGGAGCGTCCGTGAAGAAGCTCATCGTGGACCGGGCGCGGCAGAACGCGGGGTGAACCTGTCCGACCTGTCGCTCACGCCGTCAACGACCACCATGCGCTTCACGGTATCCGATGACCACGCCGGTACTGAACGGTTTCACCGCAGCTTTCGCGTCACCCGAAGCCCTTGAGCTTCACTTTCGTGCCCTTCGGCACCTTGGTGCCCGGCTGCGGATCCTGCTCCAGGACGAAGTCGAAACCACCGTTTCCGCCGCCGTTGCCGTTGCCGTTTCCGCGACCCTGACGGTCGGGCTCCAGCCCCGCCTGCCGCAGGATCTGGAACGCCTCCTCCATCCGCTTGAACGTCACGTTCGGTACTTCGACGGCGTTCGAAACGAACACGCCGATGCGGCGGTTGCTCGCCTTGCCGCCGCCCTTCGGGTCGGTGCGGACGACCTGACCGGCGGCGAACTGGTCGGAGAACTCCTCGCCCGCCTGGAACGGCTGGAAACCCGCCTGCTGCAGGATCTGGAACGCGGCGTCCTTGCTCTGCCCGGTGACGTCCGGGACCGGCGGGAGCGGCTCGGGGCCCTTCGACACGATGATCGTGACCTGTCCGCCGATGTTCAGCTGCGAACCGGGGCCGGGGACGACGCGGATCACCTTGTTCTTGGCGACGTCGCTGTACTCCTGTTCGCCCTGGACCGGGGTCAGCTGCGCGGCCTTGATCGCCGTCTCCGCGTCCTGCGGGCTCGTCCCGGCCTGGATGTCCGGCACGATCGGGCGGCCCTTCGACAGCACGACGTTGACCGTGGCGCCCGGCGCGAGCGACGTGCCCTCCTTGGGGTCGGACCGGATCACCGTGTGCTGGGCGGCGGTGTCGCTGTACTCCTCGGTGTAGGCCGGGGTCAGCTTCGCCGAGCGAAGCGCGTCCCCGGCGGCGGCCTGGTTCATCCCCGCCAGCTTCGGCACCGACGACGAACTCGGCCCGGTGTCGCTGAGGATGAAGGCGAACGCGCCGATCAGGCCGCCGAGAACCAGCACCGCGGCCGCGATCATGACGTAGAGGCGTTTGCGCGACCCCGGCTGCTCGTCTCCGGCGGCCGGTTGGGGCCGCGGGGGAGGCGTGCGGGGCGGCTGGGCGGCGTGGATCGGCGGCTCACGGTGCAGTGCCTGCGTTCCGCGCGGGCCGGTGACCGGCATGGTCGCCTCGGCGACCGGGGACAGCACCGTCGTCGCCAAGGCCGCGTTCACCGCCGGGACGGCGGGGATGCCGGGGGTGGTGCGTTCGGCGTCGGTCTCCCGGTCGGCGTCCGCGGGCAGCGGCACGGGCACCGGGACGGCCGGGACACCCAGGACGACGCGCAGATGGTTCAGCTCGGCGAGGAACGCCGCGGCGTCGGCCGGTCGCTGCTCGGGGTCGCGGCGCGTGGCGCGCAGGATCAGCTCGTCCAGCTGCGGCGGGATACCCGGCCGTAGCTCGCTCGGGCGCGGGACGTCGTCGTTGACGTGCCGGTACGCCACCGAGAGCGCGGTGTCGCCGGTGTACGGCGGGCGTCCGGTGAGCATTTCGTACAGCAGGATCCCGGCCGAGTAGACGTCGCCGCGCGAGGTGGTCGCGCCGGTCGCGACCTGCTCGGGGGAGACGTAGGCGACGGTGCCGAGGATGACGCTCGAACTCGTGGTGCCCGCGCTCGCGACCGCGCGGACCAGGCCGAAATCGCCCACCTTGACCACGCCACCCGAGAGTGCCGTGCCGCCACGGCCGATGAGCACGTTCTCCGGTTTGACGTCACGGTGCACCAGACCGGCGGCGTGCGCCGCGGCCAGCGCGGAGAGGACCGGTTCGGTGATGCTCAGCGCGAGCGCGATGTCCAGTGGACCGCGTTCGGCGAGCAGTTCACGCAGGGTCCCGCCGTCGACGAGTTCCATGACCAGGAACGCGCGGCCGGACTCCTCGCCGCCGGGGGTGTCGAAACCCTGGTCGTGCACCGCCACCACGTGGGGATGGTGCAGCCGGGCCGCCGACCTGGCCTCCCGCTCGAAACGCTCGACGAACGACCTGTCGTCGGCGAACCGCGGGTCCATGATCTTGATGGCGACCTGGCGGTCCAGGCGGGTGTCGACGCCGCGGTACACCGACGACATCCCACCGCGTGCGAGCAGCTTGTCCACCCGGTAGCGGCCCTCGAGCAGAGTGCCCACCAGAGTGGGATCCGTGCGTGTCACGGCTATGGATCGTACGGAAGTACCCATGTTCTGGTGTACGGGACCTGGCTCCCCGGGGATCACGATTCCCGCCATTTCGTCGAATCGGCGGTATACGACCAGGTGGGCACTCTCCGTCATGGTCCGGGTCGTCACCCATGCGTACCAATGGAGCGGGAGACGGAATGTGGCACAGTGTCACCTGTGAGTGGTATTCCCGTCTCCGACGACGTTCTCGATGCAGATGTGGCCGTTCTCCCGGTGCCGGAGGTCGCGACCGCGCTGAACATCTCGGCCAACAAGGTCCGCCAGATGTTGCGCGACGGCCACCTGATCGCCGTCCGGCGCAAGGGTGAGCTGTACGTCCCGGCCGCGTTCCTGGTCAAGGACGGCGTGGTCAAGGGCCTGGCGGGCACCATCACGGTGCTCGCGGACGCCGGTTTCAGCCGGACGGAGATGTTGCGCTGGCTTTTCGCCGCGGACGAGACCCTGCCGGGGGCCACCCCGGTCAACGCGCTCCGCACCAGCCACGGCACCGAGGTCAAGCGGCGCGCGCAGGCGATGGCGTTCTAGCTCCGACCAGCACATACGTCGCGGCCGCGAGAAGCTGGCAGCCCGCCGCGGCGCCCAGCGCGGCGGTTACGGAGAGTGCGCTCAGCGGTCCCGCGAGCGCGGCACCCGCCGCGAGTCCGGTGATCTTCACACTCGCGGCCGTCGTGAATACCTGAGCCCGCACTCGCGCGGGCGCTTCGCGATGCCGGATGGCGAAAAGCGCCGAGAGCTGCGGCCCTTCGGCGAGTCCGGCGAGCACCGCGGCGGCCAGCAGGGTCACCACGTCGTGCGCTGACGCCGCGAGCAGGAAGCTCGCGCCCAGCAGGACGGTGCTGGCGAGCACCGTCCGGTCCGGTGGCGGCGGCCTGCGGGCCAGCACGGCGTTCGCGACCAGCGACGCGGCGGCCAGCACGGTGAGCAGCAGCGCGCCGAAACCGGCGTTCCCGAGGCGTTGGGCGCCGAGCAACGGATAGCAGACGATGGCGATCCCGATGCCGGCGAAGGACACCGTGGACGTCGCGGTGGCCCGCAGCAGGGCGCGCTTGCGGAAGAGGACCGCGAATCCGTCGGCGAGTTGACGGCGGATCGGTCCCGTGGGCTGCGCTTCGGCGACCGGAAGTGACCATGCGGCGGGGAAGGCCGCGGCGACCAGGGTGATCGCGACAGCCACCGCGGCCGGGGCGCCGGCGTACGCGGCCACGAGACCGGCGAGTCCCGGCCCGGCGAGGCTCGCGGCGGTGAACGTCATCGCGTCCAACGTGCTCGCCCTCGCCAGCGGTGTCGTGCCGCGGACATTCGGCAGTTGCGCCGTCCACCCGCCCGCCAAGGCGGGATTGAGCAGCCCGGCCGCGACGGCCACGGCGATCGCCGCGGGGAGTTCGACCAGCGCGAGCACCGCGCCGAGCCCGCCCGCGTACGCGAGCAGGGCCCACGCCAGGAGCCGCCCCGGCCGGGGGCTGCGGTCGAGCAGGGCCCCGAGCAGCGGCCCGCCCGCTGCCGCGGAGATCGTCAAGCCCGCGAGCAGCGCGGACCCGGTGGCGGCCGAGCCGTCGACGCTCAGGCCGAGCAGCAGCAACGCCGGGCCGGACAACTCGTCACCCGTCCTGGCGACCGTCGCGCCGGTCAGATAGACGGCGAGTCTGTAACGGTCTCTCATGAGCGAGACGTTACAGTGGGATATGACTTCAGCGCAGCGGGATTTCCTGCCGGGCCGTTCGGCGCGGGCGGCGGCTCAGCGGGCGGTGGATCTGCTGGGGGTCCTGCTCGCGCCGGAACCCTCGGTCGCGTCGGTTCGTGCGGTGCTGGAAGCGCACGGCGAAACCTCGGTCGAGCTGGCGCCCGCGGATGTGGCGTCCTTGCGTGAGGCGGCCGCCGAACTGCGGGAAGTGTTCGCGGCGCGGGATGCCGGGGAGGCGGCAGGGGTGCTCAACCGGCTGCTGGCTCGTTACGCGCATCCGCCGCGGCTGACCGAGCACGCCGACGGGTTCGGCTGGCACCTTCACGTGGACGCCGACGACGACGGGCCGTGGGGTGCGTGGCTGGTGACGTCGTCCGCGCTGGCGCTGGCGGTGTTGATGGCGGACCGTCAGGCGCCGCCAGGTGGGCTTTGTGCGGCTTCGGGCTGCGGGAAACCGTTCGCGCACCTGGGCGGGGGGAGCCCGCGGCGGTACTGCTCGACGCGGTGCGCCACCCGGGAGCGAGTCGCCGCTCACCGGCGACAACGCTCGTGAGTGGGCCGGCACGGCAAGTCCGTCCTACCACTCACGAGGCGCCCACCGCCGTCCCTGCTCGCTCCGCGGTCCGTGAAGGCCCCCTTCCTGTATCTAGGCGCAAGGAAGGGGGCCTTCACGGACCGGAGCCTGGCTCGACCGCGGCCGAGCCTGACCGCTCACGAGGCGCAAAGCGGGTCAGGACTCCTGCTTGTCCCGCCAAGCGATCCAGGACCGCAGCTTGTCGAGGTTGTAGTCCGGCCCGCCGGTCGCCACGGTGAACAGCGAGACGCCCAGCTCGAGCAGCTTCGGGCCCAGCTCCTCGGGCTCGCCCTCGACGGCGACCGAACGCTCGATCTCCTTCGGGTCGCGGCCGACGTCGGCGCAGTGCTGGTCGAGGATCTTGACCTTGCGCTCCACGACCTCCGGGTCGCCGAAACCGTGCCAGATGTCGGCGTGCTTCGCGACCAGGCGCAGGGTCTTCTTCTCGCCGCCGCCACCGATCAGCACCGGGATGTCGCGGACCGGCTGCGGGTTCAGCTTGCCCAGCCTGCTCTCGATCCGGGGGAGCGCCTCGGCGAGGTTGTCGAGCCGCCCGCCCGCGGTGCCGAACTCGTAGCCGTACTCGTCGTAGTCCTTCTCGAACCAGCCGGAGCCGATGCCGAGGATGAGCCGTCCGTCGGAGATGTTGTCGACGGTGCGGGCCATGTCGGCCAGCAGCTCGGGGTTGCGGTAGCTGTTGCACGTCACCAGCGCGCCGATCTCGACCCGCGACGTGGACTCCGCCCAGGCACCCAGCATGGTCCAGCACTCGTAGTGCAGGCCCTCGGGCTCACCGTAGAGCGGGTAGAAATGGTCCCAGTTGAAGACGATGTCCACGCCGAGGTCTTCGGCCTCCGAAGCCGCCCGGCGGATGGCCTTGTATTCGGCGTGCTGCGGCTGCAGCTGGACACCGATCCTGATCTTCCTGTTCGCAGCAGTGGTCATGTTCGCAGCCTAAGCCTGGAGTTGCTCCACGCGCTCGCCAGCATCCTCGGCAGCGCGACTCCCAGCCGGCGACGGCGCGGGACGACCGCGCGGGTGTTCAGCACGTCGTAACCCAGGGCCTCGATTTCGTCCAGGATGCCTTCGTAGAGCACGAGCGCGGTCCGCACGCAGTCGCGGGATTCCTCGCGCAGCAACGGAATGCCCGCTTCGGCGCGGCGGTAGACCGCCCGGTTGCGCGCCACCGCGACGGCGAGCGCGCGCCGCACCCGCCGGTCGGGCAGCCCGCGGGCACGGGACCATTCGAGCAGTTCGCGGTCGACGCCGAACGCGGCCAGCTCCTCCGTCGGCAGATACAGCCTCCCCCGATCGAGGTCCTCGCCGACATCGCGCAGGAAGTTGGTCAGCTGGAACGCCTCACCCAGCGCGGCGGCGCCCGGCACGGCTTCGGCGACCGGGACGACGGTGCCGAAGACGGGCAGCATCTGCAGGCCGATCACCTCGGCCGAACCGTGGACGTACTCCCGGAGATCGGCGTACGTCGCGTACTCGGTGATCTTGAGGTCCATCGTCATGGACCGCAGGAACGCGTCGAACAGTTCGCGGTCCAGGCTGTGACGCCGCACGGTGTCGGCGAGCGCGGTCAGCACCGGATCGGCGGGCGTGCCGCCGTCGAAGACCCGCGCGACCATGACGGCGACCTCGTCCAGCGCGGCAGCGGGATCGGTGCCGGGCGCGGGATTGTCGACCACTTCGTCCGCCATCCGCGCGAAGCCGTACAGCGCGTGCGCGAACGGACGCGTGGGCCGGCAGCAGCCGGGTCGCGAGGAAGAACGTGCGGCCGTAGTGCGCGTTGATGCGGCGGCATTCGGTGTACGCGGCCCGCAACGACGGCTCGGTGATCCCGGCGGCGTCGAGTTCGTTCATCGGCCGGTGACCCTTCCCGCCGCGAGCCTGCCGGAGATCACCACCGGCGGGATGCCGACGCCCGGGGTGGTCCCGCAGCCCGCCAGTACGACGTTTTCCGCCGCTCGCAGGAGATTCCCCGGCCGGAACGGGCCGGTCTGGGCGAAGGTGTGCGCGAGGGAGAACGGCGTGCCCGCGGTGAGCCCGCGCTCCGCCCAGCCTTGCGGGGTGATCGTCTCGTCGACGGAGAAGCCGTCCGCGAACCCGGTGAGTCCGCGCTCTTCCAGTGTGCGCACCAGTTCCGCGCGATAGGCGGGCCCGACCCGGCGCCAGTCGATCTTGCCGCGGCGCAGATTCGGCGCCGGGGCCAGCACCGATATCACCTGGCCGCCACCGGGGGAGAGGCCCGGTTCGGTCGCGGTCGGCCGGGTCACCAGCAGCGACGGGTCGCTCATCAGCTTGCCCTCGCGGATGATCTCCGAGAACGTCTTCTCCCAGGCGTGGCCGAAGAAGATGGTGTGATGGCCCAGATCCGGCCAGGATTCCGGCGCGTGCCCGTGCAGGACGACGGCCGACGGCGAGTACCGCAGCGGCAGCGGCCGCCGGGGGCGGGCGCCGAGCAGCCGGTACGCGGTGCCGAGTTCGGTCGCCAGAACCACGGTGTCGCAAGGGATACGCTCACCCGTACGGGTCCGAACCGCGCGCACCCGCGAGGAAACCCTTTCCAGCCAAGCGGCTTCGGTGCCGAAGCGCAGTTCCGCGCCGGCGCGTTCGGCCGCGTTCGCCATGGCTCGCGCGATCTCGCCCATCCCGCCCGACGGGTAGTAGACCCCGCCGACGGTGTCCATGTAGGAGATGACGCCGTACGCGCCGATCGCGCGCGCCGGATCGAGTCCCGCGTAGAGCGACTGGAAGGAGAACAGGCGGCGCACCCGGTCGTCGCTCAGGAACCGGCCGATCTTCGGGCCGAGACGGCCGAAACCGCCCAGCGCGGCCAATTTCGCCAGTTCCGGGCGGACGAGATCGAGCGGGGAGTCGAAGTTCGCGCCGATGAAGTGGTCCTTTTGGACCGCGTACAGCTCGGTGAGCCAGCGGCGGAGCCTGCGGTAGCCGTCGGCCTCGGCCGGGCCCGCGGCCGCGCGGATCTCGGCTTCCATCGCCGCCGCCTCGGTGTGCACGGCGATCGTGCTGCCGTCGGAGAACCGCGCGCGGTAGGCCGGGTCGAGCCGGGTCAGCGTGAGGTTGTCCGCCAGGGATTCGCCGACCGCGGAAAAGGCCTCGTCGAGCAGTTCCGGCATGGTCAGCACGCTGGCACCGGTGTCGACGGTGTTGCCGCCGAAATCCGCCTGA
The DNA here is from genome assembly GCF_046548895.1 of Amycolatopsis sp. cmx-4-54. Classification (NCBI taxonomy): domain Bacteria; kingdom Bacillati; phylum Actinomycetota; class Actinomycetes; order Pseudonocardiales; family Pseudonocardiaceae; genus Amycolatopsis; species Amycolatopsis sp. cmx-4-54. The sequence continues at coordinate 230,744 of NZ_JAEBEJ010000014.1, forward strand.
CCGGCCCGGCCTCCCGGACTTTTGTCCTGCTCCAGCAGGGTCACCCGGCGGCCGGCGCCGAGCAGGTGCAGCGTCGCCGACAGCCCGGCGAGCCCGCCACCGATCACCACCACGTGGTCACTCGGACCGGTGACGGTGCGCATCAGTACGTCCGCTGGGTCGCCTTGACGACCAGCCCGGTCAGCGCGGCGGGAGCGGGTTCGGCCAGGTGGGCGCGGTCCAGCGCCGCCATCGCGGACTCGGTGAGCTCGTCGATGCGGCGTTCCACCGCGTCGACGGCGCCGACGTCCTGCAACGCCTCGCGGACGGTTTCGACGGCGTCTTCGGACAGGTGAGCGTCGCCGATGGCGTCGGAGATGACCTTCGCCGCCGCGTCCTTGCCCTGCTCGGCCGCCCGCTGGAGACCGAGCGCGACCAGCAGCGTCCGCTTCCCCTCGCGCAGGTCGTCGCCCGCGGGCTTGCCGGTGACCGACGGGTCGCCGAACACCCCGAGCAGGTCGTCCCGCAGCTGGAACGCCACGCCGACCTCGTCGCCGAACTCGCGCAGCGTCGCGATCAGGGCGTCGTCGGCGCCACCCAGCGCGGCACCGAGGTGCAAGGGCCGCTGGACGGTGTACGCGGCCGTCTTGAGCTTGCAGATGTGCAGCGCCGCCTCGGGGGAGGCGTCACCGGTGGCCTGGGTGCGGACGTCGAGGTACTGGCCGGCGAGTACCTCGGTGCGCATCGCGCGCCACGCCGGGCGCGCCGCCGCGAGGGCCGCGGGCGGGAGCGGGGCCTCGCCGAACATGTCGTCGGCCCAGGCCAGCGCGAGGTCGCCGACCAGGACGGCGGTCGCGAGCCCGAACGTGCTCGGCGAGCCGAGCCAGCCGCTGTCGGCGTGCAGTTTGGCGCCCGCGATGTGCACCGTCGGGGAACCGCGGCGCGAATCGGAGGAGTCGATGAGGTCGTCGTGGATCAGCGCGCACGCCTGGATCAGCTCCAGGCTCGCCACCGCCTGCAGCACGCCTTCGACGTCCGGCCCCGCCGGATCGCCGCCCGCACCGCGCCAGCCCCACCAGGCGAACGTCGGGCGCAGGCGTTTGCCGCCGCCCAGGACGAACCCGGCCAGCGCGTCGATCCCGACGCCGACGACCGGTTCGGTGCGGCGGATCTCGGCACCGGCACGCTCGAGGAACCCGGCCAGCGCCCGCTCGACGTGGGCGGGCAGATCGGCGTCGTAGGCGGACGTGTCCATGAGCACATCCTCCGGGAAGCACGTCCCCGTGACCCAGTCGGGTGCCGTGGAATGTGGCGGAACTCGCCGCATTTCGTCCTCTGAATGCGGTAGTTGCCCGCGCCAGGACCGCATTCAGAGGACTAAACGCGGGTCTTGGCGTAGTGCCGCTTCGCCCGCGCCCGGTTCCCGCAGTCCGACGAGCTGCACCAGCGCCGCGACCGGTTGCGCGTGTGGTCGGTGAAGACCCAGCCGCAGCCTGGCCCTTCGCATTCCCGGATCCGCTCCAGATCGCCCGTCCGGAGCAGGTCCTCGGCCGCCAGCGCGAGGAAGTGCGGCAGCGCGCCGCCGTCCTCCAGCGGCACCACCCACCTCAGCGGCAAGGACGGCGGGAGCGAGGCGTGCCGGTAGGCCTCGATCAGCGTCTTCCGCAGCGGGGTGGGGTCCGGCGGCGTCGAGACGAGGACGCGGTAGAGCGTCTCGCGGAAGGACTTCACCGCCTCCAGGACGGTCTCCGAGACCTCCAGCCGCGCAGTGCCCGCGCCGACCAGGACGACCCACTCGGACAGCCGTTCCGGACTGGAAAGCCGGTCTTCCCGCCGGGCCGGATCGCGCCGCCACGAAACGGTGTTGACCAGGTCCAACGGGACGCTTCCGCCGATGCTGTCGTACCCGTCCCAGTGGCGGTCCATCACTTCTCCTAATGGTCAAACTCAGTTTAGCTTGTTAGGGTCGGGCTATGACGGAGATATCGACGCGCCGGCGGAACTACCTGGCCGGCGCCCGTGTCGGGCTCGGGCTGGGTGTCGCGACCTTCGTCCTCGGTATCACCTTCGGCGCGTACAGCCAGACGCTGGGCTGGGGGGTCGCCGCCCCGATCGTCGCGTCGGTCCTCGTGTTCTCCGGCTCGGCCCAGTTCGCGATGGCCACCGCGCTCGCGGGCGGCGGCAACCTCGCCGTCGCGGTGGGCGCCGCGGCCCTGATCAACGCCCGGTTCCTGCCGATGGGCGCCGCCGTCGCCTCGGACCTGCGCGGCGGGCGGCTGCGGCGCGCGTGGGAAGGGCAGGCCGTCGTCGACGGTTCCTGGGTGGCCGCCCACCTCGGCGAAGGGCGCTTCGACCGCGAAAAGCTCATCGGCTGCACGCTCGTCCAGATGCCCGCATGGGTACTGGGGACGGTGCTGGGCGTCCTGGCCGCGCCGCCACCGGACGTCGTCGCGCGGTTCGGGCTCGACGTCGTGTTCCCGGGCTTCTTCCTGGTCCTGCTCATCGACGAACTGCGCCGCTCGCGCCAGGCGGTCCTGACCGCGGCCCTCGCCGCGTGCCTGGCGGGGATCCTGGTGCTGTTCGTCCCGGTCGGGCTCGCGCTGATCGGCGCCTCCGCCGCCGCGCTGGTCGGACTGGGGGTGCGGCGATGACGCTCTGGCTCGCCATCGTCCTCGTCGCGCTGGTCAGCATCGGGTTCAAGGCGGCGGGCCCGGTCCTGCTCGGCGACCGGACGCTGCCGCCGCGGCTCGCGGGTGTGATCGCGTTGCTCGCGCCCGCGTTGCTGGCCGGCCTCGTGCTCACGGACGTGGCCGGTCCGGCCTGGTCCGGGCTCGACTGGACGCTCTGCGCCGGCCTTGCCGCGATCGCGGTGACCTACGCGCTGCGCGTGCCGGTGCTCGCCGCGATCCTCTGCGGGGTCATCGTCACGGCTTTGTTGCGGTTCCTCGTCTGAGGAATCGGCTCGCGGTGGCCTGCTCGCGAGGCTCCGCGGTCGTGTTGCGAAAGCCACTTTCACAACCTTCAACGTTGCGAAAGTGGCTTTCGCAACAC
>NZ_JAEBEJ010000015.1:0-222143 GCF_046548895.1 Amycolatopsis sp. cmx-4-54
TTTGACGGTGAGATCTAGCCGCTTGTCGCCGGGTTTCGGCGACGTGGCTTTGACGGTGAGATCTAGCCGCTTGTCGCCGGGTTTCGGCGACGTGGCTTTGACGGTGAGATCTAGCCGCTTGTCGCCGGGTTTCGGCGACGTGGCTTTGACGGTGAGATCTAGCCGCTTGTCGCCGCGTTTCGGCGACGCGGCTTTGACGGTGAGGCCTAGCCGCCTGTCGCCACTTCCTGGCAGCGCGTCTCTGGCGGCGAGGCCTGACCGCCTGTCGCCACTTCCTGGCAGCGCGACTTTGACGGCGAGGCCTAGCCGCCTGTCGCCACTTCCCGGCAACGCGTCTCTGGCGGCGAGGCCTAGCCGCCTGTCGCCACTTCCCGGCAACGCGTCTCTGACGGCGAGGCCTAGCCGCCTGTCGCCACTTCCCGGCAACGCAGCAGAACGGTGGCGGTTCGTCGGCGAGCGGTGTCCTTGGGCGGGGTAGGTGGAGTGGCGGTGGTGTGCTGTCGTAGCTCTGCCCGGTGGGGGTGGTGATCGTGAGGGTGCCGTCCGAGGCGAGCCGGTAGGTCCAGGCGGGTTCGTCCCGCGGCCGCCGCTTCGGCGACGATGCCGCACACCTGGTCTGCGGCCACCTAGCCGGATAGAGGATCCCTGTCACGAGTCCGGCGATGCCTGGCCAGGAACGGTCGGCACTGTCACCACGGGCGGGGCTGGATGGTTCGCTGCCATCACAGGTGTCGGGCGAACGGGCCTCTCAGGTGTGAACGACCTCAGTTCGGCTTACCGGCGTCAAGTCCCTGTCCTTGGGCCGGAACGGTCAGCCCGACGCTGCCGAGCGTTCTGAAGGAGGCCGTGGCGACGCTGCCCGGCGTGATTCTGACGGCTTCTGTCCATGACCCGGCGAGTACGATGTGGCCTGCTTCGATGCCCTCGCCGTACGTCGCGAGAACACGCACTAACCACGCCACTGCTTCGGCCGGGTGTCCGAGCACGGCCGATCCCTGTGCGGCGTGCGTTTGCCCGTCCACGGTAAGCACCATCTCCTCGTCCGCCAGATCCACGCCTTTCGGTGAGACGGGCGTGCCCAGCACGACTGCCGCGGACGAAGCGTTGTCGGCGACCGTGTCCACCAGCTTGATCGCCCAGTCGGTGATCCGGCTGTCCAGGATCTCCAGCACCGGGATCACCGTGCCGGTGGCGGCGAGCACATCGGCGGCCGTGGTGTCCGGCCCGCGTAGTGGTGCGTCGAGGCGGAAGGCGATCTCGCCTTCCACGAGCGGAGCGATCAGGTCAGCGGGGACACACGCCCCGTCAGGCAGCACCATGCGGTCGGTGAGATACCCGAAATCCGGATGGTCCACTCCGAACATACGGCGGATCGCGTCACTCGTCGCGCCGATCTTGTAGCCGACGATGGTCGCGCCTTCGGCGAGGTCTTTCCGGCGTAGTTCGCGTTGGATGGCGTAGGCGTCGTCCAGTGTCAGCGATGGGTGGCGGGTCGTGATCGGTACGACGGGAGTCCGTTGCAGGGCAGCGGTTCGCAGCTCGTGCGCCAGTCGACTGTGGATGGACATTCACGCAACCCGTCGCGCCAGTTCCAGCGCCACCTCGACGATCGTGTCCTCCTGGCCGGCGATGACCTTGCGCTGTCCCAGTTCCACCAGGATCTCCCGTGGATCCACGCCGAACTGCTCGCCGGCGCGCCGCACGGGCCCGGCGAAGCCGGAGAACACTCCGGCGATTCCGCTGGTGATCGTGATCCCGTCGTTGGTGGGAACGCGCCGCACGAACGCCGTATGTGCCAGGTCCGCCGCGTCCAGCGCTTCGAAGAGCCGCAGCCGTGTCGGCACTCCGGTCTTGTGCAGGTTCGCCGCGACCAGTTCCAGGGGTGCGTTGCCCGCGCCCGCGCCGAAGCCGCGGGAAGTGACGTCCACGATCGTCGCGCCCGCCGCGACGGCCGTGACCGTGTTGGCGACGGCGAGCCCGAGGTTGTTGTGCGCGTGGAAACCGACGGCGATGTCGAGGTGCTCGACGAGTGTGCCGACCTTCTCCTCGACGTCCGACTGGGTGTAGGCACCCGCGGAGTCCATGAGGATCACGCCTCGCGCGCCGTAGTCCTGCATGCGCCTTGCCTGCTCGAGCAGTTCGGCGGCGCCGATCATGTGGCTCATCAGCAGGATGCCCTTGGCGACCACGCCCAGGTCGTTCAGCATCGTGATCTGCTGCCGTGTCACGTCGGCCTCGGTGCAGTGCGCCCCGACCCGCACCTCATCCACGCCGCAGTCCAGTGCGGGCTTCAGATCCCTTTCCACGCAACAGAAACCGGGCATCGACAGCACGCCGAGGCGGGTGTCGCGCAGTTCCGCCTTCGCGGTCCGCAGCATGGTCAGATCGTCCACGGCGGCCAGTCCGACTTGGATGGACGAAGCGCCGAGTCCGTTGCCGTGCCCTACTTCCACGACATCCACGCCCGCCAGGGCGGCGGCGCGCGCATAGGTGCGGATGTCGTCCACCCCGAGTCGGTGGGCCACCGCGTGGTTGCCGTCGCGCAGGGTCGAGTCGCACACCGTCACGTCGGTCATGCCCGCTCCCATGCCCGTGCCTCGGCCAGCGCGATCGCCGCGCAGGAGATGATGTCCAGGTTGCCCGCGTACGGCGGCAGCCAGTCGCCCCGGCCTTCCACTTCGACGGTCAGCATCACCCGGTCCTTCGTCGCCACGGGCGGCACGACGACACGGTAGCCGGGGACGTAGGCGTTGATCTGCTTCTCCACGTCGGCGACGGCCGCGGTCAACGCGGTCAGGTCCACCTTTTCCTCCGCCGACACGGCGATCGAGTTGCGCATCACCACCCCGGGCTCGGCGGGGTTGACCACCAGCATCGTCTTGGTGGCGCGGGTGTCGCAGAACTCGTGTGTCGCGGTCTCGGTGGTGACCACGTACTCGTCGATGTTGGCTCTGGTGGCGGGGCCGACGCTGGCGGCGGCGCTGGCGGAGACGATTTCCACGTAGCCAAGGCCGTCGGTGGCCTCGCCGAAGCACCGGGCCATCGGTACGGCGGCCTGCCCACCACAGGTCACCATGCTCACGTATTGCTCGTCGAGGCAGTCGGCGAGATTCAGCACGGGAACGCAGAATTTCCCGAGGTTCGCGGGCGTGAGGTCCACGAACGGCGTGCCCGACGGCTGCAGGACCGCCCAATGGCGCGTCGCGTCGGCGGCCGACGTCGCGTCGAACACCAGATCCACGTCGTCCAGCGCATCCACCACCGCCTCGATCGCGCCGGCGGTCGTGCGCACGCCTCGCGCGGCGGCCATGCGTATACCGGGCGACTCGGCCCGCCGCCCCGCGAACAACGCGCACTCCAGGACCGGTGAACCCAGAACCTTCAGCAGGAGGTCGGTTCCGAGGTGGCCGGTGCCGAGGATCGCCACGCGGAGCGGGTTCGGTGCGTGTTCACGCGATCGCGCTTTGCCCACAGGTATTCCCCCCGAAGTCAAACCCCGTTGGCGGTCGCCAAAATGCGCCGGCGAGAAACGCCCCCCAATTTCGTCGGCCGGGTGAGTATCCCCACCGGCTGGATCCACTTCAGGGAAGCAGATCGATCCGTTGTCGTCAATTGTCCAATGTGGACTGTCAGAGATCCTTTGGTATGGTCGGGTAGATCAAGGTCCTCAAACCTTGACAGTCATCCGGTCGGCGGGTAGGTCTCGAAAGGTATTCGCCGATCGTGTTCGGCGCCGGGTCAGGGTGACCGCGGTGGACCGCGTCGGCCTATTTCATCGGACGGTGCACCGCACGGGGGATCTGCATGCTGAGCTTTTCTGATGAATTGCGCACGGCGGTGCGTTCGTGACCGCTGGGCCCGCCGCCGCGCCGGTCCCGCTGTCCCCGCCGCAACGCCGGCTCTGGCTCGATCTGGCCAGGCGGGGCATGGCGGATCAGGACGCCACGCTGCTCGCCGCGCTCGCCTTCCGCCTTACCGGTCCGGTGCGGCCGGAGCTGTTGCGCCTGGCTTGCGCGGACGTCGTCACGCGGCACCCGGCGCTGCGCACCCGCCTGTCCGACAACGGAACCGGCCTTCCCGAGCAGACCTGCTTGGCCGACGCCGACGGCGCCTTCACCTGGTCGCGACGCCCGCTCGTGCCGGGGACGGTCGAGGAGTTCGCCGAACGCGTGCTGGCGGAACCGTTGACGCTGGTGGACGCCCCGCTGTCGGCCGCCACGCTCGCACCCCTGCGCGAACCGGATGAGTGGGTGTTCGTGTGGACGTTCCATCACCTTGTCGTGGACGGCTGGTCGCTCGACCTCGTAGCCCGCGACCTCGGCGCGGCCTACGCGGCGCGGTCCGCTGGCCGGGTCCCGCCCGGCCCCGGCGCGGTGGCCGACCGGGACTACCTCGACCTGCTCGCGGCCGCCACCGCCGCCGAGACCACCGAACAGCACCGGGCCGACCTGGAGTACTGGCGTCGGGTGCTGTCCGCCGTCGAGCCGGTCGCGACCACCGGTCGCGACCGCGGCGCGGGTGTGCGCCGCACGTCCTTCGACCTGGGCGAGCCGGAACGGGTGGCGCTCGCCGCCGTGGCCGATCGTGCCGCGACGAGCCCGTTGGTCGGTGTCCTCGCTCTCTACGAGCTGGTGCTGTCCCGCTGGTTCGGCCACGTATCACCGTTGATCGCGATGCCCGTGCTGGGCCGCTCGGAATCGGCCGAGGACACCGTGGGCTGCTTCGCCAACGTGCTGCCGATCGGCTGCGAGGTCGACGAGCACGGATTCGCCGACCTCGTCGACCGACTCTCCGACCGGTTCTTCGATGCCATGGACCACCCCGTGCAGTTCGACCTGATCACCGGCCAGGCCGGGGCGGAGGTCCGGTTCGCGGTGGCGCCCGCCCACATCGGTGCACCGTCCGCACTCTGGCACGACGTGACCGCTCACCGCGTGCACGACGTCGTCGGCACCCGCGCTCATTTCGAACTCGTGCTCCAGATCGAGTCCGACGCCGCCGGGCCCGCCGCCTGCACGCTGCTCGGCGACGCGACGCGCTGGACCGCCCGCTCGCTGGCCGCGTTCCGCGACGATCTTCAGGACGCGGCGGCCCGATGTCTCCGGCAGCCCGATGAGCCGCTGCTGAGCTTCACCGTCGCGTCGGGCGCCGTCGTGCCGCGGTTCATGCCACCCGCCGCGCCTCGCGCCATCGCGGAATTCCCGGAGCTGTTCGCCGAACGCGGTGACGCGCCCGCGTTGTCCTGCGACGGCGTGGTGTGGACCTACCGGCAGCTCGCCGACGCGTGCACCTGGCTGGCGGACCAGCTGGCCGCCCGCGCCGTGCGGCCCCGCGACCGAGTGGCCGTGGTACTGGGGCGCGGGCCGTGGCAGATCGCGGCGGCGGTGGGGATCATGGCGTGCGGCGCGGTGTACATGCCGTGCGACCCGACGAGCGTGGGCCGCACGAGAGCCGCGCTCGCGAACACTCCGCACGCGTTGGTCATCACGGAGCCCGCCTACCGCGCCCTTGCCGACGCGCCGGTGTTGGAACTGGGCCAGGCCCCGCCGGTCGACGTCGGCCCGCCACGTAGGCACGAGCCGGCCGGCGCGGCGTATGTCATCCACACCTCCGGCTCCACGGGCAGGCCCAAGGCGGTCGAGGTACACCACGCGACACTGGCCGGGACCATCGCCGACGGCGTGGCCGCGGGTGGGCTGACCGAGCGAGACGTGGTGTCCGGGCACTGCTCGGCGAGCTTCGACGCGTCGCTGTGGGAATGGTTGCCGGTGCTCGCCGTCGGCGGGCGGCTCGCCCTGATGCCGGACGAAGTGAAGACGGATCCGGTGCGGGTGTGGGCGTGGGCGGCGGAGGAAGGCGTCACGGTCACACTGCTCACGACATCGTTGCTGATGCGAGCCGTCACCGCGGCCCCGGCGACGCACCCGACGTACCGGCTGCTGCAGACCGGGGCGGAGGCGATGACCGGGCGCCCGCCGGCCGCGCCGTGTCCGATCATGAACGTCTACGGCCCCACCGAGGGCGGGGTCACGGCCACCGCGGGCCTGCTCCTCGACGACCGGCCGCATATCGGCACCGTCCTGCCGAACGCCACGCTGTACCTGCTGGACGAGTGGCTGCGCCCAGTACGCCCCGGCGGGATCGGACAGCTCTACATCGGCGGTGGGCGCGAAGCCAACGGCTACGCCGGAGCCCCCGGTGCGACCGCCCGCGCGTTCGTGCCCGACCCGTTCGGCAAGCCCGGCGGGCGGATGTACGCGACGGGCGACTACGCCTGGCTCGAGCCCGACGGTGTGGTCATGTACCGGGGCAGGCGGGACAACCAGGTGAAGATCCGCGGCGTCCGGATCGAGCTCGGCGAGGTCGAGTCGGCCGTCGAGACCCACGTGGCCGTCGGGACCGCGGTCTGCGTCATGACGGCCGAACGCGCCTTGCACGTCTTCTACACCGGCACCCCCACACCCTCCGGCGACCTGCGCGAGCACCTCCGCACCCGGCTGCCGTCGGCGGCGCTGCCCGCGACGCTGACCCACGTGGACCGCTTGCCCGTCTCGATCAACGGCAAGGCCGATCGCCGCGCGCTGACGGCTCTCGCCGAGGCCACACCCGCCGTGTCCACCACGCCCGCCGGGGCCGGTCCGCCGGACGTGATCGCCCGCTTCTGGTGCGAGGCACTGGGCCTGCCGAACGTCCCCGACGAGGCCGACTTCTTCGAGCTGGGCGGGGATTCGCTGGTGGCGGCCCGGATGTGCGCTCGGATCGGTGACCACTTCGGTGTTCACGTACCGCTCGTGACGATGTTCCGGGTCCCGGTGCTGGCGGACTTCCGCACCGAGGTCGAAGGCCGCGTCAGCGAAGGGACGACACCGTGAACGGCTTCCGCGCCATGCGCGACTACGCCAGCCGCACCCGTGCCCCCGAACCCGCGGTGCGGGAGGCCCCGGCGACGGCGGCGCAGCGCGGCCTGTGGCTGGCGGATTCCCTGTCGCCGCACCGCAACGGCTACACCGTGACGCACGCCTACCACCTCGCCGGCCCGGTGGACCGGGACGCGCTGGTGGCCGCGGTCGAAACGGTGGTGGCGCGGCACTCGGTGCTCCGTACCCGGTTCGAGCTGCGCGGGGACGAGCTCTGGCAGGTGGTCGGGGACGCGCCGCTGGACCTGACCGTGACGGACATGAGCCGCAGCACCGCGCACCGGCCCTGGGCCGAGGTCGTGGCCGACCGGCCGCCGGAGCGCCTGGACCTGGCCCGCGGGCCGGTGATACGGGCGGAACTGGTCCTTCGGTCGGCCGAGGAGCACGTGCTCGTCCTGCAGATCCACCACGCGGTGAACGACGCCGCGTCCATGGCCGTCATCGAGGCCGACCTGTCCGGCGCGTACGCCGCGTTGTCCGCCGGTCTGCCTTACGCCTCGCCGCTGCCGCCCCAGTTCGTCGATCTTCCCGTCGTCGCACCGCCCGGCGACCGGGAGCGGGCCGCCGCGTTCTGGCGGGACGAGCTGGCCGGCGCACCGCCCGGCGTCGAAGGGTCCGAAGTGGACAAGACCTACCCGGCGGGGTGGTCGGACGTCGACTGCACCGCCGAGTACGAGGCGCTCCTGGAGTCCGGGCCGCGCCGGTCGCCGTTCGCGTTCCTCCTCACGGCCGTGCACCAGGCGGTCGCCGCCGAGTTCGGCACGTCCGACACCGTGGTGGGTACGACCGTGTCCATCCGGCCAGAGGGCTACGACGAGGTGGTGGGCCCCTTCGTCAACACGTTGCCCGTGCGGGTGGCGAGTGATCCGGAGTGGTCGCGCGACGAGGCGGTCACGGCGGTCGGTAAAGCACTGAGCCGCGTACTGGAGCACCACGCCGTGCCGTTCGAGGAGGCCTCGCCCGCGGGCTTCGGTGATGTCGCCGTCACGTTCACGTCGAACACCGCCATGGGCGAAGGCCCGGTGCTGGCTGGCCTGACGTGCCGGCGGTTGGACGTGAAAAGCCGTTACTGCCAACGGGATCTCGCGGTCTATCTCGTGCGCGCGGCCGGTGGCTACCGGCTCCGGGCGTGCCGCAACGCGGCCGTGGTGCCGTCGGAGGTAGCGGACGGCCTGCTGCGGCGGGTGAAGACGTTCCTTGGCCACGAGCAACCGCGCGACGAGCCGGCTGAAGGCGGCGCGGAGGCGTTGGCGACGGTCAGGCGCGCGTGGTCGGAGGTCCTGGGTGTCGCCGAGGGCGATCTCGGCAAGGACTTCTTCGAGTCCGGCGGTGGGTCGCTGGGTGCGATCCGGCTCGCCGCGCGGCTGGGGTTGAGCGTGCGGCAGGTGTTCAAGCTGCGGACGCAGGACGCGATCGCCGCGGCGATCGCGACGAGGGGAGCGGTGGGATGAGGACGTACCGGGTGCTGGTCAACCACGAGGAGCAGCACGGCCTGTTCCCGGCGGAACTGCCGCTGCCGGGCGGCTGGCGCGAGGCGGGGTTCAGCGGTTCGGAGGAGGAGTGCGTGGCGTTCGTCGACCGCACCTGGACCGACATGACGCCGCTGAGCCTGCGCGAGGCCCGATGACGGGCGCGACCGACCGCTCCACGCGATGGCTGCGCCGCGTGGTGAGGGATCGGGCCGCGGGCCTCGGCTCGGTCGTGTACTTCCCGTACGCCGGTGGAAGCGCCACGGCCGCCGCCGCGCTGGACGGGGCCGTCCCGGACGGCTGGGACTTCTGGGCGGTGCAGTACCCGGCGCGCGGCCCGCGGTTCCGGGAAGCGCCAGGCGAGGCATTGGAGGACTACGCGGATGCCGCGGCCGCGGCGATCGCCGCGCTCGGCGGCCCGACTGTCCTCTTCGGACACAGCTTCGGCGCCTACGTGGCGCTGGAAACCGCTCGCCGCCTGCACGACATGGGCCGCGCGCCGGTCAAGCTCGTGGTGTCCGCCGCCCGCGCGCCGGGCTCAGGACCGCTCGCGGACGCCGAGCACCTGCTGGACGACGCGGCGTTCACGGCACTGCTCGCCCGTCGTGACGGCATGCCGCCGGAGGTGCTGGCCAATCCCGAACTGCTGGAGCTGGCGCTTCCCGCGATCCGTGGCGACTTCGCGCTCGCCCATCGCTACGAGCACGGTGACGTCGCGCCGGTCGACGTACCACTGACCGCGGTCGGCGGCCGGGACGACGAGGTCGTCCCGGCGGACGGCCTGCCCGCGTGGCGACAGCTCACCCTCCGCTGGCGTGGCTCGACGACCGCGCCCGGTGGCCACTTCTACTACCTGGACTATCCGCACGCTGTCGCGCCGCTGCTCCGGCCGGCGGACCAAGGGGGCTGACCGATCATGGTCGAACGATTACGGGTGCGCACCGACGGTACGGCGCCACCGACCGTGGACCTCGACGGCGCGGACGCGCCGGACTGGTTCCGGGAACATCACGACGCCGTGGACGCGGCGCTCGCCGAGCACGGCGCGCTGTACTTCGCGGGCGCCGGGCTCCGCGACCGGGCGGAGTTCGCCGCGGTCCGTGACGCGGCTTTCCTGCGCCGCGCCGAGTACCGGGAGAAGGCCACGCCGCGCACGGATTTCGGGTCCGGCGTCTACTCCTCCACGGATCTGCCGCCGAGCCAGCCGATCCGCCAGCACAACGAGAACAGCTACACGCTCACCTTTCCGGGACGCCTGCTGTTCGGCTGTCTGACCGCCGCCGACACGGGCGGCGCGACGACCGTCGCCGACGTTCGCCGCGTCCTGGAAACCTTGCCGGACAAGACAGTGGCGCGGATGTGCGAGCTGGGCTGGCGGCTGCACCGCACTTACCACGACACGGTCGGCCTGTCCTGGCAGGTCGCGTTCTCCACGACCGATCCGGCCGACGTCGAGGCGTACTGCGCGGACAACGCCATCGGCTGTCGCTGGGTCGACGACGAGCTGCGCACCGAGCAGGTGCGGCCGGGCGTCGTCGAGCACCCCGTGACCGGAGAGCGCGTCTGGTTCAACCACGCCGCGTTCTGGAGCCAATGGTCGCTGGAGGACGACATCCGGGAGATCCTGGTAGGCGAGTTCGGAGTGGACCGGCTGCCGTTCAACACCGCTTACGGCGACGGGACGGCGTTACCCGAGGACGACGTGGCCGCGATGAACCGCGCCTACGACGAGGCGACCCGGCGGCTCCCGTGGCGGCGCGGCGATCTGCTGCTGGTGGACAACCTGCTGTCGTCCCACGGTCGTGACGCGTTCACCGGCAGGCGGGACGTCGTCGTGGCGATGGGCGACCCGCTGGCGTTGGCGGATCTGCGGACCGACGGCCCCGGGGCGGAGGTCGGATGAGCACCCTGGACTGTCTCGTCGTCGGCTACAACGAGGGCGACTTCGGCGAATACGCCTCGGTGTGTGAACGCGCTGGGCCCGGCTCTCCCGAACGGCAGATCTACTCACGGGAACGGCTGCGAGTCGACGGCCACGACCAGCCGTGGCTACAGGCTTTCAGTGCGCTGCGGGCGCGGTCCAGCGGCCGCGCGGACCGCTACCACCCGTCGGAGGTGCTGAACCTCGCCTGTCTGTACCTGACGAGCTACCTCCGGCGGCGCGGGCTGGCCGCGTCGGCGGTGTTTTCCGTGACGGGCCAGCACGACGAGCTGCGCGCGGCACTGGCCGAACGGCCGAAGGTCGTCGCCATCACCACCACGTTCTACGTCAGCGTCTCGCCCGTCCTGCCGATCGTGGAGCTGGTGCGCGCGCTGAGCCCGACGAGCCGGATCGTCGTCGGCGGCCCGTTGGTGGACAACCTGGCGCAGGAGCACGTGCAGCTCAACCTCGTGGACGACGACATGAGCGACCTGCTGGACCTCATGGACGCCGACGCGTACGTGTGGGAGTCGCAGGGCGAGCACACGCTGGCCGAGATCTGCCACGCCACCCGCGCCGGAGAGGACCTCGACGGCGTGCCGAACCTGCTGGTCCGGCGCGGTGCGCGGGGCGACTGGCGAGCCACTTCACTGCGCCCGGAGAGCAACGACCTGGACGCCTGCTCCATCGACTGGTCGCTGTTCCGCGACGTCGGCCTCGGCGCCACGGCACAGCTCCGCACCGCCCGCAGTTGCGCGTTCAAGTGCACGTTCTGCGACTACCCGTCACGAGCAGGCGCCCTCACCCTGGCCGGTGTCGACACCGTGCGGCGCGAGCTGCGGCAGCTTGCCGAGCAAGGCGTCCGCAACGTGGTGTTCGTGGACGACACGTTCAACGTGCCACCGAAGCGGTTCCTCGCGCTGTGCGAAATGATGATCGAGGAGGACCTCGGCCTGTCCTGGTACTCCTATCTGCGCTGCTCGTCCGCGCGCGACCCGAGGACATTCGACCTGGCCGCGGCGAGTGGATGCGCCGGGGTGTTCCTCGGCATCGAGTCGGCGGACCCGACGGTGCTGCAGAACATGAAGAAGCTCGCTCAGGACGACCAGTACCGGGCGGGGTTGCGGGAGCTGAACGCTCGCGACATCACCACGTTCGCGTCGGTACTCGTCGGATTCCCCGGCGAGACCGCGGAAAGCGTGCAGCGCACCAAGGACTTCCTGGAGGAGACACGGCCCACGTTCTGGCGCGCCCAGACCTGGTGGGCCAACCCGCGGTCGCCGATCTACCGGCAGGCCGACGAGTTCGGCATAGCGGGCAGTGCCTACCGCTGGCGGCACGACACCATGACCTCCGAAGAGGCCGCCGCCCACTGCGACAGCCTGTTCGCGTCCGTCGAGGCGTCCACGTGGCTGCCGCTTTACGACTTCGATTTCTGGTCGATTCCCTACCTGCTCGGCAAGGGGATGTCCGTGGACTCGCTCACCGAGTCGCTGCGTCTGTCCCAGGAGATCATGCGCACCGAGGGACGGGGCGAGATGAACTCGGCCGCCACGGCGGCGTTCGAGGACTACGTGCAGACCATGCCCGACCTCGACCCCGCGCGGTTCGCGCTGGCGGAGACCACGACGACGAAAGCGCCCCGATGACCGCACCGTTCACCGGCGACGCGCCCGCCTCCCCGGCGCAGCAACGACTCTGGCTCGTGCACCAGCAGGGACCGCGGGGTGTCGAATTCTCCTTCCCCTACCGGTTCGACGTCCATGGCCCCTGCCGGACGGATCGGCTCACGGACGCGTTCGCCGCCGTCGTGGCCCGGCATACCCCGCTGCGGACCACGTTCGCGCTGGACGGCGATGTGCTGGTGCAACGGGTCCACGCGCCAGGGTCCGCATTCTGCGTACGCCGCACCGTCCGGGACGCGGCCGAGGCCGGCGAATGGATCGCCGACGAGGTGGGCACACCGTTCGACCTGGCTTCGGACTGGCCGATCCGGGTGCGGGTCTACGAAATCGGCCCGGCCGAGTGCGTGGTGCTGCTCAACGTGCACCACATCGCCACCGACGGCGTATCGATGCGCATCCTGATGGACGAGGTCGCCGCGTTCTACCGCGGCGACGAACCGGCCCCGATCGGTTTGCCCTACGCGCGCCGCCGTTTCGACGACAGGACACCTGAGCCGGCCGCGGTCGAGTACTGGCGGGAAGTGGTCGCCGACGCGCCGGAGGCCGTGCGGCTGCCCACCGCTCGACCGGTGGAGCGGCGCTCGTTCTCCGGGCGATGGGCGGACCGGGACGTGCCGGCGGACCGCGTCGCAGGGTTGGAACGGCTCGCCGCGTCGGCGGGTGCCAGCCTGTACTCGGCGCTGTTCGGCCTGCTCGCCATCGCACTGACCCGACGGACCGGCACGGCGGACGTGGTGCTCGGCGTGCCCTTCGCCGGGCGTGCGGCGGGGGAGGAGAACCTGATCGGGTTCTTCGTGAACCTTCTGCCCGTGCGGTTCCGGGTGAACGAGGCCGGGACCTTCGAGGACCTGTGCGCGTCGGCAGGCGAGGTCGTGACGGGTGCGTTGGAGCACTCCCACCTACCACTGGACAGGGTGCTCACCGAGTCGGGCGTGCGGCCGGGCGGGCTGAACCCGTTGCTGGACGTGACCTTGACCGAAGAGGACACACCGCGGCTGGAGCTGGCCGGGCTCCGCGTCGAGACACGGGAGCTGCGCCTGGACGTGGCGCGCTATCACCTGGCGTTCGACTACCGCCGCACGGCCGGCGGCCTGCGGTTCGAAGTGTCCTACGCCAAGGACCAGCTCGACCGGGCAGACGTGACGGCCGTGCTCGACGACCTGGTGGCCTTGATCGAGGCCGCGACCGACGACCCTGGCGCCCGGCCCGCCGCACTCCCGGCGACGGGGCCGGTGAGTGTGCTGCACGACCCGGATCCCGTCGCCGTACCCGACTCGCTCGAAACGTGCTGGCGTGCCGTCTTGGCGAACCACTTCGACGCGGTGGCGGTGATGGACCGGGCCGGTTCGGTGACGTTCGGGGAGCTGGACGCGCTGAGCCGTGTACTGGCGGCACGGCTCGGAAGCGTCGCGGGGCAACAGGTCGCCGTCCTGTGCACGCGGTCGCGCGACTTTCCCGTCGCGGTGCTCGGCGTGCTGCGCGCGGGCGCGACGCCGATGTTGCTGGACGCCGCCCAGCCGGAGGCACGGCTGGCGGCCCTGACCGGGAACCTCGCGACGGTATGTTCCGCGGGACTCGCCCGTGACGGCGCGGTGGTCGTGCCCGCCGACGGGAACGCGCCGGACGTGTGGGCGGGCCGTCCCGCCGACGGACTCGCGTACGCCATCTACACGTCCGGGAGCATCGGCACGCCGAAGTGCGTCGGTGTCACCGATCGCGGCCTCTCGATGTTGCTGGCGAATCTGTCGGCGCTCGGGCTGTGCGGCCCTGGGCAACGCCTCGCGCTCAACGCGAGCTTCGGGTTCGACGCCTCCGTGCAACAGTGGGTGCGTCTGTTCGGCGGATCCACGATCGTCGTGCTCGACGAGGACACCCGGCTCGACCCGGTGGATCTCGTCGAACGCCTCGTCTCCGACCGCGTCACCGAACTCGACATCAGCCCACGGCACCTCGAAGCCGTGCTCGACGTGCTGCTGTCCCGATTCGCCGGTAGCCGCGCGCGCCTGCGGCTGCTGATCGGTGGCGAGGCGATCCCGCCCGGCTTGTGGGCGCGGCTGCGCGCAGCGGACACCGTCGTCGCGTGGAACATGTACGGGCCGACCGAAACGGCCGTGGACGCCACGGTCTACCCGTTGGCGCTGTCGCCGGACCCGACGATCGGGCTGCCGTTGCCGGGAGTGCGGGCGTACGTGCTCGACGCGTGGCTGCGGCCCGTGCCGCCGGGAACCCCCGGCACGCTGTACCTCGCCGGGCCGGGGCTCGCCCGCGGTTACCTGGGCGCGCCCGGCCGGACGGCGACGGCGTTCGTGCCGGATCCCCTCGCCTGCGACGGCTCCCGCATGTACGACACGGGAGATCGGGTCCGGCTGCGCGCCGACGGCTGCCTCGAATACCTGGGGCGGCTGGACGGCCAGGTCAAGGTCAGCGGGTTCCGGGTCGAGCGCGCCGAGGTCGAGCACGCCGTGCTGGCCCAGCCGGGCGTGACCGCGTGCGCCGTGCTGCTCGACGACGAGGGCAGCGACCCCGCGCTGCATCTGTACGTGGTGTGCGCGCCGGACATCCCGGCGGTGTTGCCCGGACGTCTTCGGGCGGTGCTGCCGTCGCAGATGGTGCCGAGCCGGATCACGCGGGTGGAGCGCATCCCGCTGACGGCGCGCGGCAAACTCGACCGCGCCCGCCTGACGGCCGCGCCGGAACCCGTCGCCGATCCGATCGCGGAGCCGGCGGCACCGCAGGAGAGCGGGGCCACGGAGGTCATCGCGGCCGTGTGGCGCACCGTACTGGGGCGCACCGACATCCGGCCGGAGGACGACTTCTTCAGCCTCGGTGGACACTCGCTGCTCGCCATCCGCGTGATCGCCCGCCTGCACAAGGACATGGACCTGAAGCTGCCCATCTCCACCGTCTTCGACTATCCGGTGCTGCAGGATCTCGCCGACCACGTCGAGCAGCAGGTTCGGGCGCGCGCATGACGGGGCGCTGGCTCGCCGGACCTCCGTGGGACGCGCGGCCGTTGGCGGTCGTCGTGCCGCCCGGCAGCGCCGGCCCCGAGTTGCTGTCCGGCTGGCCCGCGGCCTTGCCGGGCGCGGACGTGGCGCTCGTGCAGGTGCCCGGCAGGGGAGCGCGGTTGTTCGAAACCCCCGTGCCGTCCATTGTGGACCTCGCGGACGCGCTGGCCTGTCACCTGACGGACCTCGTCCCGGAACGCTGGGTGCTCGCCGGGCACTGCTCCGGCAGTCATCTCGCGCTGGAAGTCGCGCACCGGATGGTCGCCGCGGGCCGTCCGCCGCTGCGGCTCGTGGTGTCCGGCAGCCGCCCGCCGCACGGGCTGGCCGACCCGGAGTCCGCGGAGTCCAAGGCGGCGGCGGAGTTGTTGTCGCTGAACGACCGGGAGCTGTCCGGCAGGCTCGGCCTCGATCAGTCCACTGTGGACGATGACGTGGCCGCGGCCATGCTGGCGGCCTACCGGGCGGCGGTGGAGGCGGCGGCCGCGCACCGCCACCGGCACGGCCCGCTCGGCGTGGCCGTCGAGGTGTGGCGGGGTGAGGACGACGACGTGTTCGGCGAACAGGACGCGCACGGCTGGTCAGGCTACGCCACGACCGAGCCCGTGCACGCTGTTTTCACCGGCCGCCGGGAGTACTTCGAACAACCCCGCTCCGCCACGGTGGACCGGGTGGCACGGGCCTTGGACGTCGCGAGGGGGACGAGATGATCACTCGGTATCCGGCCAGTGCCGAGCAGCGGCGCGCCTTGGCCCAGATGCGAATCCGGGACAGCCGCGCCGAGGAGATCACCCTGGCGTTCTGGCTCGACGGCGAGGTGCCGACGGCCACGCTGGTCGCGGCCGTCACCGCGGTCGCCGATCGGCGGGACATGTTGCGGGCCCGGCTGGTGGTGGTGGAGGAGACGGCCGTACAGGAGATCCGCGACGACTGCGCGGGCGTCGAGGTCGTCCCGCTGCCCGGCGGGCGCGCGGACTTCGCCGCGGCCGTGGCGGCGGAGACGGCGGATCCGTTGACCGACCGCGATACCTGGTTCCAAGCGGCGGTGTTCCCCTCCGGCGGCGGTCACGGTCTGCTGCTGCGCCTGCACCACAGCCTCGTCGACGGCTACTCCGTCGGCCTCGTGGAGGAGGATCTGTGGGCCACGCTCGGCGGTACCCCCGTCACCGCCGAACCACCCGCGTTCGGCAGCCGCGTCCACGGCCGGGAGGGCGGCGGGCCCGGCGAGGCGTGGTGGCACGACATGCTGCGCGGCGCCGTCCCCGCGACGGTCGAACCCGACCTGACGCGCCGCGGCGACGAACTGAGCGCGGGCACTGTCCCGCTGGAAATTCCGGCGGATACCGCGGCACGGGTCCGTGCGCTGGCCGCCGAACTCCGCACTACACCGGTGACCGTGCTGCTCACCGCCCACTTGATGACCGTGGCGGCCTTCAGCGGCCAGGACGACGTCGTCGCCGCGACCCCGTATCTGAACCGCGACGCGCCAGGGACCCGCGACCTCGTCGGCCCGCTGGTCAACCTGCTCCCGGTCCGCGCCACGATCACCGGCCCCGCGCTGCGCGACAACGTGCCGGTCGTCGCGGCACGGCTGCGCGCGGCCTTGGCGTACGCGGATGTCCCGTACGACCGGATCATGGCGGGGTCCGCGCCCGACGGCGGCTACGGCCTGGCCCGCACCGCGCTCGTGCTGAACCCGGAGACCCGCCCGGCGACGTTCGATTGCGGCGCGCTGCGCGTCACCACCGTCGAGCTTCCGTCGCTCGGCCTGCGCTGGGATCTGGTGATCGCCCTGCGCGGCGATCGGGGCGCTCTGCTCTACCGCGCCGACCGCTACACGGCCGCGACCGCCGAGTCCGTCCGTGATCATTTCCTCGCCGTCCTCGCGGGTACGGACATCCCGGCCCGGCCCGTGCCCACCCGTGCGGGCCCCGCGGTCGGCGGACGCCTCGACCGGCTCCTCGCACTCGATCGCTTCGCCGACGACGACGCCGCCGTCGCCGACGATGTGGAACGGGAGGCCTTCGCCGGGCTCGTCGGCGCCTATCAGCGAGAGGTCGGGACGTTGGGGGAACGCCCGACCGTGGCGCTCTGTCTGGGATCCACGCCTGACCAGGCCGCCGCTCTGCTCGCTGTGTGGCGGTGTGCCGGTACGGCCGTCCTGCTCGACCCCGCGCACCCCGCGCCACGTCGTGACTCCATCGTGCGCGACGCGGGTGCGGTCGTGCTGACCGAGCAGACCGGGTCCGCCGCGTGGACCGATGTGGTGCCCCACCGGGACGACGACCTCGCCTACGTCGTCTACACGTCCGGCACGGACGGCGTGCCCAAGGGGGTGGAAGCCACCTACGGCAACGTGGAGCACCTGCTCACCATCCTCGAAAGCCTCGCGATGCCCGGCGCGGGCCGCAATCCGATGAGCCCGGCGTTCGACGGGTGGCTGTGGGGCACGCTGCTGCCGTGGACGTCCGGCCACCCGGTGGTGTTCGGAGGGCAGGCCGACAGCGTCACCCTCACCCCGACGATGCTCGCCGAGCACGACCCCGAGGCGTTGCCGCCCAACGTCGTTTCGGCGGGCGAGCCGCTCGCCCGGTCACTCTCCGAGTCCCACGGCGCCGGCCGCCGCCTCGTCAACGCCTACGGCCCGACAGAACTCACAGTGTGCGCGACGTGGTCCGACAGCGTGGCGGGTGAGGACGTCGCGGGCATCGGCCGTCCCGTCCCGAACACCCGGCTCCACCTGCTCGACGCGGCGCTGAGGCCGGTGCCGCGCGGCGGGGTGGGCGAGGTCGTGGTGGCCGGGCCGGGCGTGACGCGGGGCTACCGTGGCAAACCCGGTGCGACGGCGCGCGCGTACGTGCCCGACCCGTTCGCCGCCGACGGCAGCCGGATGTATCGCACGGGTGACCTGGCGCGACTCGACGCGGACGGCCTGCTGCACCATGTGGGCCGCCGTGACGCACAGACCAAGATCGCCGGCGTGCGCGTCGAACTGGATGAGATCGCCGCCGTCGTCGCGTCGTGTGCCGGCGTGCGGGAGGCCGCGGCCGTCGTGGACGGCGCCGAGGTCCGGGTGGCGGCCGTACCGGAAGGCCGGGAGCTGCCCGCTGAGCGCATCGCCGAGGTGTGCGCGGCGCGGCTGTTGCCCGAGATGCGGCCGGTCAGCATCACCCCGGTGCCCGCGCTCCCGTTGACGCACAACGGGAAGCTCGATCGGCCGGCGCTGCACGCCGCGCTCGCCGACGATGAGCGGGAGCCCGGCGGCTTCGAGACCAGGGCGCTGGTGGCGATGATCTGGAAGAGCGTCCTGGACGTCGAGGTGGACGATCACACGAAGACATTCCAGGAGCTGGGCGGGCATTCCTTGCGTGCCACCATGGTCCTGTCCCGGCTCCGCCGGGAATACGACTTCCCGATTCCCGCACGCGCCCTGTTCGACCACCCGACGGTCGAGCAGTTGTCGCGCTGGCTGGAGGCGCAACGGTGACCGCCCGCCTCTGCACCTTGCCCAATGGCCGATCGTTGTACTGCCTCAGCGAAGCCGAGGGTGCCACCCTCTATCGGGAGATCTTCTCCGCTCGTTGCTGGCTCGACCGCGGCTTGCGCCTGCGCGACGGCGACGTGGTGGTCGACGTCGGCGCGAACGTCGGTATGGCCGCCCTGTTCTTCCACCTGGAACGCCGGGACGTGCGCCTGCTGTGTTTCGAACCCGCCCCCGGCCCGTTCGACGCCTTGGCACGCAACGTGGAGCTGCACGGCATGGACGCCACGTGCCGCCGCGTCGCCCTTGGCGCCGAGGGCGGTGACCGCGAGCTGACCTACTACCCGGACGTCACGACCATGTCCGGACTGCGCGCCGACCCGGCGGCCGACGCCGACGTGACCCGCGCCTACCTGCGCAACAGCGGCTTCGACGAGGACGACGTCTGGTCGTTCGTCCCCGGCCCGCATACCGCGACGACCGTGCCGTGCCGCGTGGAGACGCTGTCCGCGGAGATCCGCGCGGCCGGGCTGCCGCGGGTCGACCTGCTGAAGGTCGACGTGGAGAAGAGTGAAGCCGACGTACTCGCCGGGATCGACACGGCGACCTGGTCGCTGATCGGACAGGTCGCGGTGGAGGTGCACGACGAGCGCGGCGCGCTGGCGGCGGTGCTGGGGCAGCTGGACGCCGCCGGGTTCGACACCCAAGTCAGGCAGGACCCGCTCCTGGCCGGGACAGCCATCTACGACGTCGCCGCGACGCGGCCGGAACGGGAGCCCGCGTGATCATCGCGGATGACGACCTCGACGAAGTGCTGAGGGTGGACCTCGCCGACCCGGCCCTCTACGCGGGGGAACGACCGGAGCGGATCTGGCGGACACTGCGGCGTGGTGGTGCACCCGTGCGGTCACGCGGTGAGTTCCCCTACTGGGTACTCACCCGGTACGCGCACATCGAGTCCGTGTACCGCGCGCCCGGTTCGTTCTCCTCGGAGAAGGGCATGCAGCTGGGAGTGGAGAGAAGCAGCGCCCAGCTCGCGGCCGAGGCGGCCGCGGGCAAGATGCTGATCGTCTCCGACGACCCGGCGCACACCGAAATCCGCAAAGCGATCGGAGCCGCGTTCCAGCCGCGCATGATTCGCCTGCTCACCGACGCCACGCTGGCCGTCGCCCGTGAGCTGGTGTCCGCCGCGGCCCGGGGCGAACCTGTCGACTTCGTGGACGAGGTGTCGGCAAGGCTCCCCGCCACGGTCATCTGCGACCTGCTGGGTGTGCCGTCCGCCGACCGGGCCTACGTCTCACGCGTCACGCAGGCCGCGTTCGGAGATCCCGGAACCGATCACGCCGCCACCCAGGTCGCCGCCCACACCGAGCTGCTCGAGTACTGCGACCAGCTGATCACGAGCAAGCGTCGCGACCCCGGTGAGGACGTGGCGACCGCCTTGGCCACGGCCACGCTCGGCGGGCGGCCGATGAGCCAGGAGGTGGCCGTCCTCAATTGCCACGGCTTGATCTCCGGCGGGAACGAGACCACCCGGCACGCGGGCAGCGTCGCCGCGCTGAGCATGGTGACCTGGCCGCGGCAGTGGGAGCTGTTGCGGGCCGGCGCGGTGCCCGTGGACGACGCGGCCGAGGAGCTGCTGAGGTTCGCTTCGCCTGCCAACCACGTGATGCGGGTGGCGACCGCGGACCACGAGGTCGGTGGCGAGACGATCAGCGCGGGGGAGTTCGTGACGTTGTGGCTGGGCTCGGCCAACCGCGACGAGGACGTGTTCGGCCACCCCGACGACCTGGACTTCACCCGCCGCCCCAACAGGCACCTCACGTTCGGGCTCGGCGGGCACTTCTGCCTTGGCGCGTTCCTGGCACGACTGGAGCTGCGGTCGTTGGTCCAGGCGCTCCTGGAGCACGTCGACGCGGTCGCACCGGCGGGCGAGCCGCGCCGCCTGGTCTCGAATTTCCTGCGCGGCTACACGCATTTGCCCCTGATCCTCGACCCCCGGTGACTCGCATGCGAACGTTCGACGCCCCTGACGGCACCTGCCTCGCCTACCGGATTCGCGGTTCCGGCCCGCCACTGATCGCCGTGCCCGGCGGCCCCGGCCGCGGCGGCGACTATCTGTCCGGCATCGCCGACGCGCTGCCGAACACCGTCGTACTGCTGGACAATCGGGGGACCGGCGCGTCCGCGGCCCCGCGTGACCCGGACGGCTACCACGTCGACCGCTTGGTGGAGGACGTGGACGCGTTGCGCCGCCACCTGGATCTGGCGACAGTCGACCTGCTCGTCCACTCGTCCGCCGGCAACGTCGGGATACGCTACGCCTGCCGATGGCCGGAGCACCTGCGCACGTTGACGCTGGTCTCGCCCAGTGCGCGGGCCGCGGGTATCGCCGTGCCGGACATGCGTGAAGCGCTGGAACGGCGTGCGGCCGAACCGTGGTACACCGACGCCAAGCGGGCTCTCGACGCGTGGGCCGCCGCCGGCACCATCGGTGAGTCGCTGCCATACCGGCTGGGCGCGGCCCCGTTCTTCTACGGTCGCTGGGACGACACCGCTCGCGCCCACGCCGCGGCCGAGGACACGGTCGTCGACGCCGCGGAGGGCTTCTACCGGGATTTTCCCGACGACGCCGACGACGTACGCGCCCGCCTGGCGGAATCGCCTGTCCCGGCCCTCGTCCTCATCGGCGAACTCGACCCGTTCCCCACGCCCGCCACCGGCCGCCTCCTGGCAGACGCTTTCGCCAGGGGCACGCTCGTCGTACAGCCCGACGCCGGCCACTATCCGTGGCTGGACGACCCGTCGGGATTCAGCGCGATCGTCGGTGGCTTCACGACCGCGGACCTCCGATCGTGACGGCCCGTGCGCGCCCAGTAAGGTGTGGCCGATGACCACCCCGGTGGACACCCCGCGGAAGTCGTTGCCGCGCAGCTATCTGCTGTGGCTCGGTGGTGCGTTGACCTCGCAGCTCGGCGACGCGGTGCTGTACTTCGCGCTGGGCTGGGCGGCGTCGGTGCACGGCGGTGTCGCGGCAGGACTCGTCCTCACCTCGATCGCGCTGCCTCGCACGTTGTTGCTGCTGCTGGGCGGAGCCGTGGGCGACCGCGTCGGCGCACGCCGAGTGATGATCATCGGCGACGCCGTCATGATCGGCGTCGCGCTACTGCTGGCCATCACCACGACATGGATCGGCGCGCCCGTTCTCCTGTTGGTCGTCGCCGGCCTGATCGTCGGCACCAACGACGCCTTCTACCTGCCGTCGTCGGGATCGATGCCGCGCCAGCTCGTCGAGGACGAACTGGTGGGGCGGGCACTGGCGTTGCGGCAGAGCGGCAGCCAGCTCATCAGCGTGATCGGCGCGCCCCTTGGCGGCGTCCTCGTGGCCTTCGCCGGGGTGCCCGCCGCCGCGTGGCTGGACGCCGTGACGTTCGGGATCGTGCTGGTCGTACTGGTGCGGGTGCGGCCGCGGTTCGCCCCGCCGCCACCGGCGCAGCGCAAACACATCGCGCGCGAAGCTCTCGACGGCGTGCGGATCGCGTTCACCACAGCGGGTCTGGGCCCGGCGTTGCTGCTGGTCGCCGGGGCCGCCGGGTTCATCCTGCCGTTCAGCTCGATCCTCATCCCGTTGCTGGCGCGGGAACATGCCTGGGGTGCGACCGGCGCGGGCGTGCTGGTCGGCGTCCAGGCCGCCGGCACGATCGTCACCACGCTGATCGTCAGCAAGCGCGGCGTCGGTACGCGCGCCGGGCTCATCGCCGTCGGCGGGCTGGCGGCCGTGGGCTTGGGGCAGTTCGTGGTCGGCCTCACCGGGACCATGCCAGGCGCGGTCGCCGGCGTTCTGCTCATGGGCCTCGCGAGCGGAGTGTTCATCACCCACCTGAACCCGGTGCTGCTCAAGGCCGCACCCCCGGAGTACCTGGCCCGCGTGCAGGCACTGCTGGCGCTCGTGCAGAGCGTGACCCTGCTGATCACGAACAACGCGATCGGCACGGTCGCCCATGCCTTCCGGCCCGAGACGGCTGTCTACGGCTGCGCTGCCGTCCTGCTCGGGTGCGCGGGTGCCGGCCTCGCCAGCGGAGCGATCCGCCGGATCACCGATTGACATGAACGGAACCACCGCACTCCTCATCATCGATGTCCAGCGCGGCTACTTCGACGGCAAGCCGGGCTTGCACGAGCCCGACCGCTTCCTCGACGTCCTCACTCGTCTCCTGGACCGTGCGCGCGCCGCGGAAATCCCCGTGGTCTACACGCGGTACGCGGGAGAGCCTGGCAACGTCGTCGAGTACGGCACCGAAGCGTTCGACGTGCACGACCGCGTCGCCCCTGCCCCCGCGGACTACGTGCTGGACAAACGCTCCACCGACTCGTTCCACGAGACCGGCCTGAACGAGCTGCTGACCCGGCTGGGCGTGGATCACCTCTGCGTCACCGGTTGTGTCAGCGAGCTGTGCGTCGACACGACGTGCCGCAGCGCCCTGGTCCAGGGTTACCGGACGACACTCGTCGCCGACGGCCACGCCACCGTGGACGCGCCGCTCGAGGGCGTACCACCGCGTCAACGAGCCGACCTGCTGAACCTGGTACTCAGCCGCGTGGGCACCGCGGATCGGATGATCAGTGTCCGCCGAGCCGAGGAAGTCACCTTCACCACCGTCGGTTCGGCGGGAAGCCTGCGCGAGTCTCGATCGCACTGACCCCAGGTGATCGTGAGAATGTCGGCGGTTCACCGATGCAGTGGGGGCGAACCCGCACAAACCCTCCAGCGCTGGAAGAGCTGATTGCTTTCGGCTAAGGCGTTGCGATCGCCGGCTCGGCAAGCCTTCGTAGTGCGCGTTCGGAGTCGGAGCCTGGCTCAGCCTGGTAGATCCACAGCTGCAGATCGGGGTGATCGGGGAGGGTCATCACGTGCTGGTAAAGCGTGAGCCGGCCCGCTATCGGATGGTGAAAGTGTTTGACCGCGCTGCCTTTGCGGTGAATGTCATGGCGAGCCCACAGCTCGCGGAATCGGTCGCTGCGCAGTGACAGTTCCCCGATCAGTTCGATCATCTGCGGCGTGTGCGGTGGGGGCCCGGCGGCGGCGCGCAGCGTCGCGACAGTGCATTGGGCAAGTTGGTCGGGGTCCTCGACGAAGCGGGCCACCGTATCGTCGAGGAAGGCCATCCGTGCCAGGTTGTCACGCAGAGGTAGTCCGTCGTAGAGGGCATCGGCGGGTCTGTTGCGGGCGGTGACCTCCAGCCAGGAGGTGACGAGCATCGCCGGAGTGGTGATCTGCTGGAGCAGGACGGCCAAGGCACGATGGGTGTTTCCGAGATCCTGGTCCGCTTTCCCCGCGGGTCTGCCGGGTTCGGCGAGAGCGCGTAGGTAGGCGTGGGTGTCGTGGTCGAGCCGCAGTACCCGGGCCAGCGAATCGAGGACCTGAGTCGAGGGGCGATTCTCGCGGCCCTGCTCCAGGTGCACGTAGTAGTCGGTGCTGACCCCGGCCAGCATCGCGACTTCTTCACGGCGCAGGCCCGGGACCTGCCGTGCCGCGCCGGGGACGAGCCCGACCTGCTCCGGGCGCACGAGCGCGCGGCGCGCTCGCAGGAATTCGGCAAGAGCACCCGGTTTCGTCACCACGATGTCCAGATTACTTCTCGCCCGTTGGTTCGGGGTGGGTGTGTCAGCACTACCCCGCGGCCACGGACCGCTCCTACCGTCGGCGACATCGAGGAGACGGCACCGACCGTCGCGAAAGGAGACCGACCTGATGTTCGTGGTGACAGGAGCGACCGGACGCACCGGGCGTGTGGTGGTCGACGAGCTACTTCGAGCGGGCCGCGCCGTGCGCGCGATCGGCCGCAGCCGGCAAGGCCTGGCACCGCTTGAGGCTGGTGGTGCGGAGTCGTTTGTGGCCGATCCGACCGATCACGCCGCACTCACCGACGCCTTTACCGGCGCCGAGGGTGTCTACGTGATGGTCCAGCCCAACTACATCTCGGACAGCCCGGACTTCCCGGCGCACCAGCGCGCCATAGTCGACGCCATGACCGCGGCGCTCTCGAGCGCCGGAGTCGGGCGGGTGGTGACCTTGAGCAGCTGGGGTGCGGACAAATCAGGCGGCACCGGCCCGGTGGCCGGACTGCACCACCTCGAGCAACAGACCAACGCACTCCACGCCGTCGTGACTCACCTGCGCGCCGGCTACTTCATGGAGAACCTGCTCAGCCAGGTCGAGACCATCCGCCGCGCCGGGGTGATCACCGCCCCGTTCGATCCCGATGTCACGATGCCGTTCGTCGCCACCGCCGACATCGGCCGGGCCGCGGCCCACAGCCTGCTCACCCCGGCCCCCACGTCGGAGGTTCTCGAGCTGCAGGGGGAACGTGATCTGAGCATGGCCGAAGTCACCGAGGTCATCGGCAAGATCGCCGATCTGCCGCAGCTGCGCTACGTGCGACAGTCGATCGAGGAATTCGCCGCAGCTCAGCGCCGCGCCGGAGTGTCACAGAACGTCACCGGCCTCATGATCGAGGTCGTGCACGCGATCAATTCGCGGCACACCGCGACACTGCAGCCACGCTCGCCACGCACCACCACTCCGACCAGCATCGAAGCGTTCGTCGCCGAAACGGTCGTGCCACAGCTTCGGGCGGCGCTCGCCACCGGCGAGGGCCAGCGGGGCGAGTAGCGATGGGCGAATCACTCGATCAGTTGCTCGACGAGCAGGAGGTCACGCGACTGCTAGCCGGCGCTGTTCGCGGTGTCGGCTTCGGCCGGTGCGAGACCGAGTGCACCCAGCGTCGTCCCGCCGACGCCTGCCAGCCCCGCGTTGCGCAGCACCCTGCCCGACCACGGTAAACCGGCCGTGCACGACACCGTCGTGACCGCATTGCGGGAGACCCGGATCGCGCACTTCACCTGCCATGGGCTCGCTGATCTCCACAACCCGACCGCCAGCCGGCTTCTCCTCGAGGATCATGAACAAAAGCCCCTTACTGTCGCCAGAATCGCAGGCACCGTGTTGCCCCATGCCGAACTGGCCTATCTCTCGGCATGCAGCACCACCGACACGACAGCGGATTACACCGATGAGGCCGTCACACTCGCCACCGCGTTCCAATTGGCCGGGTACCGCGCCGTGGTCGGGGCACCGTGGCCGGTCAACGACCATGCTGCCAGCACAATCGCACAGGACTTCTGCACCTACCTCACCGCGAACGGCAGTACAGAACCTGACACCGCAGCGGCGGCCGCGGCACTGCACCACGCCCTCCGGAAGCACCGTGCGCGGCGACTCCACCTGCCGACCCAATGGACCGCTTACGTGCACACCGGCGCCTGATAATTCTGCGATCCCGGCGGCATCCGAAGCCTCAATCCTCGTCGACCCGCCTGGCTGCCGCCACAGTGTGGTGAGCCCGTGACCAACCATCATCACGTCGTTCGTTGAGCACCGGTCTTCTCGGATCTCCATTCTGCCCCTCGCGCGTGGTGTGAGGTATGAGCCAGGTCCGTTATCGCTCAACGAAGCTGCAGCGGCGGCTGCACCAAATCTCGACAAACGGCGGTTGCTTCCCCCGTCGGGCGACAGTCGGCTCGTGTTATATGCGCCGTCTATCTTAAGGCAGGTCAAGATGACGGAGGTGCAAAAGCCGTCGCGTCGTAACGGACCTCCGGGTGCCGCCGGATCGATGGATTCCTGATCGCCGAGGACGACCCGGTGACCCAGCAGCGGAGTGAACGGGCGGACGCAGAGGACATCCAGATCCAGCTAGATCCCGCCTTTCGCGCTCAGGATGTCGCGTCTCGCCACGTCCGCGCTGTGCGCGACGTGCTCGATGGGCGTCCCGGCGACGAGGTTCACGGACAGTGTATTGACCTGAGACGTCGTGGGACGCGGCTGGCGGAACGTCATCCGTCATTCCTCGGGCCACCGGCCGTGGACTTCTCCTCGGCAGGACCTTCGGCCTTGACCTCGCCGCCGAAGCGAGCACGTAATTCATCGACGGCGTGCGCGATCTCCCCGAGTTCGGACAGGACCGCCCGATGCGCCTTCTGGATGGCCGCCGCTTCCTCCCCGGCACGAGAAAGGATGAGCTGGGCCTCGCGATGCGCGGCGCGTTCCGTCTCATCGCGGGCGTTCTCCGCCTCGGCGGCGGTTTTCTGGGCGGTCGCCAGCAGGTCCTCGCTTTGCTTGCGGGCCTGTTCCTTGATGTCCCCGGCTTCGGCTTTGGCGACCGCGATAATCTTTTCGATCCGCCTTCCCAGCCCACTGGCCTGGTCCGGTTCCGGAGTCCGAGGCGTCGGAACCTGGGCTTTGGCGAGCCTGCGTTCCGCTGTCCTCCGGGCTTTCTCGTGTCGATCCACACGCTTCTCCATCGCCCGCACGTATTCGTCGACCTGTCGGCGGTCGTATCCCCGCAGGACGATCGGGAATTGGACGGCGGACTCCGTTGTGGCCTCGTCTTCGGACACCATACTTTCCATGCGTCAAGTGTCGGATACGGCAAGAAGACCGGCAAACCGAAACCTGATATCGGCGCCACCAGAAGCACTTTCGGGAAGCCATCCGAGAGGAGTGCCCGCCGAGTACATCACCGATCGACATCCTCTCATTGTGAAACAATGCCCCTCGCAGGGTTAACCCTATCGCGGGGCTTGCTCACCCATTGTTGCCGGCTTACCGGCCGCGACACGCGCGCGATCACTCTAATTTGATGTTTGTTTTCGCATCACCGTCGCTGCTCTGGCCCCTTGATCACTCCATGAAAGCGAAGATCGGGGTGGCGGTCGGGCACACACCACACCCACGACACCGTCCTGCGAGGCCCAACGGCTTCGGTAACGCGCCTCCCACCTTCCCGGACCGCGGACCTCGACACGGGCGATCCTGTCATCGAGCCGAACCACCAGGTGTTCTCCGGTGATCGCGGAGCAGGCCGGCCTCACTGAATGCGATGCGGACATCGCGCGTGAAGCCGGCGGTGTCGTCGAGCCCGAACGCTGTGTATTGCAGGACAAAACCGTGCAGCAGCGCCATCACCACCCGCGCTCCGCGATCGGGATCCAGTTCGGACGGCACGCTGCCCGCCCGCTGGCCGTGGCGGAGCGCGTCCGCGATACGTCCGCGTACGTGCTCGAAGCCTGTTCGGCTGGTTTGCGCGGTGGCTTCGGCGGGTATTCGAGACTGGCCAATCGCGATGGGGCGGAGGTGGCGTATGCCGGGCGGGTACACACGACTGCGGGCGGGACTGCTGGTCATCGCGCTGGCGGTGAGCGGCTGCGGCGGAGTCAGCTCGACGGTCGAAAGCGGCGGAACCACACTCGTCACCATGGGATTCGGAGCAGGGGATGAGATCGCCAAGACCCGGATCGAGCTGGCGGACAAGGTGATCGCCCCAGCTACCGTCAAGGTCGGCGGCAGCGCCTTCGACGCACAGCAGTTCCTGGCCGCGGTGGCTTCGGGGAGCCCCCCGGACATCGTCTACCTCGACCGCCAACTGCTCGGCACCTATGCGGCGCGGGGCACTTTGGCGCCCCTGGGCGAATGCGTCCGGGACAGCCAGGTGAGGATGGGGGAGTTCCGGGAGGCCGCGGTGGCCGAGGTGACCCTGCGCGGTCAGCTGTACGGGCTGCCGGAGTCCTACAACAATCGCCTGATCATGGTCAATGATGCGGTGGTGCGCCAGGCCGGTGCCGATCCGTCGGAGGTCGGCACCACGGACCGGGCGAAGCTGGCCACACTCACCCGAACCCTCACCGGTCGCGACGGTGGTGGAGCGCTCACCCGGATCGGTTTCGACCCGAAACTCCCGGAGTTTCTTCCTTTGTGGGCCAAGGCCAACGGGGTCACGATGCTCAGCGAAGACGGACTCAAGGCCAACCTCGACGACCCGCGGCTGATCGAGATACTGGACTACACGGCCGGTCTGATCGAAGCACAGGGTGGCTGGGGCAGGATGAAAGCGTTCCGCGACACTTTCGACTTCTTTGGCGCGAAGAACCCGTTCGCCACCGGTCAGCTCGCCGCCGGGCCAATGGACGACTGGTACCTCAACGTGCTGGCCAACCACTCGCCGCAAATCAACCTGTCCGTCCGGCCGTTCACGGATCAGCACGGCGCGTCGATCGACTGGGTCACCGGCTCCGCATGGGCCATTCCGGCGGCAAGCAAGCACAAGAAGGAAGCGTGCGCCTGGATCGCGACGATGACCAAGTCGGATTCTTGGATCGCCGCCGCACGGGCAAGGGCCGACGCGCGCAAGGCCGCCGGAAAACCGTTCACCGGTGTCTACACCGGAAACCGGGTGGCCGACGAGAAGATCTTCGGTGAGCTGGTCAAGCTCGATGACAAACCGGTTTTCGGGAACGCCGTCAAGACGGTTCTCAACGCGCAGAGAACGGCCTTCTCGATGCCGTCCTCACCCGCAGGTGCGGAATTCAAGGCAGCGTGGCAGGACGCGGTGAATCGCGTGCTCTCCGGTGTCCAGAGCGCTGCGGTTGCGTTACATCAGGCACAGGCGGAGGCTCAGCGGGCACTCGACCTCGCAGCGCAGCACCGGTGAGCGTGGCCGTGCCCACTCGCGGGGCGAGGATACGGAACTGGGCGCGGGGTTTTCGGCGGCGGGAAACCTTGGCCGCGTACGCGTTCTTGTCACCGTGGATGATCGGCTTCCTGATCTTCATGCTGATCCCGATGGTGGCCAGTTTCGTGCTCTCACTGACCGACTACGACGCCCTGCGGGCGCCGACCGCGGTCGGTTTCGCCAACTATCGTCAGTTGATGGAGGACCCTGACGTCCGCAAAAGCCTGACCAACACCCTGGTCTACGCGCTCATGTCGGTGCCGTCGACGATGGCCGTTTCACTCGGGCTCGCCGCGTTGCTGACCAGGACGGGGCGTCGGTCGGCCGGGATCTTCCGTACCTTGTTCTACCTGCCGGAGATCACCCCGAAGGTGGCCGTCGGCGTCCTGTTCCTATTCCTGTTCAATGGGCAGGCTGGCCTGGTCAACGAGGTGCTCGGGCTGTTCGGCGTGCAGGGACCGCAATGGAGCACCGACGGCGTGTGGATCAAACCGGGGCTGGTGCTGATGCACCTGTGGTCGGTCGGCAGCACGGTGGTGATCTACGTCGCCGCGTTGCAGGGTGTGCCCCCGGAGTTGTATGAAGCCGCGGAACTCGACGGTGCGTCACCGTGGCGCCGTTTCCGGCACATCACTGTTCCGATGATCAGTGGTGCGCTGTTCTTCACACTCATCGTGCAAACCATCGCGGCGCTGCAGACGTTCGACGAGGCATACACGGCGTTCTACGGCAACGCCTCCTCCGCCGGGTACAGCAGCGATGCCGCTCTCTTCTACCTGATCTACCTATTCCAGCAGGGTTTCCAGTTTCTGCACATGGGTTACGCCTCGGCCATGGCGTGGCTGCTGTTCGCGATCATCATGGTGATCACCCTGGTCCAGGTACGGCTGAGCAAGCGTTTCGTCTACTACGAGGGCAGGTGACGCATGGTTGTCCCGAGCAACTTGACTCCGGTCACCGAGCCGCTTCCGGGATCGGCGCGGGATGTGCGCCGGCGCGGGCGTCGGCGCCCACTGGTGTGGGTGGCGCTGGTGGCCGCGTCGGTGTTGTTCCTGTACCCGTTCGCCTGGTTGTTGAGCGCGTCGGTGAAACCGGGCGAACAGGTCTTCGACAACGCGCTGTTCCCTCAGCAGGTGGTGCTCGGCAATTACGCCGAGATCTGGCGCGCGGCACCGGTAGCGGCCTGGCTGTTCAACAGCGTGGCGGTGAGCCTCGCCGCCGCGCTCGCCGCGACGGTGGCCAGCTCACTGGTCGCCTTCGGCTTCGCCTACTTCCGTTTTCCTGGGCGCAACACGCTTTTCGGGCTGGTGCTCGCCACCATGATGCTGCCGGGGGCGGTCACCATGATCCCGGTGTATCTGATCTGGAACGAAGCCGGGCTGGCCAGCACCCAGGTGCCGTTGTGGGCAGGCAACCTGTTCGGCAGCGCGTTCTACATCTTCCTGCTGCGCCAGTTTTTCCTCGGGTTGCCGAGGGAGCTCTTCGAGGCCGCCCGCATCGACGGCGCGAGCTACTGGACGCTGTTTTGGCGGATCGCGGTACCGCTGTGCAAACCGGCGATGGTGGTGACTTTCGTCTTCGAACTCAAGGCCAGCTGGTCGGATCTGCTGAAGCCGTTGATCTACCTGCGGGACCCGGCGTTGTACACGCTACCGCGCGGCCTCAAGGCCCTTTCGGACCAGTTCGGCCAGGCAGGTGAACAGCGCTGGGAGATCGTACTGGCCGGTAGCGTGCTGACCACGTTACCGATGATCATCGTGTTCTTTCTCGCCCAGCGGCATTTCGTGGACGGCATCTCGACCCACCGTCGGACCGAGTAGTTCGATCACCACAACGGCGCCGTTCGGCCCGGCTGCCAGACGGCATCCAGTGGGTTCAGGCTCGACGGCAGCACGCCGATCGTTGCGCGCCGATTCGCATGCCTTGGGCGGGGGTGCGGGGTCGCTAGGCCACTCCGCACCGGACGTTTCCCTCACCTCGACCGGCGGGACGCGTTCGCTCCGGCCGGGTCGTCGAACAGGTACAGCCGACATTCCTTGCCCGGCTTAAGCTGAAACAGAATTGCGGTGACCGGGTCTGCGTGTCCATACATCTCTCCACCGAATGCGAACCGCAGGCGCGGTCTCGCCAGTGGTCCGGCCGGTCGTCAGCGCGGTCGAGCCGGTCGCGTCGTCGAACCGGTGATCGCGCCGATCGCCAGTCCCGTGCTGCACGCGCTGAAGCCCGTGAACGACCGGTCACACGTGCGGTAGGCGCGGATCCGCTGATCGAGGCCGTTTCTGAGCGTCAGGTGGGAGTACCGCCGGACGCTGCTCGGATTGACCTCGCAGCGGAGTCGAACCGATCAGGCAGCGCCGAACCGGTAACGGCGACGACGGGTTATGCCGTTGTCGTCACCCGAGATGCCGGTCCGCCGACCGACGAGGAGTGGACTGAGTTCCAGCAGCACCCTGTTGACTGCACCACGTCAAGATCAATGACCGGGCTGGATGCCTGGTCTGGTGGAAGGACGTGGTGTGGTCGAGGACATGCGGCGGGAGCTGGCCGAAGAGCGGCGATCTGTCCCGGCGGTCGGCGCGGTGGTCAAGGGCGAGACGTCCGACCTGCCGTTCGTGGTCGTGGACGACGACGGCGGGCGATTGGAGCCGGTCGTCGCGTACTTGCGGGATCTCATACTCGGCGACGCGAGCCCGTTGACGTGCCGCAGCTACGGGTTTGACCTGTTGCGGTGGCACCGGCTGTTGTGGTTCCTGGGGATCGAGTGGGACCGGGCGACTGAAGCCGACGTCGCGACCCTGGTGGCATGGTTGCGAGCGGTGCGCAATCCGCAGCGGCAGCGCAGTCGGCCGGGCTCGCCACCGGCGGGCTCGGTGAACCTCAAGACGGGCAAGCCGTCCCTTCGGGCTGGGTATGCACCGAGGACGATCAATCACGCTTTGATTGTGGTGCATGGCTTTTACGCGTTCCATAGTCGGTTCGGCGCGGGGCCGGTGGTCAATCCGGTGCCGGTCTCAGCGCAGCGTCGGCAGATGTTGGCCCACCGCAGCCCGTTGGAGTCCCATGCCATTCCTGTTCCAACGCAACACCGGCGCGGTCCCGCGCGTGATCTCGCCCGCGACAGTGCTGGTCATGCTCCGCCGCCGCTGCGCAGAGCTGGCCGAACAACACCCCGGCTTCCGCGCCACCAGCTTCACGCCGCACGACTTCCGCAGGCTTCTGGCCACAGACCTGGTGAACAACGGCCTGCCCATCCATATCGGCGCGGCATTACTCGGGCACTTGAACCTGCAGACCACCCGCGGATATGTCGCAGTGTTCAACGAGGATGTCGTGCGCCACTATCAGGAATTCCTCGACCGTCGCCGGCAGGCCCGGTCAGCGGATGAGTATAAGCCTGTCACCGACAGCGAGTGGTCTGAATTTGAGGAACATTTCGACCGGCGAAAGGTTGAGCTTGGCGGTTGCACGCGGCCATACGGTTCACCTTGCCAGCACGAACACTCTTGTTTGCGCTACCCAATGCTCGCCATAAACCCGAAAATGCTGCCCAGGCTCGACGAGATCGAGGAAGACCTGCTGGCCCGCCGCGAACGCGCTGAGCGCGAAAACTGGCTCGGTGAGGTCGAGGGCATCGACCTCACCCTCACCTACCTGCGGCAGAAACGGGAGGAGACCAAACGCCTCGCCCTCGTCGCGCCGGTCGAACTCGGCATGCCCCTCCTGGCCCGATGACCAACCACAGGTGTTCTGCCCATGACGCCACGGGCAGGGCACCTGGGGTCGGCGTACTGAGTTGTTTGCCCATTCATGTACGTGTGAACGTGCCCAGTTTCCTGCTACCCCTTGGCGACGTTACCGACGTCTGTCCTGGCTTTGCTCGAACCTCGTCTCGCGGGCAGCGCCAGGCGAGAATGTTGCCGCGACAACATCCGCTATTGCCGATGTCAGGTTGTTCGCCAACGGGTGATCAGGCGGGGCAGCGGTGGCGGTCATGGGCCTCATCGGTTGGGACGCAGCCGCGTCGGCCGACAGGCGGATCTGCCCCGGATCGACTTCGCGGTGACGTTGTCGCCGTTGGCTGCGGACGTCCACTCATGAGCCCTGCGCGGGACCTGGTGGGCTCGCCGGTCGCGTCGTGGTCAGTTCGAGGTGATCTGGTGACCATCGGGGAAGTCGGTGGAGCGAGACAGTTCCGCCCACTCGTGCAGATCCTTGTCGACCGCCGCGCGGCCGGCCGTAGCCAGTCGCAGCGCGTCCGAGCCCAGGACCAAATGCACTGGCGGCTTCTCGGCCTCCAGGACCTTCAGGACGGCCTCTGCCGCTTTGGCCGGGTTACCCAGTTGGTTGCCGCTGGCCGCTTGCCGGGCCGTGCGGATGGGTTCGAACAATGTGTCGTAGTCCTGAATGGACCGTTGCGTGCGGACCATCGACCGGCCCGCCCAGTCGGTGCGGAACGAGCCGGGTTCGATGATCGTCACGTGCACGCCGAAATCCGCGACCTCCTTGGCGACGGTCTCCAGTATGCCCTCCGCGGCGTACTTGCTGCCGCAGTAATAGGCCAGCCCGGGCACGGTCATCAGCCCGCCCATGGAGCTGACCGCGAACACGTGCCCCGCACGACGCTTGCGCATGAACGGCAGTACCGCCTGGACCGTGGCGGCCACACCGAACACGTTGACGGCGAACTGCGCCCGCAGCTCGGAGAGTGGTGATTCCTCGAACACTCCCTCGTGTCCATAGCCGGCGTTCGCGATGAGCACGTCGATCGGTCCGACCTGCGCCTCGATCTCACCCACGAGGGAGAACACGGCGTCGTCGTCGGTGACATCCAGCTGACGCGCGTGCGCACGTCCCGGCGCGAGCGCTTCGAATGCCGCGACGTCCTCCGCCCGGCGGGTCGTGCCGACTACGGTGTGCCCGGCGTCGAGCGCCCCTTGGGCGAACGCCCGGCCGAGACCGCTGCTGACACCGGTGATCAGGAAAAGCATGGCTACCCTCCAGGTAGGACGCGGCACCAGATCTCGACCATCGTCTCGGTCGTGCGATCCAGGCCGCCGGGTTGTGTTGACGCGTGGTAGAAGTTGCGTTCGGTCATCCAGCACAGGGCCTGGGCAAGCGCCGCCGCGCCGGTCGGGCCGCCCTCGTCGGGCAGGCCGGCCGCGACGAGGACACGAGTCATGGCCTCGGTGTTGTTGGCGATGGTGTCGCGCCACAGCCGGGCGATCTCGGGCACTTCGGGGCCGAACTCGACCGCCGCCCGCATCACGAGTCCGTGCTCACGCCAGGTGCTGGCCGTGTTCTCCACAGCCCTTCGCACGGTGTCGTGCGTGGGCAAGCCGGGGTCGGCGGACTGATCGTCCATGTGCAACCGGGCGACGGTGCGTGCGACCAGCGCGGCGAGAACCTCCTGTTTCGACCCAAAGTAGAAGTACAGCGAGCCGCGGGAGATTCCCGCACCCTTGGCGATCGACTCGACGGTCATCGGCTCGATGTGTTCCCGTTCGAGCAGCACCTCGGCGGCGTCCAGGATTGCCTGTTCCCGCAGATCGCCCTTGCTCGGGGTGTCACGCCGTTTCGCTGCCACGACACCAGTATGACACAGTGCCGAGAAAAATCTGCACTGTGTCGAAAAGGTTCTGCGTGACGTAGATCGTACTGTCGCGTCCTCAGACCACGATGGTGGCCGCAGCATCGAAGAGGATGTTCAGTGCTGTGAGGGCGTCCTGGTGGCCGAGTCCCTCCGGCCGCCAGGTGGCATAGACGACGCAGGCCAATGGACGGCTCGGGGACGCCGTGCCGCGCAACACCACCTGATCACCGAGATCAGTTAATGCGAGCAGCGGCCCACACCCCGACCAGGCGTATGCGATGTATACGCCTGGCCAGAGTTCGTCATTCGTCGGCGTCTGGCGCGTTCTCCCGTCCTTCGCGCGTATAGAGCAGGAGGAACGCGAGGATGCCGGCGATCCCGGCGACGACGCAGGCAGTGTCGGCGGCGTCGGTGCCGAAGACGGTCACGATCGGCCCGGAACCGACGATGATGCCGAGGGTTTGCCCGGCGACGACCACGAAGCCGCCGAGGAGGAACGCGAACAGGCAGACGCGGGTCGCGGCCAGCAGTATCCGGTACACGGGATCACGCTCCAGGGAGCCACAGCAGGCCGACGGCCATGAGGACGCCGAACAGCAGGGTGGGCAGCAGGTAGTAGAGGACGACCGGCACGAAGATCCGCACCGGGTTGATCTCGGCGATTCCGGCCGCGACGTAGAGCGGCGCCGCGCCGGGTGGGGAACATCCCTCCGAGGACGCCCACACGAGGATGGCGGCGAAGGCGACATGTGGAGGGATGCCGGCGGCGGTCAGCGCGGCGAACGCGACCGGGCCCACGGCGGCGACCGTGGACGTCGTGTTGAGCGGACCCGCGACGAGCACGATGACGACGCCGACCACGATGGCCGCCACCAGCGGGGAGACTCCGGTGAGCCCTTCCAGGTAGGGCTTGAGCTGGTCGTCGAGGCCGAGTGTCTTCAGCACGTTCGACGCGGCGAAGGCGGAGATCATCGTGACCCCGACCAGGCCGAGCTTCGGCCCGACCGCGCCGAACAGGTCCCACCACTGCGCCCGCCCCTTCGGCAGCAGCTTCCGCTCGACGAGCAGTCCGACCAGCAGCATGACGATCGGCAGCCAGATGAGCAGCGGGATCGCGTCGGGAGCGTCGATGCCGATCCGGGCCGAGACGAAGTCCGCGGTCGGCGGGGCGGTGAGCAGGATCGGGACGGCGATCGAGCCGAGGACGACCAGCGAGGGCCAGCCGACCTTGAACGACGCGCGCAGCGGATGGATGTCCTGCGGTTCCATGGCTTGCACACCACGGCGTTTCACGATGACGTACGCCATGATCAGCCGCATCCCCACCATCCAGGCGCCGGTGACGAAGATCGTCGCGACGATGTCACCCGCGCTGAGCACCGGCAATACGGTCGGCGCGGCCAGGAGGATGAAGAACGCGCCGCTGAAGGGGAAGGTGGCGCCGACGCCGGCGTTCCCGGACAGCACGAGGGCCGCGGTCTCGCCGCTGGCTTTGGACCGCTTCATCCAGGGGATGGTGATCGAGCCGACGGTGGCGACGATCGCGGCGCCGTTGTGGGCGACCGCGCCGAACAGTCCGGAGGCGACGGTCGCCGCGTAGGCCGAACCACCTCGGCGGCGGCCGAGGAACGAGCTGAGGATGTCGACCATCCGCTGTACGAGTCCGGTCCTGGTGAGCAGTTCGCTGACGAAGACGAACGCCAGCGCGGCGAAGGTGATCTCGGACTTGAGCCCGTCGACCAGACTTTCCCAGGCGACGATGAAGAAGTCCGTGCCCGCGAACGCGGCGGTGACGAGAAACCCGACCACCATCGCCTCGCCGATGTTGCGTCTGAAGACCGCGTTCCACACGACGATGGCGGCGATGAACGCGACCAGCGCCAGGATCGCGTTCATCCGCGAGTCCGGGGTGAGAAGTGCATGACGGGGAACCTCCGGTGACGTCGTTGGCAGAGAGGGAGAATCAGTCGGTGACGAGGCCGGCGTCGCGGTAGGCGGCCTTTGCCTCCTGGCCGGAGAGGAAGCGCAGCAGGTCCGCGGCCTCGGGCGGGGCCGTGCAGCCGAGCGCGGCGGACATTTCGCTGTAGTGCTGGGCCCCGTCGGGGAGCGGGCCGATGATCTTGGCCTGCGGGACGAACTTCAGTTCGCTGATCTGCTGGACGGCGAGGTCGGCGCGGCCGTCGGTGACGGCGAGTGCGGTGAAGCCCTTCTCGACGATGGTCGCCCGCGCGTTCACCTCGTCGGCGATGCCGAATTTTCGGATCAGGTCGGCGAAGTAGATGCCGCTCGCGCCGCTGCGTGAGTAAGCGACCGATCGCGCGGACGTGAGGGCCGTGCGCAGGGCGTCCACGGTGCCGATGTCCGGGCTGTCGAGTTCCGGCGCGGTGGCGATACCGATGCCGCTTCTCGCCAGCACCACGCGGGATTCGGGGGTGACCGCGCCGGCGGCCGCGAGTTCGGTGAAGGCGCTGGAAACGGCGATCACGACGTCGGGCTTGGCGCCTTCGCTGATCTTCTCGACCAGGATGGTCGTGGGGTCGTATGTGACGTCGACATCGACGCCGTGCTTCTTCGTGAACGCGTGCAGCAGCACGTCGTCGAGTGCTTTCTTCACCGAGAGGGCGCTGAAGAGGGTGATCATGGGGTGTCCCTTCGAACGGGTGGGGAGTGGAGGGCGTCGCGCTGACGACCGGTCAGCGGACGACTGGAATGGCCTCGCAGGAGCAGGAAGATCGCCGCGGTGTGCTCGAGTTCTTCGAGTGCGTCCAAGGCGGTGTCGAGGTTCGTCCCGGCGACCACCGGGCCGTGGTTGGCGAGCAGCAGCGCCGGGTGGTCGACGGCGGTGCGAGCGATCGGCTCGGCGACGGCGGGGTCACCCGGCGGGTGGTAGGGGAGCAGGGGGAGTCGGCCGACCCTCATCGCGAAGTACGCGGTCAGCGGCGGGATCGCGTCGTCCGGATCGAGACCGTCCAAACAGGACACGGCCGCGGAATGGGTCGAGTGGGTGTGCACGACCGCGTTGTCGGACGGACGCTCCCGCAGCACGATCGCGTGGAAGAAAGCCTCCTTCGACGGCGGTGGCCCGGCGACGTGGTTCCCGTCGGCGTCGATGACCGAGAGATCTCCGGGCCGCAAGGTGCCGAGGCAGGCTCCGGTGGGTGTGACGAGGATCTGTTCGCCGTAGCGCACCGAGATGTTGCCCGTGCGGCCGTGGGTGAGTCCCCGGTCGTAGAGGGAGCGAGCCGCGGCGATCACGCGTTCACGGTGAAGCCGGTCGGTGCTCATGAGCCGGACGCCGTCGCCAGGAGGCCCGGATCGCCGAAGTTGCCCGACTTGAGCAACAGGGCGGGATGATGGTCACCCACGGGGTGGATCCACGGCACCCCTGGTGCGGCTTCCGCTCCGATGACGCCGCCCCGGATGTCCAGTGCGCTGACGATCGCGCCCGACGTCTCGCCGCCGGCGACCACGAGTCGGCGTACTCCGCGTTCGGCGAGGCCGATGGCGATGAGCCCGGTCGCCTTCTCCAGTATCTCGGCCGAGCGCGCGACGCCCAGTTCTCGTTGCGTGCGTTCGAGGTCTGCAGGACTCGACGACGAGTAGACCAAGGGCCCGTCGACGCCGGTCAAGGAGTCGTACCAGGCAAGTGCTCCCGCCGCGAGGGCGTCGGGGTCGGGCGTTGTCACCGGGTCGAGCCGGTGCGCGGGACGGCCGAGCCGGGTCATGACGGCGACTTGCTCCAGTGTTCGCGCCGAGCAGCTTCCCGACAGCACCGCGGCCGGTCCGATCGGTGTGCGCGCTTCAGTCACCGTGGGAGCGGCGGAGGCGCGCGCGGCGGCGAGGCCGGCCGCGAGACCGGCCGCGCCGGCGACGAGCGGCGAGTTCACCGCGACCCGGCCCAGCAGGCGGAGGTCGTCTTCGGTGAGGGCGTCGACGAGGACGTAGCCGCTCTTGCCGGCGGCTGCCTCGCGCACCGCGGTTTCGCCGCGTCGGACGATGTCGTGAGTAATGAGCCTGACCGGTGTGGCGGTTTGCGCCCGCAGCAGCCGAGGCAGGCGTGAGTCGGTCATCGGGGTCGCGGGATGGTCGCGCAGGGGCGATTCGGCCAGCAGGGTGTCGCCGACGAAGAGGTGGCCCTGGTACTGCGTGCGCCCGTGCTCCGGTGAACTCGGCGTCATCACGACGTGGTCAGGCGACAAAGCCTGTGACAAGGCGTCGAGGACCGGGCCGATGTTGCCGCGCGGTGTCGAGTCGAAAGTGGAGCAGTACTTGAAGTAGATCTGTTCCGCGTTCCGGTTTTGCAGCCACCGCAACGCTTCCAAGGACGCTGAGATGGCGTCCGCGGCCGGGATCGCGCGGCTCTTGAGGGCGATCACGATCGCGTCGTGCGGTGAAAGAATCTCGGTTTCGGGCGGAACGCCGAAGAACAACAGGGTGCGCAGTCCGCCCCGGCGGAAGGCGACGGCGACGTCGGTCGCCCCGGTGAAGTCGTCGGCGATCGCGCCGAGCACGCCGGTCATCCGCTGATCACCGCCTTCAACTTCGCCGCGGCGCTGCGAGGCCCGGACACGACCGGCAGCCTGAGTGCCGCGGACAGCTCCTGCGCGGCCGGGGCCAGCGAGTACTGAGCCAGCAGAAGCAGATCCCAGGAACCCGCCTCCGCCCGGCAGGTTTCGACGAGCTTGTCCGGGGCGAACACGCCGCCGACCTCGACGGTGATTCCTCTTTCGCGTGCAGCCTGCTCGAAACGCGCCGTCGAGTCGCTCAGTGCGGAGGCCAGCGAGGCGACCAC
Organism: Amycolatopsis sp. cmx-4-54; assembly: GCF_046548895.1. Taxonomy (NCBI): domain Bacteria; kingdom Bacillati; phylum Actinomycetota; class Actinomycetes; order Pseudonocardiales; family Pseudonocardiaceae; genus Amycolatopsis; species Amycolatopsis sp. cmx-4-54. The sequence goes on from NZ_JAEBEJ010000015.1 coordinate 39,432, forward strand.
GAGGATCCTCGTGTGACCGCTGTAAAGCGCGTCATCGAAGGCCGCTTCGTCCGGCGCCAGGAGCGGTACAGGCGCGTCGACCTGCTTCGTGACCTCGCCATAGAGCGAGCACGTGAGCAGCACACCGTCGGCGCCGCCGCTCACCGCGTAGTCGATGAGGCGGCGCATCCGGTCGTCGAGTGCGGGCGTGCGGCCGTCTTCGCCGACGTCGGCCAGCAGCCTGTCATCGAGGATGTTCCACGGCTGAGCCTGCGGGAATCCTGTCGCCAGCGCGCTGACGGCCGGGGGGATCGCGGTCGGCGTGGCGCTGATCAACGCGATACGTGGGCTCATCGGATCTGCTCCTTGATCCATTCCAGTCCCGCTTCGGTGGTGATGGCGGGTCGGTACTCGCAACCGATCCAGCCGTCGTAGCCCTCGGACTTCAGGGTGTCGAAGACGTCGGCCCAGGGGATATCGCCGGTACCGGGCTCGGCCCGGCCGGGTGAGTCGGCGATCTGCACATGCGCGGTCCGGGGCAGGAACTCCCGCAGCGTCGCGACGACGTCCTTTTCGTCAATGGAGGCGTGGTAAACGTCGAAAAGCAGGCCCACGTGCGCCTGGTCGATCGAGTCGGCCACCGCGGCCGCGTGTGCCTGATCGTCGAGGAAGAAGCCTGGCGCGTCCTGTTTGTTCTGCGCCTCCAGCAGTAACCGGACACCGCTACCGCGCGCCTGGTCCGCGGCCCACGCGATGTTCGCGACGTACTGCGCGAAGGCACGGTCACGGGAGACGTTGATGGGCCGGATCCCGGCGGGCAGGTGCAGGAACGAACTGCCCAGGGCTACGGCGTACTCGAGGCCGAGTTCCACTCCCGCGCGGAACTCGGCCGCGCGCCCCGGAAGGCATGCGGAGCCGAGCCGTTCGGTGGAGCCGGGCTCGCCGGTGGGGGAGTTGATGAGGAGCTGGGTCAGGCCCGCGTCGGCGAGGCGCCGGACGAGCGTGGCCGCGGGGTAGGGGTATGGCGAGGCGTATTCGACGGCGGTGAAACCAGCCGCTGCGGCCGCGTCGAAGCGCTGTTCGAAGGGGAGGTCCGTGAACAGCCACTTGAGATTGGCGTCGAGCCGCAGTCCGTTGTGGAGGATCATCGGCGATATCCGGGATTGACCAGGTTGTCAGGTGTGTGCCCCCGCAGGACGTCGATCACCTGCTGGGCGGCCATCAAGCTGGACCGGGACCGGGCCTGTTCCGTCGCGGCCCCGATATGCGCGGTGACCACGACGTTGTCGAGCCGCCGCAGTCTGCTGTCGAGTGGCATGGGCTCCTCCGCGAGTACGTCCAGGGCCGCGCCTGCCAGCGCGCCGCTCTCCACCGCGTCGGCGAGGGCGTCCTCGTCCACCACCTCTCCGCGTGCCGTGTTGATCAGGAAAGCCCCGGGCTTGACCTTTCGCAGCGCGGACGCGTCGATCAGGTGCCGGGTGGAGTCGTCGAGGAAGATGTGCAGGCTGAGGAAATCTGCCTCCGCCAAGACCTCCTCGAAGGTGTGGGCTTCGACGCCGGTCTCCGCCAGGAAATCGTGGTCAGGGTACGGATCGTGGGCGATGACCCGCATCCCGAGCGACAACGCCAGACGGGCGACGGTCTTGCCGATCGAACCCAGCCCGATCAGGCCCAGCACCGCACCGTCGAGTTCCCGCCCGCTGCGCTGCTCCCAGCGGCCCGCTTGGACGCTCGCGATGTTCTGCGGGATCAGGCGAGCGCAGTTGAGCATGAGCGCCAGGACGTGCTCGGCGACCGACCTGCGGTTGGCCCCGGGGGTGTAGGTGATGGCCACGCCGCCGCGGGTCGCCGCGTCGAGATCGATGTTGTCGTAACCGACGCCGCAGCGGCCGAACACCTTGAGCTTGGGCGCGGCCCCGATGACGTCGGCGGTGAAGGTGTCGGTGCCCGCAACGATCCCGTCGGCGTCACGGACGAGGTCGGCCAGGGAAGTGCCGGTGGCCTCGCGCTGCGCGGGGGTGGTGAAGACGGTGTCGAAACCCGCGTCCGAGAGCAGCCTGTCGACCTCGCCGCCGGGCTTCAGATACGAGGTCGTCACGAGTACGCGCATGGTCATCCGGTTCGTTTCTCCTGTTCGAAGCAGTCTGATGCGGATACTATAGGATCTGTGTCAATACTATAGCGAGGTAAGGTCAGGGCAGTGGGGCGCGCGGGATATCGTGAGGCGACTCAAGGAGGGAAATATGGCTTCCCCGCGGAAGTCCGGACGGCAGCCGCTTGCCGACCGGATGTACGACGTGCTGCTCGGCCAGTTCACCGACGGCCGCTGGGCCGCGGGCGAACCGGTCAACATCGGCGCGCTGTCACGGGAACTCGACGTCAGTCAGACCCCGCTCCGGGAGGCGCTGGCGCGGCTGGAACACACCGGGCTCGTCCGACGCGAAGCGCTCAAGGGCTACCGTGTCGCTCCGCTGCTCACCGAATTCGAGCTGGTCAAACTGATGGACGCCCGCCTCGTCCTCGAGCCCGCACTCGCCTACGAAGCCGCCCGCCGCACGACACCGGAGTTCCTTGGGGAGGTCTTGGAGAGCGTCGACGACCTCGCGCGCGCTGCCACCTCGCCGGACACCGAGGTCTTCAGCGCGTACTGGACGATCGACGAACGGTTTCATCTGTTGATCGCCGCTCAGGCGGACAACCCGTTCCTGGAGAAGGCCTACCGGTCACTCGGTGGCCAGGTGCAGAGGTTCCGGTTCTTCGCGAAGCTCGGCTCGGCCAGGGGAGCGCCCGGGCTGGCGGCGGAGGAGCACCACGCCGTCTACGACGCTCTCGCGGCAGGAGAGGCGGACGAGGCAGCCGCACGCATGCGCCGGCATATCGAGAACGCGAAACAGCGCGTCCTGGACGACCGGAAGTCGGTCGAAGCGGCCGAACAACTTCCCGCCGTTCGTTGAACCTGGTGAGTGTATGAGGGCCTTCGCGCTGAAGCTGCGTATCCCTGGACAACTGTCGGCTCAGTGTCTAGGACTACAAGACCACGTCTCTGTTCATTCCTTGCGCCCGTTCACAACTGAATAGGCGGACTGCGGCGTTTTTCACCCTGGCGACTCCAGGAATCGGGTCTTGAGGTTTCAGGCCGCTGCACGGCGATCGCGATGGGCAGGGGCTGACCTGGATGACTCCTTCGGTGAACGTGTCACCGGTGGAGGAGGGTGCCTCCGTTGTCGCTCGATGCTCAACGCGGCGCTTCGGGCGTCAGCGGGTTTTTGAGCGCTTTCCCGAGCGAGGCCAGTGCCGGCCCCGCGGCGGCCAGCTTGTCTCGTTCGTCCGGAGAAAGGTTCTCCAGCGCGACGGCGAGTAGCTCGGCCCAGGAGCTTTCGATCCGTGCCATGCCGTGCTGTGCGTTCATCGTCGGAAGTAGTCGTACCGACCTTCGGTCGTCCGGGTCGGGCTCGCGTTCCACAAGCTCGCGGGCGACCAGGTTCCGCACCACGACGCTGGCGTTGCTGGTCTGCAATCCAAGCTCACGCGCCATCGTGCTCAAAGGAGTGCCTGGGGTGTCCATCACGTAGCGCAGCACTTCCAGCTCCGATGGCGGGAGCTGGTATAGCCCTGCCTCGGTGACTCCTCGCAGCCGTAGCGCACGGGACAACCCGTACAGGCCGGGTACCAGGCCTCTCGCCTGCTTGAGTCGTGCGGCGTTGTCGTCGGTCACGGCACCAGTGTACCGTTAGCTATGGTTATATAACTATAACTAACTACCGGGAGACCCTGGATGTCCTCTGTCAAACCCGCCGGCGCGCTCATCGCGGTGCTGGCCTTGTTGTCCTTCGTGCTGCCGATGGCCACCGACCTGTACCTGTCGGCGTTCCCGCGGATGGCCGAGGAACTCGGCACCGATGCCTCCGGCGTGCAGCTCACACTCACCGCGTTCTTGATCGGACTGGCGGCCGGGCAACTCGTCCTCGGCCCGTTGTCCGACCGGTACGGACGCCGGGGCCTCTTGCTCGCCGGAACCGCCCTGTGCGCGGTGAGCACGGCCCTTTGCGCTCTCGCTCCGACGCTGGAGTGGTTGGTGGCACTGCGTTTCGTCACCGGTTTCGCCGGCGCGGCTGGCGTGGTGCTCGGTCGCGCCGTTATCTCCGACATCGCCACCGGCGCCGCCGCGGCCCGCCTGTTCGGCATCCTGATGGCCCTCGGCGGCATCGCGCCGATCGTCGCGCCACTGGCAGGCGGAGCGGTTTTCGAGGAGTTCGGCTGGCGCGCCGTCTTCTGGCTGCTGGCCGCGGTGGTGCTGTCGATGTTCGCCGCGGCATTCTTCCTGATACCGGAAACCCTGCCGCGGGAACGACGCCACGCCAAAGGACTCGCGACTACGGTGCGCGCGGCGGCCGGAGTGCTGAGCAACCGGGTCTACCTCGGTCACACCCTTGTCTTCGTCTTCGCGTCCGGGGCGCTGTTCTCCTATATCTCCGCCTCGCCCTTCCTGTATCAGAAGATGCTCGGCATGAGTGTCCAGGAGTACTCCGTCATCTTCGCCGCGGGAGCGCTGATCGCCACCCTGTCCAGCGGTGCAAGCGCCAAACTGGTCGGCCGCGTCCGTCCGTCGGTGCTACTGCGGATCGGATTGGTGGCCATGTCGGGCTCCACGACGGTGTCCTTGCTGATCGCGACGATCGGGAAATTGACCCCGGTCAGCGCGTTGTCGCTGCTGGCGATCACCGGGGCCGGCCTCGGCCTGGTATTCGTCAATGCGACCGCACTGGCGATCGAAGCGGTCCCCGAATCCGCCGGGACCGCCTCGGCAATGCTAGGAACACTCCAAAGTGGACTCGGCGCACTCGCCGCGCCTCTGGTCGGACTCGGCGGTCAGCACACCGCGATTCCCCTCTACCTGGCCATGACGGTGTGCTCGGTCGCGGCCCTGCTGTGCGGGTCGTTCCTGGTGGGAAAGCAGGTGAAGCGACCACAACCCGCGCTTTTCAAGTCCGTCTCTTGACGTGGCACTCGCTCGGACACCGCAGAGCGGCGGCTGGGACCCGATAACCGAAGTTCCGGGGTGCTGCTCGTGGGCGACGGGCTCGTCGGTAGGCCCGTTGCTCGTGCCGACGAGCGCAAAAGCGGTAGTACCACCGAGGGTCAGTGGCATCATGCCTTGAACGCCGTTCGCGGCACCCTCTCCGGCACCGTATCTTGCGGCGATGTTGCGCCGGAGGGCAGCACTCGGGCCACGGCACTGCTCCGAGTCCGGCTGGCTTGGCGCTGGAGTCGGTGCCCGAAGAGTGGCACTGGTACCAAGGCTGTTCTGCGGCTCGCCGCGGCGGCGCAGTTTCTTCAGCACGGGAGCAGCCAAGTACATCGTCAGCGAGGCTCTGTGGATATTTCCGCAGATGACACCAAGTTTCTGGATGGCGAAACGAGGCCCGGGAATCGAGGGCGGTGCATCCGGCGGCGATCCGATTCGGGCCTGGCCGTCGACCCGGCCCGCTCGTTCCAGGTGTGACATCCGCCCGATCCGGTGCCACGTCGCCCTGAATCCGTGAAACCTCGGTATGTGCCGATGGAGCCCTTCTCCTGACCCCCATTGGGAGAAGGGCGCAGGTGTTCGCAGCGCCAGGGATTCGTTCGCTGCGGCGTCCGCATGCTGTGGGACTTCCTCGCCGCTCGCACGGACCACCTTCCCGCTGTGGTCTGGACCACAGCGGGAAGTGGGATCCCCGTTATCAAGCGTCGGGTGGGGTGGGCAACCGACGATGGTCGCGTGAATGGCGATGCCGATTCCGTTACAGGCAACCGGGTGAATTCGCGTTCTTCCGATTCACTCCAATGTCTCCGATGATCGAAAAAGGCTGTCGCAAGGCCGTTCGGCCGGTTGCACGAGACGGTGCACGTGCGCATGGCCGTGCTGCTCGCATGGTGAGAATCAGATTCGGCAAGATCACTTTCTTGTTTCCGCAGTTGGTGGCGTCGTCGGCGGGGAAGAGGTGATCTTCATTGGCTCTTTTCCGCTTTTCCGTGTTTGGCTCGGTGGCGTGAGGGGAACCAGCAGGCGCTGCCCGGGTATGTGCTTGCGTGCCAAGGCGGCCTGAGCTGGAAGAATTGGACGAGGGAGGAAGCTTGCGACTGTTCCGCCGTCGATGAGACCGGCAGGCGGAAATTCGGTCTCCATTTATTTGTCACGCATCCGTCGATCGGTGGATGTGTTGGCTTGGTTATGCCTCATGGGTGCCCGTTATCCGATGTCATTCCAGTATGTGCGCCGGATTGACGCTGGTTCAATAAAATGAATGACAGTTATTGCCACCCTGTGTAGCGTCGAGCGCTTTTCGGCCGAAGCGGCTTTCCCACCATTGGCGGTACAGACGATCTCCTGGCCCGGGCAGCGTGTTGTTCCGGCCCGATGTGGACAGACGTGGCCATCAACTCGTGGTTTTCTTACTGACAAGGGGAGGAACTGGTCATGCGGCCTGCGCCAGAACAGTACGGCCACACTGGACGGAACCAGGTGCCGACGCGGCGGCTTCAAGAAGTACTGACCGGCCTGGCGGGCAGGCACGGTGTTCCGGGAGCACAGCTCGCGGTGCTCGAAGACGGTCTGACCACAATGGTCCAGACCGGTGTCGAACATCAGGACAGACGGAGACCGATGGGCCCGTCGTCCGCCGTATCGATCGGATCGGTCACGAAACTGGCCACCGCCACGGTCGTGATGGCGCTGATCGCGGACGACGATCTCGAACTGGATCAGCCGGTCGGCGAGTTACTGGGCGACCCCGGATTCGCCGGGGAAGTGACGCCACGTCATCTGTTGAGCCACACCAGCGGCCTGCCCTCCGATCCGGCCGACGTCACCGGGACGTGCCTGCGCGAGATCCGTGCGGCGATCCCCGTATGCCCGCCCGGGACCGCCTTCTCGTATTCGAACCTCGGCTATGCCCTGGTGGGATCGCTGATCGAGGCGGTCACCGGGATGACCTGGCGTGAAGCCGTCGAGGCGATACTCCTGCGCCCACTGAAGATCGAGCCCGCCTACGCCGAAAGCCCGAGAACGGTTCCCGGTCACGGACGCGCCACCGGACCGGCCGGTCCGCGGCCGGTCGAGCAGGCCTTGCCGCCGATGCTCGAACCCGCCGGCGCGCTGGCCTTGAGCGCCGCGGACCTGGTCGAACTGGGCCGGGTCCATCTGGGAAAGCCGGGTTTGCTCGATGTCGTGACCGCCGCGGACATGCATCGCCGGGTGCCCGACGCCGAGCCGTTCGGTCTCGCCGACGGCTGGGGGCTGGGAATCGCGCACTACGAGGACGAAGACGAAGTCTGGCTCGGCCACGACGGCACCGCCGACGGAACATCCTGCCAGTTGCGGATCGATCAGGCGGGCGCCTGCGTCGTCGCGTTCACGGCGAACGGTGCCGGGGGCACGGACATGTGGCACGACCTCGTCGCCGAGCTCCGCGCGCTCGGCCTCTCGCTCCCGGAGCGGCGGCTGCCCGCACCGGCGCGCCCGGTCCCGATCCCGGCCGGTGACTTCGGCACCTACCGCAACGGCGCTCTCGACTACACGATCCGCCCCGGCGAACCCGGCGGAGCCGAACTCGTCGTCGACGGCGAGATCTTCCCCGAACTCACCCTCCACGACGACGCCTCGTTCACGGTGCGCGACCCCCTCACCGGTCGACCGGCGCCGTGCGGCCGGCTGCGCGGAACGCCCGGCGAGGCGACCGCGATCGAAATCGGTGGCCGCCTCGCTCGGCGTCACTGAGCCGCCTTCTCCCTCCCCGTCCCCTTGCCCGCCTCGGTGGGTTTGCTCGTTGTGCCTGGAAGGTACCGAAAAGATGACCGTGCTCGACACGATGGACGCCCCCGAAGCCGAAAGAGCCGTCGCCCTGCCGGAACTGTTCGCCGCGCGGGTGCGCTCCACCCCGGACGCGGTCGCCGTGGACGGCCACAACGGACAGCTGACCTACGCCGAACTCGCCGACCGGGCCGCACGCCTCGCCGCCCGGCTGACCCGGCTCGGAGTGCGTGCCGAGGACCGCGTCGGGCTGCTGCTCGAAAGGTCCGCCGAACTCGTCGTCGCCGAACTGGCGATCGTGCTGGCGGGCGGGGTCTACGTGCCGCTCGACCGGCGTGCCCCCGACGACCGCGCGCGGCTGGTGCTGACCACCGCGGGGGTCTCGGTGCTGATCACCGACGAGCCGGAACGGGCGGCGCGGATCCACAGTGGACGAATCGTGGTCGCGGGACGATCCCTTCCGGCGCCGGATGTGGCGCCTCCGCGCGCCGACGCGGATCAGCTGGCGTATCTCATGCACACGTCAGGTTCGACCGGGACACCGAAGGGAGTCGCGGTGCGGCATCGGGATGTCGCGGCGCTGGCGGCCGACAGCCGGTTCGCGGGTGGTCCGCACCGCCGGGTCCTGCTGCATTCCCCGGCCGCCTTCGACGCGTCGACCTACGAGCTGTGGGTACCGCTGCTCAACGGCGGGACGGTGGTGATCGCGCCTCCGGGCGACCTGGACGTGGAGGCGTTGCGCGAGGTCGCCCGCCGGTATGCGGTCACCTCGCTTTGGCTGACCGCCGGGCTGTTCCGGGTCGTGGCGCAGGAGGCGCCGGACTGTTTCCTCGGTGTGGAAGAAGTATGGACGGGCGGGGACGTGGTCCCGGCGGCCGCGGTCCGCCGCGTGCTGGACGCCTGCCCCGGCCTCACCGTGACCGATGGCTACGGCCCCACCGAAACCACCACTTTCGCCACCGCGCGTGCGATGTCCACAAGGGACGGTGTGCCGGACTCCGTGCCGATCGGACGTCCACTCGACGGAGTCCGCGCCCACGTACTCGACGACGCGTTGAACGCCGTCCCGGCCGGACAGGCGGGGGAGTTGCATCTGGCCGGGGCCGGCCTGGCCCGTGGTTACTGGGGCGAACCGGGTGTGACCGCGGACCGCTTCGTCGCCGATCCCGGCGTACCCGGCGGCCGGATGTACCGGACCGGCGATCTGGTGCGGTACAACGAAGACGGCGAATTAGAGTTCCTCGGCCGGGCCGACGACCAGGTCAAGGTCCGCGGTTTCCGGGTCGAGCCCGGCGAGATCGAATCGGTGCTCGCCGCCGTGCCGGGTGTGGGCGAGGTCGTGGTCGTGGCCCGCGAGCAACGGCCGGGCGTCAAGCGGTTGGTCGCCTACGTCGTGGCCCGGCAGGGTGAGGCGCTCGGCGACCTGGCGGAGTCCGCGGCGGCCGTGTTGCCGGACTACATGGTGCCGTCGGCGTTCGTCGCCCTCGACGTGCTTCCGCTCAACGCCAACGGAAAGGTCGATCGCCGCGCACTGCCCGCGCCGCCGGAAGAGAGCCGGACGGACACCGAACCGAGTTCGGGAACCGAACGTGCCGTCGGCGAGGTTCTCGCCGGCGTACTCGGCATGGACGGTGTCTCGAGCGAAGACGACTTCTTCGCCCTGGGTGGCGACTCGATCCTCGCGGTGCAGGCGTTGTCCCGGCTGCGCCGGACCTTCGGCGTGACCTTGTCGGCTCGCGCGGTGTTCGACGCGCCCACCGTGACCGGGCTGGCCCGGCTGATCGACGAGGCGCAGCCTGCCGGGAACGACACGATCCCGGCCGCACCGTCGTCCCAGGTGGTTCCGCTTTCGCCCGCCCAGCGGCGCCTGTGGTTCCTCGACGAGCTGACCGGGGACAGCGCCGAATACAACACCGCGGTCGGTATCCGGCTCTCCGGGCCACTGGATCTCGACGCCCTGCGCGGCGCCCTGGCCGCGCTCTGCGCCCGCCATGAATCCCTGCGCACCACCTTCGACGAGGGTGTCCAGCGCATCGCCGACACGGCTGAGATACCGCTGCGCGTCGAGGAAACCGTCGCGGACGACGCGACGCTGGCGGCGGAACTGAGCGTGCCGTTCGACCTCCGCACCGGCCCGCTGACGAGGGCCACGCTCCATCGTCAGGCGCCGGAGGAGCACCTGCTCGTCCTGTGTCAGCACCACATCGTCACCGACGGCCGGTCGATCGGCATCCTGACCGGCGAGCTTCTGGACTTCTATGCCGGTGCGACCCCGCCGCCGCTGGAGTCGGGCTACCGCGATTACACGCACTGGCGCCGTCAGTCCGACGACGACGCCCAGCTCGGCTACTGGCGTGAAGCGCTCGAGGGACTCGAACCGCTCGCTTTCCCGACCGATCGCCCAAGGCCGGCTCAGCGCAGTACGGCGGGTGCGGTACACCGTCACGATCTGCCCGCGGACCTGGTCCGCGACGTCACCGCTGTGGGACGTCCGCACGGGGCGACGTTGTTCATGACCCTCACCGCGGCCGTGCAACTCCTCCTGTCGGCTTACGGAGGTCAGCGCGACATCGCCGTGGGCACCGCGGTCGCCGGGCGGGACCGGCCCGAGTGGGAGCCGCTGACGGGGTTCTTCGTGAACACCCTCGTGCTGCGCTCCCAGGTCGATCCCACACGGCCGTTCCCGGAGTTCCTGGCCGGGTTCCGGGAGACGGCACTGGAGGCGTTCGCGCACGCCGACGTCCCCTTCGACCGAGTCGTCGAAGCGGTACAGCCGGAGCGCGATCCGTCACGGACGCCGCTGGTGCAGGCGGTCGTCGTCCTGCAGAGCCCGCTGGTCCGCCCGCGTGAGGTCGCCGGCCTGCGGGTTTCGGAGTACGACCTGCCCCGGCCGTCGGCCCGGTTCGACCTGGTCGTCGAGTTCTGGCCGAAGGAAGACGGCCTGCGGGTCACCGTCGAGTACGCCACCGCGCTCTTCGACGGCGCGACGATCGAGCGGCTGACCGAGAGCCTGGAAGCCCTCCTCGCCGGGATCGCCGCCGAACCCGGCCGCCCGGTGGGCGAGCTTCCGCTGCTCACCGAGGCCGACCGCCGACTCCTGCCGTCGCCGGATCCCGCGCCGTCGATGACCATCACGCGCCTGTTCGACCATCACGCCGAGCAGCATCCGCATGCGCCCGCGGTGCTCTTCGGAGAGGACCGCCTCGACTACGGTGACCTGCGCGCCGAAGCCGACCGGCTGGCGGGACGGCTGCTCGAGCTCGGCGTGCGCCCGGAAGACCGGGTCGGCGTGCTGATGGACCGCTCGGCCGATCTGGTGGTGGCGCTGCTGGCGATCCTCAAGGCCGGCGCCGCCTACCTGCCGCTCGATCTGCGTGCTCCGGCCGATCGCCTGCGCCTGCTGCTCGACGGCACATCGCTGCTGCTCACCGACGAGACGTGGCACAAAACCGCCACTACCGTCCACAAAGGACGGGTACTGACGCTGCCTGCCACCGGGGACGCGGCCACGGTCACGGTCGAACCCGCGAATCTGGCCTATGTCGAATACACCTCGGGCTCTACCGGGGTACCGAAGGGCGTGGCGGTCCGGCACACCGACGTGGTCGCGCTGGCCACCGACCCCCGCTTCACCGGCGGCGCGCACGAGCGCGTGCTGCTGCACTCACCGCTGGCGTTCGACGCGTCCACCTACGAGCTGTGGGTCCCGCTCCTGAACGGTGGCACCGTGGTCGTCGCGCCGCCGGGGGACGTCGACGCGGAGGTCGTCCGTGAGCTGACCGCGCGGCACGGTGTCACCGCCCTCTGGCTCACCGCCGGTCTCTTCCGGCTCTTCGCCGGTGACACACCCGAGTGCTTCCGCGGCCTGAAGGAGGTCTGGACCGGTGGCGACGTCGTGCCACCCGAAGCCGTGCGCCGCGTACTGGAGAGCTGTCCCGGCGTCACGGTCGTCGACGGCTACGGACCGACCGAGACCACCACGTTCGCGACCTCGTTCCGCATGAGGTCGGCGGAGACGGTTCCCGAGACCATCCCGATCGGGACCCCGCTGACCGGGATGCGCGTCTACGTGCTCGACGACGGGCTGCGGCCGGTCCCGCGCGGCGCGCTCGGCGAGATCTGCGTCGCGGGCCCGGGGCTCGCCCGCGGGTACGCCGACCGGCCGGGTGCGACGGCCGATCGGTTCGTCGCCTGCCCGTACGGCGCCCTTGGCGAACGCATGTACCGCACCGGCGACCGCGGCCGGTGGCGTGCCGACGGGACCCTCGAGTTCGCCGGCCGGGCCGACGACCAGCTCAAGATCCGCGGCTTCCGGGTCGAACCCGGCGAGGTGGAACGTGCCCTCACCGCCCGGCCCGAGGTCGCGGAGGCGGTGGTGACGGCGCGTACCGGGTCCGGTCGCAAGCACCTGGTCGCCTACGTGGTGGCCACGGACGGCTCCACAGTGGACACTGAAGTGCTGCGCGAAGTCCTCGGCCGGAACCTGCCGGACTATCTGGTGCCGTCGGCGTTCGTCGTCCTCGACGCGCTTCCCCTCAGCGCCAATGGGAAGGTCGACCGGCGCGCGCTGCCGGAGCCGAACTTCGAGCCCGCCACGAGCGGGGGAACGGCGCCGCGGACCGAGCGGGAAGCGGTGCTCGCCGGGATCTGGGCCGACGTGCTCGGCCTCGACCGGGTCGGTGTCGAGGACAACTTCTTCGCCCTCGGCGGCGACTCGATCCTCGGCATCCAGGTCAGCGCGCGGGCCAGGAAGGTGGGGCTGGCGATCACGACGGCGGACCTGTTCCGGCATCAGACCATCGCCGCGCTCGCCCCGGCCTCGACCGAGGTCTCCACGGTCGCGGACCGGGGTCCCGTCTCCGGGGACGTCATACCGACCCCGATTCAGCGCTGGTTCTTCGACACGATCCCCGACCCTGCCCGGTTCGATCAGGCCATCGCGGTCGAACTGGCGCGCGGCACCGACGAGGCCGCGCTCGCCGCCGCCATCGGCGCGGTGATCGAGCACCACGACGCGTTGCGGACGACCTTCACCCGCGACGGAGACCAGTGGCGGCTGCGCGTCGCCGGAGTCGAGGATGAGCATTCGCTGCTGCGCTGGCGGTTGTCCGGCCCTCCGGAGCGGCGCGTACTGCACCTGTCCGCGCACCATCTCGCCGTCGACGGCGTGTCCTGGCGGATCCTGCTCGACGACCTCGAGCAGGCCTATCGGAAGGCCGGTTTCGGGCCGAGGACCACCTCGTTCCAGGACTGGGCGGCACGCCTCGCGGACCATGCCGAAGCGGGAGGATTCGACGACGAACTGGAGTACTGGCGCTCGATCCCCGAGGTCACGCCGATCCCGGTCGACGGGATCGGTGCCAACACGGTGGGCCGGGCCCGCGCGGTGACGGTCCGGCTGACCGCCGAGGAGACGCGATCGCTGCTGCGGCGGATTCCCGAGGTCTATCGAACGCAGGTCAACGACGTCCTGCTCACCGCGCTCGGCCGGACATTGCGGGACTGGACCGGCCGGGTCCCGGTGATCGACCTGGAGGGCCACGGCCGGGAAGACCTGTTCGACGGCGTGGATCTGTCGCGCACGGTGGGCTGGTTCACCAGCCTGTTCCCGGTGGCGCTGGACGTCCCGGACGAATGGGGCACGGCGATCAAAGCCGTGAAGGAGCGGCTGCGCTCGGTCCCGCGACGCGGCATCGGCTACGGCGCGCTGCGCTATCTCTCCGGCACGGCGCCGGGCATCGATCCCCAGATCAGCTTCAACTACCTCGGACAGTTCGAACTCACCGGGGAGCTCTACACCGGCTCGCCCGGTGAACTGTCCCTGGTCGCCGACCCCGGCGGCGTCCGTCCTCATCTGCTCGACGTGGTCGGCCAGGTCACCGGCGACACGCTGGAGTTCACCTGGCACTACGCGGAAGGCGTGCACGAAGAGGCGACCGTGACCCGGTTGGCCGACGGCATGCTGGAGAACCTGCGTGGACTACTCGGGCACTGCGCCGAACCCGGTGCGGGTGGGCGGACGCCGTCGGACTTCCCGCTGGCGGGCCTCGACCAGTCCACTGTGGACGAGCTGGTCGGCGACGGCCGGGACGTGGAGGACGTGTACCCGCTGACGCCGATGCAGGCCGGCATGGTGTTCCACAGCCTGGCCCAGCCCGGCGATCGCAACTACTTCGAACAGATCACCTTCACCGTCGACGACGTTCCCGACCCACGGGCCCTCGCCGCGGCCTGGCGACGGGTGGTGGCACGGACCCCGGTCCTGCGCAGCCGGATCGTCTGGGAAGGGGTACCACGTCCGCTGCAGGTCGTGCGGCGTTCGGTGGAGATCCCGGTGAGCTGTCCGGACTGGTCCACAGTGGACGCCGAGGAAGCCCTGCGGCTCCGGTTGGCCGAAGACCTCGCCGAAGGGCTCGACCTGACCCGTGCCCCGCTGACGCGGCTGGTCGTCGCCAAGGAGTCGGCGACCTCGGTGCGGGTGCTCTGGACCTTCCATCACGTACTACTGGACGGCTGGAGCGTCTTCGGTGTCCTGTCCGACGTCCTCGCCGTGCTGCGCGGTGAAGAACCGCCGGTGCGGCGTCCGTTCCGCGATTACGCCGGATGGCTCGCCGCTCAGGACGACGAGGCCGCCGAAGCCCACTGGCGGGCCGAACTCGGCGGAGTGACGCCGACACCGCTTCCCGGCGTTCACAGCGCCCGGGCACACACCGCCAGCTCGTCCGCTCGAGTGCCGGTGGACTTCGACGACGGCACGACCGCCCGGATCAACGCGTTCGCGCGGCGGCACCACCTGACGCTCAACACGATCGTCCAGGGTGCCTGGGCGGCGTTGCTGTCCCGCTACAGCGGCGAAGCCGAGGTGTGTTTCGGCGCGACGGTGTCGGGCAGGCCGGTCGAGTTGCCGGGAGCGGACGACATCCCGGGCCTGTTCATCGACACCCTGCCGGTGCGGGTCAGGCTCGACTCCGGGCGCGGCCTCGTCGACTGGCTTCGGGAACTACAGGCGGCGCAGGCGGAATCCCGCCGGTTCGGCCATGTCGGCCTGCCGCGGTTGCAGTCCTGGAGCGACACCGGCGGCAGCCTGTTCGACAGCATCATCGTCTTCGAGAACTATCCGGTGGCGGACGTCGCGGGAGTGCGGGACGTCCGCGCGGCCGAACGCACCAACTACCCGCTCGGCGTCGTCGCGTATCCGGGCCGCCGGATGTCGCTGATGCTGACCCACGACCCCGAGCTGATCGGACCGGAGCTCGCCCGGCAGCTCGCCGGGCACCTCGAAACGCTGATCCGTGGCTTCGTGGACACACCGTACGAGCCCGTGACCCGGGTCCCGATGCTGTCGGATCCGGAGATCCGGCACCTGCTTCGCGACCGCGACACCACCGCCCGGCCGATACCGGAAGGGACGGTGTCCGAGCTGTTCGAGGCCCGCGCACGCCGGAATCCCGGCGCGGTCGCGCTGGTGACCGATGCGGAGACCGTCACCTACGGCGAACTCGACGTCCGGGCGAACCGACTGGCGAACCGGCTGCGCGAGCTCGGCGTCCGCGCCGAAGACCGGGTCGCGCTCCTGATGGACCGTTCGCCCGCCCTCGTCGTGGCCGAGCTCGCGATCCTGAAGGCAGGCGGGGCCTACCTGCCGTTGGATCTGCGCGCGCCCGCCGAGCGGTTGCGGCTGCTGCTGAGCGAAGCCGAAGCGGACGTCCTCGTCACCGATCAGGCCTGGCTTTCCACCGCCGAAGAGATCCACGCAGGCGTGATCGTCACGGACACGGGTGACGCCCCGGAGACACCACCCGGGGTGACGACCGACCCCGAACAACTCGCCTACGTCATCTACACCTCCGGCTCGACCGGCAAGCCGAAGGGCGTCGCCGCCCGGCATCGCGACGTCCTCGCTCTGGCGGCCGACCGGCGCTTCGCGGCCCACGACCGGGTGCTGCTGCACTCACCGCAGGCCTTCGACGCGTCCACGTACGAGTTATGGGTGCCGTTGCTGAACGGCGGCACGGTCGTCCTGGCACCGCCGGGGGAGCTCGACGTCCACACGCTCGGCCGCGTGATCACCAGGCACGCCGTGACGGGAGTCTTCATGACGACCGGCCTGTTCCGGCTCGTCGCGCAGGAAGCCCCGGAGATGTTCGCCGGCGTGCGGGAAGTCTGGACGGGCGGCGACGCCGTTCCCGCCGTCGCGCTGCGCAGGGTCCGGGCCGCGTGTCCGCGGACACTGGTCGCCGACGTCTACGGTCCCACCGAGACCACGACCTTCGCCACCGTGCACCCGCTGCCGGACGAGGTGCCCGACGTCGTGCCGATCGGGGCACCGCTGGCCAATACCCGCGGCTATGTCCTCGACGACGGCCTGAACCTGGCACCACCAGGTGCGCCCGGCGAGCTGCATATCGCCGGGGCCGGGCTCGCGCGTGGCTACCTCGGACGGCCGGGGCTGACCGCGGACCGGTTCGTCGCGGATCCGTTCGGCCCGCCGGGGGAGCGGATGTACCGCACCGGCGACGTCGTGCGCTGGAACGACGAGGAGGCACTGGAGTTCGTCGGCCGGGTGGACGAGCAGGTCAAGATCCGCGGCTTCCGCGTCGAACCGAGCGAGATCGAGGCCGCGCTGGGCGAACACCCCGGCGTCGAGCAGGCGGCCGTCCTGGCCCGCGCGGATGGCGGGGTGAAACGCCTGGTCGCCTACATCGTCGGCGAGACCGAGGGACTCGGGGAATTCCTGGGGCGGACCCTGCCGGACTACATGGTCCCGGCCGCGTTCGTCCGGTTGGAGAAGTTCCCGGTCAACGTCAACGGGAAGCTCGACCGCACCGCGCTGCCCGCGCCCGATTTCGGGGCCCGTGACCACGTCGTGCCGCGCACCGATCGCGAGCTCGTGCTCGCCGGGATCTGGGCCGAGGTGCTGGGTGTCGAACGGGTCGGTGCGAACGACGACTTCTTCGAACTGGGCGGTGACTCGATCCTCAGCATCCAGGTGGTGTCCAAGGCCCGGCGTGCCGGGCTGGACCTGCTGCCCGGCGACCTGTTCGCCCATCGGACCCCGGCGGCGCTCGCCGCCGCGGCGCGCACCGCCACCGAGGCCGTCCACCGCGGCCCGGTCAGCGGCGAGGTGCCACTCACCCCGATCCAGCGGTGGTTCTTCGCGACCCAGACCGCCGACCCGGAGCACTTCCACCAGTTCGTCCGTTTAGGACCTGAGCGGATCGATCGCGTCGCGGCGCGCGAGGCCGTGGACGCGCTGCTCGAGCACCACGACGCGCTGCGAATGCGCTTCACCCACGACGACGGATGGAAGCAGCAGAATGGTCTTGTCGGCGCCGAGACACCGCTGATCCGCCTCGACATCTCCGAGCGCGGCGTCACCCTCGCCGTGCACCACCTCGTCGTCGACGGTGTCTCGTGGCGGGTGCTCGCCGAGGACTTCGACCGCGGTTACGCCCAGGCGCTGCGGGGCGAGGCGATCGACCTCGGGCCGCGCACCACCTCCTTCCGGGAGTGGGCGATCAGGCTCGCCGAACACGCCGCCGACGGCGGATTCGACGACGAACTCGACCACTGGCACGGCCTGCCGGGGGACACCTCGATCCCGGTCGACGGCGAAGGCGAGGCCACGGTCGCCTCGATGCGTGAGGTCACCGTGCGGCTTCCCGAGGCGGAGACCGAGGCGCTGCTGAGGGAAGTGCCCGCCGTCTATCGCACGCAGGTCAACGACGTGCTGCTGACCGCGCTGGGCCGGGTGCTGCGGGACTGGACGGGCAAGGTGCCGGTCATCGACCTGGAGGGACACGGCCGTGAGGACCTGTTCGACGACGTGGACCTGTCCCGAACGGTGGGCTGGTTCACCAGCGTCTTCCCGGTCGCGCTGGACGTCCCCGAAGACTGGGGTACGGCTCTGAAATCGGTGAAAGAGCAGCTCCGGGCCGTGCCCCGGCGCGGCATCGGATACGGCGCCCTGCGTCACCTGGCCGGGACCGCGCCGTCGATCGACCCGGCGGTGAGTTTCAACTACCTCGGCCGCTTCACCTCGGGCAGGCTGGAATCCGACGAGAGCGAGCGTTCGGCGCGAGCGCATCTGCTCGACGTGGTCGGCCGTGTCGAGTCCGGCGAACTCGAACTGACCTGGTACTACACCGAGGGTGTCCATCGCGAGTCCACAGTGGACAGGCTCGCCGGTGCGATGCTGGCGGCCCTGCGGGAGATCATCGCGCACTGCGCGACGCCGGAGGCCGGTGGGCGGACCCCGTCCGACTTCCCGCTGCTCACGCTCGATCAGGCCACAGTGGACACCCTCGCCGGCGACGGCAGGGCGGTCGAGGACCTCTACCCGCTCACGCCGATGCAGGCGGGGATGGTGTTCCACTCGCTGTCGCAGCCGGAAGAACGGCTCTACTTCCAGCAAGTCGGGTTCGTCGTCGAAGGTGTCGAGGACGTCGACGCGCTCGCCGAGGCCTGGCAGCACGTCGTCGACCGCACCCCCGTGCTGCGGACGAAGATCGCCTGGGAAGGCGTGCCGGAACCGGTGCAGGTGGTGCGCCGGCACGTGACCGTCCCGGTCACCCGGCTCGACTGGCGTGCCCACACACCCGCGGGACAGGAGCGGTTCTGGCAGGAAGTCCTGTCCGCGGACCGTGCCGAGGGGCTGGATCTGGACGGCGAAGCCCTGCTGCGGCTGACCCTGGCGCGGCTTTCCGACACGGAAGTCCGGGTGCTGTGGACGTTCCACCATGTCCTGCTCGACGGCTGGAGTGTCTTCGGAGTGCTGTCCGACGTCTTCACCGCTTGTGCCGGGGGCGAACCGCCCGAGCGGCCGCCGTTCCGGGACTACGTCGCGTGGCTGGATCGCCAGGACGACACCGATGCGGAACGCCACTGGCGCCGCGAGCTCGGTGACTTCACCGCGTCCGCCCGGCTCACGGCGCAGGACCACACGAGCCGGTCGGCCGAGTGGCTGCGGGTCCCGGTCGAGAGCTCCGCGCGGCTCGGGGAAGCGGCGCGCAAGGCGGGCCTCACGATGAACACCGTCCTGCAGGGCGCGTGGGCGCTGGTGCTGTCCCGGCTGACCGGGGAACGCGACGTCTGCTTCGGCACCACCGTGTCCGGTCGCCCGGTCGACCTGACCGGCGCCGACGACATCACCGGGATCTTCATCAACACGCTCCCGGTACGCGTCACCACCGACCGGTCGCCGGTCGCGAAATGGCTGGCGGCGCTGCAGGACCGGCAAGTGGAGTCCCGCAGGTACGGGCATCTGCCGCTGACGAAGCTGCAGGCGTGGAGCGGGTCCGGCGGCAGCCTCTTCGACAGCATCGTCGTCTTCGAGAACTATCCGATCGACTCGGCGACGCGTGACGGACTGCGGTTGCGTGACGTCGACGCCGCCGAAACGACGAACTACCCGATCAGTGTCGTCGCGTCGCCGGGAGAACGGCTGAGCCTCGACGTCGGCTACGACCCCGATCTGTTCGACGCCGCGACGGCCGAGCGGATCACGGACCAGCTCGTCGGCGTGCTCGACGCCTTCGCCGAGGACCTGGACCGTCCGCTCGACGGCATCGACCTGCTCACCGACGCCGAACGGCTCCAGATCCTCGGTGACTGGAACGACACCGCGTATCCGCTGCCGGAAGGAAGTCTCGCCGAGCTCTTCGGACGGCAGGTCGCGCACGCTCCCGGCGCGGTCGCCCTCGCCGGCGACGGCGTCCGCCTGACGTACGCGGAACTGGACGAGCGCGCGGACCGGCTCGCCCGGCGTCTGGTGTCACTCGGCGCCGGTCCCGAAACTGTGGTCGGCGTGCTCATGGACCGTTCCCCGGACCTGGTCGTCGCCGAACTCGCCGTGATCAAGGCAGGGGCGGCGTATCTCCCGCTGGACACGAGGGCGCCCGCACCACGGTTGACGACCCTGCTGGACGGGGTGCCGATCCTCGTCACCGACCGGGCCCGCGCCGAGTCGCTTGTCCACAGTGGACAGATTGTCGTTCCCGACGGCCGGACGGCGGACGTGACGCTGCCCGAGGCGGCGCCGGACAACCTCGCGTACGTGATGTACACGTCCGGTTCGACGGGCAGGCCGAAGGGCGTGGCCGTACGCCAACGTGACGTCGTCGCCCTCGCCGCCGACCGTCGCTTCGCCGCGCACGAGCGGGTGCTGCTGCACGCTTCGCCCGCCTTCGACGCCTCCACTTACGAGCTGTGGGTCCCGTTGCTCAACGGCGGTACCGTCGTCGTGGCGCCCCCGGGCGACCTCGACGTGGACACCCTCCGGCGGATCATCGCCGAGTACGAGGTCCACGGGGCGTTCTTCACCGCCGGGCTGTTCCGGCTACTCGCACAGGAGGCTCCGGAGACCTTCCGCGGGATGCGCGAGGTGTGGGCGGGCGGCGACGTCGTCCCGGCCGCCGCGGTCCGGCGGGTGCGGGAGGCGTGCCCGGGCACGGTCGTCGTCGACGGCTACGGTCCGACCGAGACGACGACCTTCGCCACCTCGCATCCGATCCCGGCCGAAGTCCCCGGTGCCGTCCCGATCGGGAAACCGCTCGACAACATGCGGACCTACGTCCTCGACGCCGAGCTGCGGCTCCTGCCACAGGGTGTGCCCGGCGAGCTGTACATCGCCGGGGCCGGACTCGCTCGCGGGTACTTCGGTGATCCGGCGCTGACCGCCGACCGGTTCGTGCCCGACCCGTTCGGCCCGCCGGGGGAGCGGATGTACCGCACCGGGGACCTCGTCCGCTGGAATCCGCTCGGGGAGCTGGAGTACACCGGGCGCGCCGACGAGCAGGTCAAGGTCCGCGGTTTCCGGATCGAACCGGCGGAGATCGAGGCCGCGCTGACCGCGCATCCGGGCGTCGGCCAGGCCGCGGTGCTGACCAGGGAGGATCACGGCGTCAAACGGCTCGTCGCCTATCACACCGGCGACGCGGACGGCCTCGCCGAATTCCTCGGCCGCACCCTGCCCGACTACATGGTGCCCGCCGCGTTCGTCCGGCTCGACCGCTTCCCGTTGAACGCCAACGGGAAGATCGACCGTCGCGCCCTGCCCGCACCGGACTTCGGCGGCGAGACGGCCCGGACCGCGCCCACGACCGAGGCCGAACGCGCGCTCGCCGCGATCTGGTCCGACGTGCTGGGCGTCGCGGACGTCGGCGCCGAGGCCAACTTCTTCGAACTGGGCGGCGACTCGATCCTCAGCATCCAGGTCGTGTCGCGCGCCCGCCGCGCCGGGCTGAGCCTGCTGCCCCACGACGTCTTCCGGCATCCGACGCTCGCCGCGCTGGCCGCGCACGCCGGTGGCGACGCCGGGCCGCGCGCCGAACAGGGGCCGGTGACCGGGGCGGCGCCGCTCACCCCGATCCAGCACTGGTACTTCGACGGTCTGCCGGACCGGTTCGACCAGCGAGTGGTGCTGGATTTCACCGAGGACGTCGACGAAGCCGCGCTGCGCCGCGCGCTCGAAACCGTGTGGGCGCACCACGACGGGCTGCGGCTGCGGTTCGGGCGCGACGGCGTCCAGCACGGCGAACCGGTGTGGCCGGCGGACCTCCTCACCGACGAGATCGTCTTCGACCTCGGCCGCGGTCCCTTGCTGGCGGCGGTGCTCGACGGGCGGCGGCTGACCCTGGCCGCGCACCACTTGGTCGTCGACGGTGTCTCCTGGCGAATCCTGCTGGAGGATCTGGAAACCGCCTACCGCGGCGGCGAACTCGGGCCGAAGACCACGTCGTACCTGGAGTGGGCCAGGCGGCTGGCCGAGCACGCCGAGTCCGGCGGATTCGACGACGAACTGGCGTACTGGCGCGGGATCCCGGCGCCGTTGCCGGACGCCGGGCCGGCCACGGTCGCCGACACGGGGGAGGTGACGGTCCGTCTCACCGCCGAGGAGACCAGGGCACTTCTCCAGGACGTTCCCGAGGTCTACCGCACGCAGGTCAACGACGTGCTGCTCGCCGCGCTGGGCCGGGTCCTCCGGGACTGGACCGGGCGGATCCCGGTGATCGACCTGGAGGGCCACGGGCGCGAGGACCTGTTCGATGACGTCGACCTCTCTCGTACGGTCGGCTGGTTCACCAGCGTGCTCCCCGTGGCACTCGACGTCCCGGACGACTGGGGTGCCGCGCTCAAAGCGGTGAAGGAACAGCTCCGGGCGGTGCCGCGGCGGGGGATCGGCTACGGCGCCCTGCGGTACCTCACCGGCACCGCGCCGGTCATCGATCCCGAGGTCGGCTTCAACTACCTCGGCCGGTTCGACGACGCCGAGGCGGGCGCGTTCCGGACCGGCGCCCTCGGCGCCGACGTCGACCCGGCCGCTCCCGCCGGCCACACGCTCGACATCGTCGGCCACGTCTTGGCCGGGACTCTGGAGCTGAGCTGGGCGTATGTCACGACCCGGCACGATCGCGGCGCCGTCGAAGAGCTGGCGGAGCGGATGCTGGCCGCACTGCGCGAGATCATCGCGCACTGCGCGTCACCGGAGGCCGGTGGCCGCACGCCGTCGGACTTCCCGCTCGCCGCGCTCGATCAGTCCACAGTGGACACTTTGGCCGGTGACGGCCGGACGGTCGAGGACGTCTACCCGGTGACGCCCATGCAGGGCGGGATGCTGTTCCACGGCCTTTCCCAGACCGCGCAAGGCATGTACGTCGAGCAGGCGACGTTCGTCCTCGAAGGGGTCACCGACCTCGACCGGCTCGCCGCGGCATGGCAGCGGGTCGTGGACCGGACACCGGTCCTGCGGACGGCGTTCGTCTGGGCCGGGGTCGAGGAGCCACTGCAGGTGGTACACCGCGACGTGCGGCTGCCGATCCGAGTGCTCGACGGGACCGGTCACGATCTCCAGCAGCTCCTCGCTGAGGATCGCGATCAAGGGCTCGACCTCGCGGAGGCGCCGCTGATGCGCGTGGCCCTCGTGCGGTCGTCGGCGACCGAAGTCCGGGTGCTGTGGACGTTCCACCACGCGCTGCTCGACGGCTGGAGCGTCTTCCACGTCCTTTCCGACGTCTGTGGCGCCTACGCCGGGCAGACCCTGCCCACCCGGCCACCGTTCCGGGACTACCTCGCCTGGCTGGGCGGTCTCGACCGGACCGACGCCGAACGCTTCTGGCGTCGTACCCTCTCCGGGATCGACGGGCCGACGCTCGTTCCCGGCGACCGGGCGCCCGCGGCCGGGCACATCGCCTGTTCGTCCGAGTGGCTGCCCGTCCGTCTGGACGAGGCGGCGACGAGCGGGCTCGACGAGTTCGTCAAACGCCACGGCCTCACGCACAACGCGGTCCTGCAAGGGGCTTGGGCCTTGTTGCTGTCGGCTCACAGCGGCCACGACGACGTCGTGTTCGGGTCCACCGTCTCCGGCCGCCCACCCGAGGTGACCGGCGTGGACGCGATCACCGGCATCTTCATCAACACGCTGCCGGTCAGGATCGGGATCGACCGTGGTGCCCGCGTCGCCGACTGGCTCGCGGGTCTTCAGGCGAGCCAGGCCGAGGCACGCCGCCACGGACATCTGCCGCTCGCGCTGGTCCAGGGCTGGGCGGAACTGCCCGGGGGAGTGAACCTCTGCGAGAGCCTGGTGGTGTTCGAGAACTACCCGATCACCGGCGCCGAAGCCGGGCACGGCCTGACCGTGCGAGACCTGTCGGCACGCGAGACGACGAACTTCCCGCTGACGGTCGTCGCGTCGCCCGGTCGTGAGCTGAACGTCGACCTGGGCTATGACCCGGCCTTGTTCGACGCGGAAACGGTGAGCCGGCTGGCCGGTCACCTGCTCACGCTGCTCCGGGAACTGACGGTGGACGGCGCACGGGCGATCACCGACGTGTCGATGCTGACCCCGCGGGACGAACTACTCCTGGCGGAATGGACGGAAACCGGTACGGCGGCCCCCGCCCGGTCGCTGCCGGAGCTCTTCGCCGAGCAGGTCCGCGCCCGGCCCGATGCGGTCGCGGCCGTCCTCGACGGCGAGCCGGTCACCTACGCCGAGCTGAACCGGCGGGCGAACCGGCTGGCCAACCGCCTGATCGGGCTCGGCCTGCGCCCCGAGGAACCGGTCGGCCTCGCCACGAGCAGGGCGGGCACCGTCGTGGCGGAACTGGCCGTGGTCAAGGCGGGCGGCGCGTATCTGCCGGTCGACACGCGCGCCCCGGCCGAACGGCGGCAGGCGCTGCTCGACGGTGTGCGGTTCGTCGTGTCCGACATGGGGTATCCGAACGCCATCCGACTGTCCTCAGTGGACGACGAGCCGGACGGCGATCCCGTCGTGGTCGTCGATCCCGACCAACTGGCGTACGTCATGTACACCTCCGGGTCCACCGGCACGCCGAAGGGCGTCGCTGTGCGGCACCGCGACGTCGCCGCCTTGGCCGCGGACAGCCGGTTCCGCGGCGGGGCACACGAACGGGTCCTGCTGCATTCCCCGGCGGCCTTCGACGCGACCACCTACGAACTCTGGGTACCGCTGCTCACCGGCGGCCGCGTCGTCACGGCCCCGGACGGCGATCTCGACCCGCACCGCCTGCGGACCTTGATCCGCGAGCACGGCCTGACCGGGATGTGGGTCACGGCGGGTCTGTTCCGGGTGCTGGCGCAGGAAAACCCGGACTGCTTCACCGGACTGCGGGAGGTGTGGACCGGCGGCGACGTCGTGCCCGCCGAGGCGGTGCGGCGAGTGCTGGGTGCCTGCCAGGGGCTGCGCGTCGTGGACGGCTACGGCCCGACCGAGACGACCACCTTCGCCACCGCCCATCCGATGGAGGAGACGGTTCCGGACCGGGTCCCCATCGGCACGCCGCTGGACGGGATGGTCGCGCGCGTCCTGGATCGGGACCTGCGCCCGGTGCCGCCGGGAGTGCCGGGTGAGCTGTACCTCGCCGGTGCAGGTCTCGCCCGCGGCTATCGCGACCGGCCCGGTCTGACCGCCGACCGGTTCCTCGCGGCCCCGGGCGGGCAACGGATGTATCGCACCGGCGACGTAGTCCGCTGGACCGGAGTGGGCACCCTCGAATTCCTCGGGCGGGCGGACGACCAGGTGAAGCTGCGCGGCTTCCGGGTCGAGCCCGGTGAGGCCGAAGCCGTGCTGGCCCGGCATCCCGCCGTGGCGCAGGCCGCGGTCGTCGTCCGCGAAGACCAGCCCGGCCTGAAGCAACTCGTCGCCTACGTCGTGTCGGAAGCCGGGCAGGACACCCTGCGGGACTTCCTGGCCGAACGGCTGCCGGAGTACCTGGTGCCGTCGGCGTTCGTCACGCTGGACCGGATCCCGGTCAGTGCCAACGGAAAACTCGACCGCAAGGCACTGCCCGCACCCGCCGTGCCGGAGACCGGGTACGTCGAGCCGGAAACCGAAACCGAACTGGCGCTGGCCGGGATCTGGGCCGAAGTACTCGGCGTGGAGCGGATCGGCGTCGAGGACAACTTCTTCGCCCTCGGCGGGGATTCGCTGCGGAGCCTGCACATCGCGGCCAAGGCGGGCGCCTTGTTCGCGGTCCGGCTCACCCCGGCCGACGTCCTGACCGCGCGCACCGTCGCGGGGCTGGCCGGAACGGTCGAAGAACTCATCTTGGGCGAGCTCGAAAACCTCGCCTCCGAAACGGAAGCGTGAGGACGCCACCATGACCTCGTCCCGACAGGACCGCATCGCGGCACTGCCCGCCCACCTGCGGGAGGCGCTGCGCGCGCGGATGGCGGGAACGGCCGGACCCGCGCCGGAGATCCCGGCCGCCGCCGACCGTTCCCGCCCGATCCCACTCTCGTCCGCCCAGCGGCGGCTCTGGTTCCTCAGCAGGCTGCGGCCGGACGACCCCGAGTACAACAGCGCGTTCGCCCTGCGCCTGACCGGACCGCTCGACCGTGCCGCGCTGGCCACCGCGCTGCGGTTGCTGGTCGCTCGCCACGAGCCCTTGCGCACCACCTTCGAGGAGATCGACGGCGAGGGCTTCCAGAACGTCCGGCCGCCCCACGAGGTCGCGTTGCCCGTCGTGGAAGTCAGGCCCGACGAGCTCGACGACGTCCTGCGCGCCGAGTACACCCGGCCGTTCGACCTGAACCGCGGGCCACTGCTGCGCGCCGTGCTGCTGCGGCTCACCGACACCGAGCACGTGCTGCTGGTGTGCGTGCACCACATCGCCACCGACGGCGCGTCGATGGGCGTGCTGACCGAGGAACTCGGCCTGCTCTACCGCGACGGCGAACGCGCCCGCTTGCCGGCGCAGCCGGTGCAGTACGCGGACTTCGCCGTATGGCAACGAAACCGGCCGCTCCGGGGAGCGGGGCTCGACTACTGGAAGTCGCACCTCGACGGCGTCGTCCCGCTGGAGCTGCCCACCGACCGGCCCCGGCCGCCCGTCCGGAGCACCGACGGCACGACACGGGAGTTCACCGTGCCCGCGGAGGTCGCCTGCCGCCTCGCGGAGCTGGCGCGCTCGTCGGAGACGACGCTGTTCACGGTGCTCGTCGCCGCGTGCCAAGCGCTGTTCGCCCGCTACACCGGACAGGAGGACGTCGCGCTCGGCACGGTCGTGCGGGGCCGTGAGCGGCCGGAACTCGAACGGGTCGTCGGCTTCTTCGTCAACACCGTCGTCCTGCGCTCGGCCGTCGACCGGTCGGTGTCCTTCACCGAGCACCTGACTCACGCCCGCCAGACCGTTCTGGACGCCTTCGCCCACGACGACGTGCCGTTCGACGCGGTCGTGGACGCCGTGCGGGCGGGCCGCGACCCCGGCCGGAACCCGTTGTTCGACGTCATGGTGCTGCTGCACTCCGCGTCCGGCGACGGTCCCGAATTCCCCGGCCTGGCCGTGGAACCGGCGGACGTCGCCCGGGACGCGGCGAACTTCGACCTCTCGATCGAGTTCGAGGAATCCGGTGGCAGGCTGGCCGGGCTCGTCGAATACAGCACCGAACTGTTCGACGTCACCACGATCGACGGCCTGATCGGGCACCTGCTGCGGCTGCTGGCCGGAATCGCCGCCGACCCCGGGCGCCCGATCGCCGACCTGCCGCTGATCGACGACGCCGAAGAACGCCGCCTGCTGTCTTGGGGTGGCAACGGGCTGGAGGTCCCGGCGACGACCATCGTCGGCCTCCTGGACCACCAGGCGAAGACCCGGCCGGACGAGACGGCGCTCGTCTGCGGCGACACCCGGCTGACCTTCGCCGAACTCGTCGCCCGCGCCGACGGCTTCGCCGCGGAACTGGCCGCGCGCGGCGCCGGCCCGGACCGGGTGGTCGCGGTGGTGCTGCCGCGTTCGGCCGACGCGATCGTCGCGTTGTTCGCCGTGCTCAAAGCGGGTGCTGTGCACCAGTCGGTCGACCCCGGCCTGCCCCCCGAGCGGATCCGGACGCTGCTGGCCGATACCCGGCCGGTAGTGGTCCTCGACGACACCTTCGCGGTCACCCCCGACCGGCCGCGACCGGCTCCGCCACAGCCGTCGGACGCGGCCTACGTCATCCACACCTCGGGTTCGACGGGCACGCCGAAGGGTGTCGTCGTCGGTCACGCGGCCCTGGTCAACCTGCTCGCCAACCATCGCGCCGTGTTCGGCCGCGACCGGATGCGTGTCGCGCTGACCGCGACCCTGTCGTTCGACACGTCGTGGGAAGGCCCCCTCCTGCTGGCGGACGGCCACGAACTGCACGTCGTCACCGAAGAGACCCGGCTCGATCCGGACGGGCTGACCCGCTACGTGCGGGACGAGCACGTCGACTTCCTCGACGTCACACCGTCGTACCTGCGGCAGCTGCTGCCCGCCGGGCTGCTCGACGGAGAGCGTCGGCCGAGGTTCCTCATGGTCGGTGGCGAGGCCCTCGACGGTGACCTCTGGTGTGAACTCGCCGCTTCCGGAACGGAGGCGCACAACTACTACGGGCCCACCGAGTCCACTGTGGACGCCACGTGCGCGCCGGTGACCGGTGACCGGCCGGTGATCGGCAGACCACTCGGCAACGTGACCGCCTACGTCCTGGACGAGGGGTCGCGGCTCGTACCCGCCGGGGTTCCCGGCGAACTGTGCCTCGCCGGCGCCCAGCTCGCCCGCGGCTATCTCGGCCGCCCGGGGCTGACCGCGGACCGCTTCACCGCCGACCCGTTCGGTCCGCCCGGCGCCCGGCTCTACCGCACCGGCGACCGCGCCCGCTGGACCGCCGACGGGCGGCTGGAACATCTCGGCCGCCTCGACGAGCAGATCAAGGTCCGCGGTTTCCGGATCGAGCCCGGCGAGGTCGAGGCGGCGCTGCGCGCCCAGCCGTCGATCACGGACGCCGCCGTGGACGCGCGGGACGGCAAGCTGGTCGCCTACGTCGTCGGCGACGCCGACCTTGCCCGGCTTCGGACCGCGTTGCACCGCGTCCTTCCCGGCCATCTCGTCCCGTCGGCGTTCGTCGGCCTGGACCGGTTGCCGCAGAGCAGGCACGGGAAACTGGACCGGCGGGCCCTGCCCGACCCCGGACACGCCACCTCGACGCCGTACGTCGCTCCCCGGAACGACCGTGAGCGGCTGGTGACCGCCATCTGGTCCGACGTCCTCGGGGTCGAACGCGTCGGTGTCGACGACGACTTCTTCGAACTCGGCGGCGATTCCCTCCTCGGCATCCGCGTACTCGCGCGGCTTCGGGACGCGCTCGGCGCCGAGGTGCCCGCCCGGCTCGTCTTCACCGCGCCCACTCCGGCGCGCCTCGCCCTGCGGTTGCCCGAGAGCACCGCACCGCAGGCGGCGATTCCGGTGCTGCCCAGGGACGGCGGCCGGTTCGAGGCGCCGCTTTCCTTCGCGCAGCAGCGGTTGTGGTTCCTCGACGAATTCGAACCGGGCAGCACCGAATACGTGTCGCCGACGGCCTTGAGGCTGCGCGGTGAGCTGGACACGGGCGCGCTGAACCGCGCACTGACCACGCTGGTAGCCCGGCACGAGTCCCTCCGGACGACCTTCGCGACCGTCGACGGCCGCGGCGTCCAGGTGATCCATCCGCCCTACGCCGTCGACGTGCCCGTCACCGATGGCGACTTGGACAGCGCCCTCGCCGCCGCGACCGGCCCCGTCGACCTGCACAGCGGGCCGTCACTGCGGGTCGCGCTGACCCGGCTCGCGCCCGGCGATCACGTGCTCACCGTCGTGCTGCACCACATCGTCACCGACGGCTGGTCCTCCGGCGTGCTGCTGGCCGAGCTGGCCACGTGCTACAGCGCGTTCCATCGTGACGAGGAGCTGGTCCTTCCGCCGTTGCCGGCGCAGTACGCGGACTACGCCGTCTGGCAACGGGAACGGCTGCGAGGCACGGACTTCGACGCCCAGCTCAGCTACTGGCGCAACCGCCTCGACGGCGTGCCCGCGCTCGATCTGCCCACCGACCGGCCCCGTCCGGCCGTGCGCACCAAGAACGGTGCCCTGCACGAATTCAGCGTGCCCGCCGGGACCACGGCGCGGCTCAAGGAGCTGTCCCGGCACCAGGGCGGCACCCTCTTCATGACGCTGCTCGCCGCGAGCAAACTGCTGTTCGCCCGCTGGTCCGGGCAGGACGACATCGCCGTCGGCACCGTCGTCTCCGGTCGTGAGCGGACCGACCTCGAAGGCATGATCGGGTTCTTCGTCAACACCCTCGTCCTACGGTCCACAGTGGACTTGAAGCTCGGGTTCGACGCCTTCCTCGACGACGTGCGGGACACCGCGCTGGACGCGTTCGCGCATCAGGACGTGCCTTTCGACCGGGTCGTCGACGACCTGCAGCCCGAGCGCGACACCAGCCGCACCCCGCTGTGTCAGGTGCTGGTGGTACTGCACAACACCCCGGACACCCGGCCGTCGATGGCGGGCTTGGACGTCGAAGAGCTGGCGCCGCCCGTGGTGACCGCCGGTTTCGACCTCACGATCCACTTCCAGGAGACCGGCGGCCGGCTCGACGCGCTCGTCAACTACAACACCGATCTGTTCGACTCCGCCACGATCGAACGGCTGACCGGCTGGCTTCGCCGCCTGCTCGACGGCATCGCGACGGCCCCGGAACTGCCGCTCGGACGGCAGCCCTGGATCAGCCCGGCCGAACGCGACCGGGTGCTGCTCGAGTGGAACGGTAAGGCGGACGCGGAGCCTTCGCTCGTACTGCACGAACTGTTCGCCGAGCGCGCGGCGCGTACTCCGGATGCCATCGCGGTGACGAGCGGAAGCACGGAGCTGACCTATGGCGAACTGGACCGGCGCGCCAACCGCCTCGCCCACCGGCTGATCGAAGAGGGCGCCGGGCAGGAGCGGCTGGTGGCACTGCGACTGCCGCGTTCGGCGGACCTCGTCGTCGCGGTGCTCGCCGTGCTGAAGACGGGGGCCGCGTACCTGCCGATCGACCCGGCGTATCCGGCGGCGCGGATCGAGGCGACACTGGCCGACGCGCGTCCGGTGTCCGTGGTCGACTCCGTCGAGGCGGACGGCCGCCCCGACACCGCTCCGCGGGTACGGGTCGAGCCGGACAACACCGCCTACGTCATCTACACCTCCGGCTCCACCGGTGTGCCCAAGGGCGTGCTGATCCCGCACGCCAACGTCACCCGCCTGTTCTCCTCGACCGCGGACTGGTTCGGCTTCGACGAGAACGACGTCTGGACGCTCTTCCACTCCTACGCCTTCGACTTCTCGGTCTGGGAACTGTGGGGCGCGCTGCTGCACGGCGGCAGGCTCGTGGTCGTCCCGCAGGACGCGGTCCGCGAACCGGAGGAGTTCGTGGCGCTGCTCGCCGAACAGCGGGTGACGGTCCTGAACCAGACCCCGTCGGCGTTCTACCGGCTGAGCACGCTGCCGGCTCCGGAGCTCGGCCTGCGATACGTGATCTTCGGTGGCGAAGCGCTGGATCCGGCACGACTGGCGGAGTGGTACCGGCGGAATCCGGACGGGCCGCGGCTGGTGAACATGTACGGCATCACCGAGACCACGGTGCACGTCACGTACCGGGCGCTGGAAGCGGACGGGACGGCCACCGTCGGGGTCCCGATCCCGGACCTGCGGACCTACGTGCTCGACGCCGATCTCGCTCCCGTCCCGCCCGGGGTGACCGGTGAGCTTTACGTCGCCGGGGCGGGCCTGGCTCGCGGCTATCTCGACCGTCCCGGCCTGACCGCGTCGAGGTTCGTCGCGGACCCCTTCGGCGGATCCGGCACGCGGATGTACCGGACGGGCGATCTGCTGCGGTGGACCGGCGACGGTGAGCTGGACTATCGCGGCCGGGCCGATCACCAGGTGAAGATCCGCGGTTTCCGCATCGAACCCGGTGAGATCGAAGCGGCGCTCGTCGCGCATCCCGACGTCGAGGCGGCCGCCGTCGTCGCTCACGGGACCGGCGACGCGCGGAGGCTCGTCGCCTACTTGACCGGTCCCGTGCCGGGGACGACTGCGCTGCGGGAATTCCTTGGCCGCTCCCTGCCCGCGCACCTGGTGCCCGCCGTGTTCGTCCCGCTGGAGCGGTTGCCGCTCAACGCCAACGGGAAGCTCGACACCCGGGCGCTGCCGGAGCCCGGCGCCCGGACCGAGAACCGTTACGTGGCCCCGCGCACCGACGTCGAGACCGTACTGGCCGGGGTGTGGTCAGAGGTGCTCGGCGTCGACCGGGTCGGTGTCGAGGACAACTTCTTCGGTCTCGGGGGAGATTCGATCCTAAGCATCCAGGTCGTCGCGGCGGCCCGGCAGGCGGGGTTGACGCTGTCGTCGAAGGATCTGTTCCGCAACCAGACCATCGCCGAACTCGCGCATGTCGCCCGCACTGAGGCACCGATGGAACAGGTCGAGGTGGACGACGCCGGGCCGGCGCCGCTCGGCCCGATCCAGTCCTGGCTGTTCGAGCGGCTGGACGAGCCGTGGCGGCTGACCATGTCCGTGCACGTCGTGCTGTCCTCTGTGGACATATCGAAACTGATCTCCGCGCTGAACCGGGTCGGCGAGCACCACGACGCGCTGCGCATGCGTTTCTCCCGCTCGGCCGGGAAGTGGGTGCAGGAACCCGCCCCGGTCGGTGCGGACGACCTGCTGAGACAGGTGGACCTGTCCGAAGTGGACGATGTCTCGGCCGCCATGCACACCGAGGCGGTGCGGGCGCAGACGTCGCTCGACGTGACCGCCGGGCCGCTGTGGCGTGCGGTGCTGTTCACCTTCCGGGACCGGGCTCCGCAGCTGTTCCTCACCGCCCACCATCTCGTCATGGACGGGGTGTCGTGGCGGATCCTGCTGTCCGACCTCGAACGCGCGTATCGGGGAGAAACCCTGGCGCCGGTGCGAACATCGTTCACGTATTGGGCTCGTTCGCTGCGCGAACACGTGAAAATGGGAAGACTCGACAAGGAAATCGGGTACTGGGAAACTGAGTTTCGCGGAGCTCGGACGGACATTCCGGTTGACCATCCGGGGCGCAACACCGTGAAGTCGGAGCGCGGTGTCTCGGTGTCACTTGGCCGGGCCGAGACCACCGCGCTCCTCCGCGACGTACCCGGCGCGTACCGCACCGAGGTCAATGACGTGCTGGTGAGCGCGCTCGGCCGGGCGCTGGTTCACTGGACGGGCCGGTCTCGGGTCGTGATCGCCATGGAGGGCCACGGTCGCGAAGAGATCGCCGGCTCGCTGGACCTTTCGCGCACGATCGGCTGGTTCACCGCGCAGTACCCGCTCTCGCTCGGCGTGCCCGAAGGAGATTGGGGCGACGTCCTCAAATCCGTGAAGGAGCAACTGCGCGCGGTTCCGGCGAAAGGCGCGGGATTCGGGGCTTTGCGCTACTCGAGCGGCGACGAAACACCGGGTTCCGCTTTGCGAGCGGCCCTCGAACCGCGGATTTCCTTCAATTACCACGGCCGCTGGGACATGGGGAGCCCTGCCGACGGCTGGCTCCGAGGAAGAGGGGAAACCCTCGGACACGACAGCGATCCGGAAAGCGTCCGTCCGTATCTGCTCGACGTCGTCGGCGTCGTCGAAGCCGGCGAATTGCATCTCACCTGGCAGTATTCCGACGAGGTGCACGACGAAGCCACCGTGCGCGCGGTCGCCGAGGCCATGCTCGGCGCGTTGCGCGGGATCATCGCGCATTGCGCCGAAAGTGGTGGGCGCACGCCGTCGGACTTCCCGCTGGCACGGCTCTCGCAGGCGGACGTCGACCGCTTCGCCGGCGACGGCCGCGATGTCGAGGACATCTACCCGCTCACGCCGTTGCAGACGGGCATGCTCTTCCACAGCCTGGTCGACACCGGATCGACCGCCTATTTCGACCAGTTCCGGCTTCGGTTGGCAGGCGTGAGCCGGCCGGACGCGCTGGCCGAGGCCTGGCAGCGCGTGGTCGACCGCACGCCGATCCTGCGCAGCAGTACCGCCTGGGACGGCATCGAGGAGCCGGTCCAGCGGGTCCATCGCGAGGTCGTGGTCCCGGTGCGGCACCACGACTGGCGCGCGCTCACCCCGGACGAGCAGGGCAGGGAACTGAAGAAGCTGCTCGCCGACGACGTGGCGGCGGGGATGGATCTGGCCGCGCCACCGTTGATGCGGCTGGCGATCGCCCGGCTCGCCGAGGACGAGGTGCAGCTGGTGTGGACCTCGCATCACGTCCTGCTCGACGGCTGGAGTGCGGCCCAGGTCTTCGGTGAAGTGTGCGAGCAGTACGCGGCCATCGTGGAAGGCCGCCCCGCGCGGCTGGTCCCGCGACGCCCGTTCCGCGACTATCTGGCCTGGCTCGCCGCGCAGGACCGGGCCGAGGCGGAGGCGCACTGGCGCGTCGTCCTGGACGGGTTCACCACCCCGACCCCGCTGCCTTTCGATCGGCGGCCGACGGAAGCGCACCGGGCGGAGTCCGCGGAGGCGGTCCTGGTCGAGCTTTCCCCGGAGGAGTCGGCGAAGCTGCACCAGACGGCGAAGTCCGCCGCGCTCACGGTCAACACGATCGTGCAGGGCGCGTGGGCGTTGCTGCTCGCGCGCTACAGCGGGGAAAACGACGTCCTGTTCGGCACGACCGTGTCCGGCCGCCCGGAGGGCATGCCGGGTGTCGAGTCGATGATCGGCATGTTCATCAACACGGTCCCGGCGCGCGTGGAGGTCCGTGGCGGGGAACTCGCGCTCGACTGGCTGCGGGAAACCCAGGCGGCGCAGGCCGATGCGCGCCGCTACGACTTCCTCGCCCTGTCCGAACTGCAGGCGTTCACGGCCGTCCCGGCCGGTACGGCGCTCTTCGACAGCGTGGTGGTGTTCGAGAACTACCCGATCGAGGACAGCGGCCAGGCCGACGTGCGCGTGCTCGACGTCGAATCGCTCGACACGACGAACTTCCCGCTGAATCTCACCGCCTACCTGCACGACAAGCTCGGGCTCGAACTCTCCTACGACCCGCGGCTGTTCGACGCGGACACGGTCAGCCGTCTCGCGGACCAGCTCGCCGGTTTCGTCCGTGCCATCGCCGCGGACCCGCGGTGCCGCCTCGACGCGCTTTCGCCGCTGTCGTCGTCCGAACGGCGCGAACTGCTGTCCTCGGGCAGCGGTCCGCTGATCGACGTGCCGTCCGGCACGGTGCTGGACGCCTTCGAGGCGACGGTCGCCCGGGTGCCGCACGAGACCGCGCTGGTCTTCCGTGACACCGTGCTGGACTTCGCCGAGGTCGACGCCCGCGCCGCGCGACTGGCGGGACACCTGGCCGCCCGGGGTGCGGGTCCGGAGACGGTGGTCGCCGTCGTACTTCCCCGTTCGGCCGAAGCCGTCATCGCGATCCTCGCGATCTTCAAGGCGGGCGCTACCTACTTGCCGATCGACGCCGGCCTTCCGGAGGACCGGAAACGGTTCCTGCTTCAGGACGCGCGACCGGTCGTCGTCCTGGACGGGACGGACCCGGGGCCCGCGACCTCGGCCGCGACCAGGGCGAGCGCGGACACCGCGGCGTACGTCATCTACACCTCCGGCTCGACGGGGACACCGAAGGGTGTCGTCATCGATCACCGCGGCTTGATGAACTTGCTCGCCGCGCACCGCCGCGTCTTCCTCACCGAGGAGCGCCGCAGGGTGGCGCTCACCGCGTCGTTGTCGTTCGACACGTCCTGGGAAGCGCTTCTCGCCATGGTCGACGGGCACGAGCTGCACGTACTCGACGACGACACCCGGCTCGATCCGCACGCCGCTGTCGGCTACGTCCGCGACCACCGGATCGACCTGATGGACCTGACCCCGACGTATCTCCAGCAGCTGCTGGAGGCCGGATTGCTGAGCGGGGAGCAACGGCCCGGCACGGTCCTCGTCGGCGGTGAGGCGACCGGCGAGCGGCTGTGGCGCGAGCTGGTGGCGTCCGGCGTCACCTCGTACAACTACTACGGCCCCACCGAAGTGACGGTCGACTCCGTCCACACCCCGGTCACGGGGGGCCGGGCGCTGATCGGCCGCCCGCTGCCCAACCTGAGGGCTTACGTCCTGGACGCCACCGGGACACCGGTCCCGGCCGGCATACCGGGGGAGTTGTTCCTCGCCGGTGTCCAGCTCGCCCGCGGATATCTCGGCCGCCCGGGGTTGACCGCGGACCGCTTCATCGCCGATCCGTTCGGCCCGCCGGGCACCCGTATGTACCGCACCGGCGACCGGGTGCGCTGGACCACCGACGGACGGCTCGACTTCCTCGGCCGCGTGGACGAACAGATCAAGATCCGCGGGTTCCGGGTCGAACCCGGCGAGGTGGAGGCCGTGCTGCGGCAGCACCCGGCGGTCACCGACACCACGGTCGCCGCCCGCGACGGACGCCTCGTCGCGTACGTCGTCGGCGACACCCGAGGACTGCGGGACTGGCTGCGGGACCGCCTGCCCGACCACCTCGTCCCGTCGGCGTTCGTCGCGCTCGACGCCCTTCCCCTGACGCGTAACGGCAAGGTCGACAAGCGAGCGCTCCCGGCGCCCGGTCGCGACGCCGCGGCCGAGTACGTGGCGCCGCGGACCGACACCGAACGCCGTGTCGCCGTCATCTGGGCGGAGGTCTTGAAACTCGACCGGATCGGTGTGACGGACAACTTCTTCGAACTCGGCGGGGACTCGATCCTCAGCATGCGAATCACGTCGCGGGTGCGAACGGAACTGGGCGTCGACGTCTCGCCGCGCGCGTTGTTCACCGCACCGACCCTCGGCCGGTTCGCCGCGGCGCTGCCGGACCGGCGGGCCGGAGCGCGGCCGATCCCGATCGTGGCCCGCGACGGTGCCTTGCCGTTGTCCTTCGCCCAGCAGCGGTTGTGGTTCCTCGACGAGTTCGAGCCGGGTGGCGCCGAATACCTGTCGCCCACGGCGTTGCTGCTCCGCGGGGAACTCGACGTCACGGTCCTCAAGCAGGCGCTGGACCTCCTGGTGGCGCGCCACGAGTCGCTGCGCACGACGTTCGACGCGATCGACGGCCGCGGCGTCCAGGTCGTGCACGAGCCCTACGGCGTCGACCTCCCGGTCGAGGAGTTCAACGAAGACGTGCTGGCACGGGAAGCGTCGCGCCCGTTCGACCTGCGCACCGGGCCGCTCCTGCGGGCACGGCTCTTCCGGCGGACGTCCGAAGAGCACGTCCTGCTGCTGGGGCTGCACCACATCGTCACCGACGGCTGGTCTTCGGGTGTGCTGGCCGCCGAACTCGACGAGGTCTACACCGCCCTCGTCCGCGGCGAGGCCCCGGAGCTGCCCGAGCTTCCCGTGCAGTACGCGGACTTCGCGTCCTGGCAACGCGAACTCCTCGACGGGCCCGAACTCACCGGCCAGCTGGACCACTGGCGGGAGCGTCTCGCCGGACTGGAACCCCTCGAGCTGCCCACCGACCGTCCCCGGCCGGCGGTGCGCACGACGGAGGGCGAATGGATGGGGTTCGAGCTTCCCGCCGATGTCGTCGCGAAGCTCCGGGAGCTGGCCACCGCCCACGACGGCACTCTGTTCATGACCTTGGTGGCAGCCTGCCAGGTCCTGCTGGCCGGGTGGGCGGGCCAGCGGGACGTCGCCGTCGGCACGGTGACCGCCGGGCGGGAACGCGCCGAACTGCAACGCCTCGTCGGGTTCTTCGTCAACACCCTGACCCTGCGGTCCACTGTGGACACCGCCCGTTCGTTCCGTGACCTCCTGGCCCAGGTGCGGTCTGTGGTGCTCGACGCCTTCGACCACCAAGACATCCCGTTCGAGCGCGTGGTGGACGCCGTGCAACCGGTCCGCGACCCGAGCCGGACCCCGCTGTTCCAGGCCATGGTGGTCCTGCAGAACACCGGTGACCGGCCCGGGTCCGGCACACTCGTCGCGGGGGAGGTCGCACTGCCCGCGGTGTCGGCCCCCTTCGACCTCCTCGTGCAGTTCGAGCAGGACGGCGACACGGTGCACGGGGCGATCAACTACAACACCGGACTGTTCGACGCGGAGACCATCGAACGGCTGATCGCGCGGCTGCGGGCGCTCCTGACCACGCTCGCCGCCGAGCCGGACCAGCCGATGGCGGCTTCGCCGTCGTTGCCGCGGAGCGAACTCGACCGGTTGCGAACCTGGAACGACACCGCGCGCGACATCCCGGCCGCCTCCCTGGCCGAACTCGTCGAAGCACAGACCCGCCGGACCCCCACCGCGTCCGCGCTGGTGTCCGACGCCGGTTCGCTGACCTTCGCCGAGCTGAACGCGCGGGCGAACCGGCTGGCTCGGTCACTCGCCGAGCGGGGCGCCGGGCCCGAGCGGATCGTGGCCGTCCGGCTGCCGCGATCGGTGGCGCTCGTGGTCACCGAACTGGCCGTCGCCAAGACCGGCGCCGCGTTCCTGCCCGTGGATCCCGGCTATCCGGCCGAACGGATCGAGTTCATGCTGCGGGACGCCGACCCCGTCCTGGTGGTGGACGGCGAACTCGACGCGGCCGGATACGACGACACCGACCTCGGTGTCCGGGTCGACCCGGCGCAGCCCGCGTACGTGATCTACACGTCCGGTTCGACCGGGCGGCCCAAGGGCGTCGTCGTCACCCATGCCGGGCTCGCGTCGTTCTCGGCCGCCGAGATCGAGCATTGCGAGGTGCGGCCGGGTGATCGTGTGCTCGCCTTCAGCTCGCCCAGCTTCGACGCCTCGATCCTGGAACTGTGCCTGTCCCTGCCCGCCGGCGCCGCGCTCGTCGTCCCGCCCGAGGGGCCGCTGCTCGGCACCCACCTCGCCGACGTCCTGCGCCGGCGGCGGGTCACCCACGCGCTGATCCCGCCGATCGCGCTGGCCACCGTCCCCGAGGTGGAGCTGCCCGGCTTCCGCACGGTGATCGTCGGCGGCGACAGCTGTCCGGCGGCACTGGTGGACCGGTGGGCGCCCGGAAGGCGGATGATCAACGCGTACGGGCCCACGGAGTCCACTGTGGTCACTTCGTGGAGCGAGCCGCTGACCCCGGGCGGGCCACCGCCGATCGGCACGCCGATCCCGAACACCGAGGTCCACGTCCTGGACACCGCGCTGCGGCCGGTGCCGATCGGAACCACCGGCGAGCTGTTCGTCTCCGGCACCGGACTGGCCCGCGGCTATCTGCACCGTCCTGGACTGACCGCGGACCGGTTCGCGGCGAATCCCTTCGGTGACCGGGGAAGCCGGATGTACCGGACCGGCGATCTGGTCCGCTGGACGGCTCGGGGCGCGCTGGAGTTCGTGGGCCGCGTGGACGAGCAGGTCAAGATCCGCGGCTTCCGGGTGGAACTCGGCGAGATCGAGACGGCGTTGCGGCGTCATCCCGACGTACGGGACGCGGTGGTGGTCGCTCGTGAGATCGGTGGCCACAAACGGCTTGTCGCCTACGTCGTCGGCGAGGTGGCGGAGCCGAGGGCCTTCCTCGGCGAGACGTTGCCCGACTACCTCGTGCCGTCGATCTTCGTACCCGTGGACGCGCTCCCGATCACACCCAACGGCAAGGTCGACCGCGCGGCGCTCCCTGCTCCGGACCCGTCCTGGGCGCAGAGCGCGGGCCACGTGGCGCCACGCACCGAGACGGAAGCGGTGCTCGCGGACCTGTGGGCCGAAGTCCTCGGCCTGGGCCGGGTCGGCGCCACGGACAACTTCTTCGATCTCGGCGGTGACTCGATCCTCAGCATCCAGGTCGTCCACCGTGCCCGGCAGGCCGGGCTGGCGATCCGGTCGAAGGACCTGTTCACCCACCAGACGGTCGGCGAGCTGGCGACGGTGGTGAAACCGGTGGACACCGCCGACGCGGACCGCGAGGCCGTCGTCGGTGACGTTCCGCTGACCCCGATCCAGCGGTGGTTCTTCGCCTCCGAACCGGCCAACCCGGCGCATTTCAACCAGTCGGTGCTCGTCGAACTCGCCGGACCGGTGGAGGAGGAGTCGCTGCGGCTCGCGCTCGACGCCGTCATCACCCAGCACGACGCGCTGCGTCTGCGCTTCGAGCGGACCGAGGCGGGGTGGACGCAGTACAACGAACCGCCGGAGCCGAGGCCGGTGCTGAAGAAGGTGCCCGCGGCCGACTTGGCGGAGGAAGCCGAAGACGCACAGGCCGGTTTCGACCTGGCACGGCCGCCGCATCTGCGCGCGGTGCTGACGGAACCGGACGGCGCGGAGAATCCCCGGCTGCTGCTCGCCGCGCACCACCTGGTCGTCGACGCGGTGTCGTGGAGCATCCTGCTCGAAGACCTCGAACGCGCGTACCGGCAGATCGAAGCCGGTGAGAAGACCGACCTCGGCACCAAGACGACGTCCTTCCGCGAGTGGGCGCACCGGCTGCGCGAGTTCGTCGAAGCCGGCGGACTGGACGGTGAACTCGGGCATTGGTCGCGTGAGCTTCCCGGTCGCACGATTCCGCGCGACCGCACCGGAGTTCCGCCCGCGCCACCGGAATCGGTGACCGTGGAGGTCGGCGAGCGGGACACCGACGCCCTGCTGCACCTGGCCCCCGGCGCCTACCGGACCCGGATCAACGACGTCCTGCTGACCGCGCTGGCCAGGGCGCTCACCCGCTGGACGGGCGAATCCGCCGTCGCGGTCGATCTGGAGGGCCACGGCCGCGAGGAGATCCTCGACGACGTCGACCTCTCCCGGACCGTCGGATGGTTCACCACGTTGTTCCCCGTCGGGCTCATGGTCGACGACTCGGCGGGCTGGCGGCAACTCGTCAAGGCGACCCGGAAGCAGCTGCGTGCCTTGCCCGGCAACGGTTTCGGTTACGGCGCCCTGCGGTATCTCCGCGTCACGGAACTCGGTGACACGGCTCCGGAGGTCGCGTTCAACTACCTGGGCCAAGGTGACCACGCGAGCGAGGGGAGCGGTTTCTACCGCCGGGCGCACGCACCACTCGGGCGCGAACAGGACCCCGAGAACCGCCCGCCGCACGTGCTCGAAGTGGTCGGCGGAGTGCGGGACGGTCGGCTGGAGTTCTCCTGGTACTACCAGCCACACCTGAACACGCGGGCCACGGTGGCGGCCGTCGCCGCGGACTTCGCCGACGCCTTGCGCGCCATCGCGTCCGACTGCCGTGGTGACGAGACGTGAGCGGGCTGCGGAACAATCGCGACTACCGTCTCCTGTGGACCGGACAGGTCGCCTCCGAGGCCGGGTTCAGCACCACCATGATCGCCTTTCCGCTGGTGGTGCTGGCGATCACCGGCTCCGGTGTCCAATCCGGACTCGTGGTCGGCGCGGTGGCGATCGCCCAGCTGGTCGCCGGGCTGCCCGCCGGCGCGCTCGCGGACCGCTGGTCCCGCAAGCGGATCATGCTCGGTTGCGAGGCCGCGCAGGCGATCGCGGCCGCCGCGCTCGTGCTCACGCTGTGGTGGGACACGGCCGGAGTCGGTCTCCTGGTCGCGGTCGCGGTGGTGATGGGGGTCTGCCGCGCCTTGTTCGAGCCGGCGGAGGAGGCGAGCCTGCCGCTGCTGGTCTCGGCCGACCAGGTCCCGTCGGCGGTCTCGCTGAACGCCGCGCGAACGAGCGCCGGGCAGCTGTCGGGTACCGCGCTCGGCGGGTTCCTGTTCTCCTTCGGCCGGTTCGTGCCGTTCGTCTTCGACGTCGTGACCCACCTCTTCGCCTTCGTTTCACTGCTTTTCGTCCGCCTCCCGGTCCGCCGGACCACCGCTTCCCGGCCGCCCGCGCATCTGGGCAAGGAAATCGCGGAAGGACTGAAGTGGGTGTGGCGGCAACCTCGGCTGCGCGTCACGACGTTCTGCGTGGTCGGTCTCAACCTGTTCTTCTCGGCCTACTACCTGGTGATCATCGTGCTCGCCAATGGCCGGGGCATGCCCTCCGGTGAGATCGGCGTCATGGCCGCGATGCTCGGCGGCGGCG
Organism: Amycolatopsis sp. cmx-4-54; assembly: GCF_046548895.1. Classification (NCBI taxonomy): domain Bacteria; kingdom Bacillati; phylum Actinomycetota; class Actinomycetes; order Pseudonocardiales; family Pseudonocardiaceae; genus Amycolatopsis; species Amycolatopsis sp. cmx-4-54. The sequence goes on from NZ_JAEBEJ010000015.1 coordinate 80,442, forward strand.
GGGTGCTCGGTGCGCTGGCCGCGCCCGTCCTGTACCGCAGGTTCAGCCCGTATCTGTTGATCGCCGGCGTGTTCTGGGCTTTGACCGTCCTGACACCGCTCGCGATCTTCGTGCACAACGGATACCTCATGGGCCTGCTGTTCGCGGGAATCGCCTTCCTGCCGCCCGCCGCCAACACGGCCATCAGCACCTACCAGCTGCTCAACACACCCGACGAGTTGCGCGGCCGTCTCGGTGGCGTGCTGGGAGTGACCGGTGGCCTGGCCGCCGCGCTCGGCCCCGCGCTGGGCGGCTGGCTGGTCGAGTTCCTGCCCGGCTCCACCGCGGTCCTGGCGTGCGCGGGCGCCATCGCGGTCGTCACGCTGCTCACCACCTTCAACCGCACGCTGCGCGGGCTTTCCGTCACCTCCGAACCATCCGAAGTGGAAACCACCGTAAATTAGGGAGAGAGAACCGATGGACGACGACACCACGTTCCAGGTCCTGATCAACGACGAAGAGCAGTACTCGCTTTGGCCCGCGGACAAGGAGATTCCCGAGGGCTGGCGTCCCGATGGCAAGACGGGCACCCGCCAGGAGTGCATGGACCACGTGGACCAGGTCTGGACGGACATGCGCCCTCGAAGCCTGAGGGAGCGCATGGCGGCCGAATGACCGGTCGCGGTGCCCGGCGCGGTGACCGCACCGGGCACCGCACGGCTCTCCTCGGCTCCTTCGATCTCAGCAGGCGCCCCGGCGCACTGAACTGATGTTGCAGCTGTGGTCGCCGGTATTGCCCCGCCAGTTTCCGACGGCCCGATCGAGCGCGCGCTCGATCGGGCCGTCGGCCGGGACCCGGCGCGCTCGGCGGTACTTTCCGACTCACCGACCGCGTACGCGACCCGGACGCGCCGGACCCGTCCGCACGGTTGATCCAGGCGAACGATCGTCAAGACTGCTGTCCGCGAGCGCAAGGAGATCACCTCCGAGCGCTAACCCGGGAGACACGGGTGAAGGCCCCTTTCCCTCGGCAGAGTTGAAGGAAAGGGGCCTTCACCCGTAACAGGGAAGGGTGAAGGTGTCAGCCGGTGACCTTGAGCTCCAAGGGACGGAGGTCGTCGTCGCTGGGGACGACGGTCAGTCCCGCGGTGGTGAGGACGGCAGTGAGCGCCGTCCTCATCGCGGCGTGGACCGCGATCTGCTGCCGCACCCGGGGATTCTCCTTTTCACCGGCCACCAGGAGCCGAAAGGCCTCATCACGCCATGGTCTTGCCACCACCCAGTCGACCCAAACCCCGCAGGCGCCCTCGAAGAGGTCCACTTCGAGCACAGCGCCTCCGGCGTCCCGGTGATCGTCCGGGTCGGGCTCGACGATCACCGGGAACCCCGCCGCACGCAACACGGCTTCGGTCCGGCCACCCAGAGCGAGCAGCCGTTCCTGTTCGGCGGGGCGGACGCGGCGGGGCGAAGTCATCCGCCTGCTCCGCTGCCCACCAAGACGCGCGGTTCTGGTTCGGCGACTGTCGCCGAAGCGGAGAAGAGGCCGCGCCTCTTGTAGGACTTCTTGATCATGTCGATCAGGCTTCCCTTGTAGATCTTGTCGATTTCCGGGTCACCGGTCCACGGTACCGAGAAGGACGTTTTGAGGTCGGGCGCCATCTTGCTCACCCAGTCCCGTTTGCAGTCGGGGCAAGGTTCCCGTTCGCTGTAGAGGCCCTTGATGTCCTTGGGCTCGAAACCATGCTCGATGACCTGCTCGACGATGTGCTGCTCGGAGTGGCGGCCGGCGTCGTTGCTGTTGCCCGCCACGTAGCCGTCGGGGAGCTTCCCGTTCGGGTCCTTGTAACCGGGGAGGTAGGCGACGGCGACGTTCCTGCTCGTTCCGTAGCCGTTTCCGATCCGATAATCCAGCGCGATACTCGGCAATGTCCCTCCGCTGTCACCGTGATCCACCAGCCCGCAGGTGAAATCGGGGAGGTCCGAGGTTTTCGCGGTGGCCGGTATCTGGCTGATCCGGTTGCACCATTTGCGGATGGAGTTGAAGAGCGGCTTGACCTTGTCCCCGATCTTGCGGAAGATCGCGGACTTGTTCAAGAACTTGGAAATGTTCTGGATGATCTTCACGACCGCTGAAGCCACCTTGGGCAGCTTCAGGAAGACGACGACGATCGACGCGACGTTGACCACGGTCCAGATGCAGGCCTCGATGTTGCCTTCGCCGAAACACCGCTCCGCGTCGCGCCAGCCGATCACCTCGAGCAGGACTTCGGCCCCGATCTCCACCAGGAACGACGTCACACTGCCGCCGTTCTTGGACTGCTCGGCGGCCTGGCGGTACTCGTCCAGCAGCATCCGCCCGAATTCGGTGGTCGAGAGCATGGCGACTTCTTCTTGGGTCAGATCGGGCAGACCCGCCCCCGTTTCCGCTGCCGCGCGGCGTCTCGCTTCCTCTTCGTCCTTGCGTTGCTGGTCCTCCGCACGGTCGGCGGCTTGCTGAGCTTCGGTCGCGCTCTGCCGTGCCCGTTCCGCGGCAGCGGCCGCGTTGCGCGCGTGTTCTTCGGCTCGGTCGGCCGCGGCCCTGGCTTCGGCCGCCGAGGCTTCGGCGGCGGTCGCCGCGTCCCTGGCGAGTCGGGCGTCCTGTTCGGCCCGCGATGCCGCGTCCCGTGCCCCTTGCGCGTCACGTTCCGCCGCCGCGGCGTTCCGGCCGGCGATGGCGGCGTCGGCGTTGGCCTCGTTGGCCGCGGCACGCGCGGTCTGCGCGTCGGCGCGGGCGGCCGCGTCCGACGCGTTCGCCCGTTCGCCCGCGGCGCGGGCCAGCGCGCCTTCGGCCGCGGCGGCGGCTGCCGCTTCCTGCGCTTCGGCTGCCGAGTTCGCCGCCGCGGCGGCTGAAGCCGCTGCCCGCGACGCCGCTTCGAACGCGGGTTTCACTTCTTTCTGCGCCCGGGCCGCGGCCTCGGCGGCCCTCTCCGCGGCCAGTGCCGCCTCGGCGGCCCGGTCGCGGGCCGCTTGTGCCTGCTCGGCACCGACCGCCCTGGCCTGGTTGGCGACGAGGACGACGAAATCGGCGTCGAGGTCCGAACCCGCATACGGCGCGACGACGGTGATCGCCCGGTTGGCCGGATCGGTGATCGCGCTCGACGACGACCGCGCGGCGGTCGACGCCCGCAGTGCGATATCCGCTTGCGTGGCCGCGGAGACCGACTCGGTGAACGCGGCGTCGGCCTCGGCACGGGTACGTTCCGCCGCCATCAGCGAACGCATCGCCTCGCCTGCCGCTTGTTCCGCGAGCTGGACCGCGTTCCGTGCCGCCTCGGCCGCCTTGGTTTCCTCAGCGGTCGCCTCGGCCGCCTTCACGTTGGCCTGGGTGGCATGGTGATGGGTCTCCGCGGCCGAGGACTCGGCGAGGTTGGCCGCGTGGTTGGCCGCGGAGGCAGCGGCACGGGCTTCTTGAGCGGCGGCGCGGGCACGTGCCGCCGCCCTGGTCGCCTCGCCCGCCGCTTGCCTGGCGACCACGGCGGCGCCGGTCGCCCGATTGGCGGCGTCGCGGGCCGAGGTGGCCGCGGTGGTCGCGTTGCCGGCCTCGGTCCGCGCCGCGGCGGCGGCGTTCTTCGCGTCGGTCTCCGCGGCGGTCCCCCGTGCGGCGGCTTCGGCCGCGTTCAGCGCGTCCGCTTTCGCCTGCGCGCTCTGCTTCAGCCGTTCCGCGGTGAAGGCCGCGTCGCGAGCGACTTTCGCTTTCCCTTCCTCGTCCACCGCTCGCTGCTCGGCTTCACCGGCGAGCCGTTCCTGCTCCTGCGCGCGGAGGTTGGAGTCGTTGGCGATGCCGGCTTGACGCTGGGCTTCACCACGGTGACGACGTGCCTCCGCGGCCGCTTGGTCGGCACGCTGACGGGCGGCGGCCGCGTTGGTGCGCTCGGCCTCGGCGACCCTTCGGGCGTTCTTCGCCTTGTCCCGCTGCCGTTCCGCTTCCTCGCGATGCGCGCGAGTGCGTTCGGCCGAGGCCTTGGCGGCGTTGGCCGCGGCTTCGGCCTCTTCGCGAGCTTGTTTGGCGCGGACGGCCGCGTCCTTGGCCGCCACCGCCTGTACTCGCGCCGCTTCGGCCACCTGTGCGGCGGCGGTCGCGTGCTCCTGAGCGTGCAGACCCCAGCGGTGCGCCTGCTCGGCATGTTTCTCGGCGCGTTCCTGGGCGTTGCGCGCCTGGTCGGTGGCTTCGGTGGCGTCGATCGCGTGCTGTGCGGTCTCCGAGGCGTGGACCGCCGCCTGCCCGGCCGCGTTCATTCCTCTCGCCATGTCGGCCCACTGAGTGCCGTAGGGGAGTCCGACGGCGACCAGTTCGGCGGCCTGGACGCCCGCCTGCTCCGCCGCGCGTACGGCGTCGGCCGCGGCGTCGCGGGCGACGCCGACCTGACGGGCGGCCTCGGCCTTGACCAGGGCGAAGGAGTCGGGCGGATGGTTGCCCGCCGCGTCGTTCGCGTCCAGGATCTGCTTGGCCTTGCGGGCTTCGTTTCCCGCGAGCACCATCGCGTTCGCGATCCGCTGGAGCGCGCGCAGCGCGTCCCCGTGCGCCACCATCAGGTTCCGCCGCGCGGTCATCGCCCGCACGGCCCGCTTGGCGAGGTCGCTCAGCTGCTCGGCGGCCCGTGCCGCGGCTTCCTGATCACGGATCTGCTTTTCCCGCTCGTCGGCGTCCCGTTTCGCCGCGGCGAGGTAGCCGGTGTCGAGGAACGCCGAGATCGCCGCGTCACCCGCGTCGAGCGCGGCCTGTGCCGCTGTCTTCACGTGATGCCCAGCGACGGCGAGCAGCGCCGTGACCCTGGCACGCAGCTGTTCGGCGCGTGCCTGGCCGCCCGCCGCGATCTGTGTGTCGCGCTCCTTCGCGATCTCCTTGCCGTAGGCGAGGAACTGCTCGCGGTCGGTATCGCTTCCAGCGAGGACCCGGGTGACCTCGGCGTTGAAGATCGGCCCGCCGGTGCCGGCCATCGCCTGGATGGTGGCCCGGTTCTGGCGCGCGGTCTCGGCTTCCCTCGTCGCGGCCCTCGCCTTGGCGGCGTCGAGACCGGTTTCGAGGAATTCGTGCAGTGCCGCTTCGGTGTTCGCGGCGAGCGCCGCGCGTGCGGCCTCACGTACTTCGGGTTCCTCGGCCAGCTCGGCGTGATCGGCGATGATCTGCCGGACGACGGGACTGCCCACCAGGGCGGGTACGCCCGATCGGCCGTCCCAGCTGCGGTACGGGTCTTCCGGCAGGGGACGGGCCGGAGACGTCGGTGGTGGCGTGGTCGGTGGATCGTCGGCCGCCATCGCGGGCGCCGGTTGAATGAGCCCGGCGAGTACGGCGGTGGCCAAGAAGACAAGGAACGTTCTCAGCAGGTATCTCGTTCTCGACATCAGAACCCCCAGGTATCGGTGAAAAGAACTACTGCGGGGTGCATGAGGTGCCTTGCCGGTGTACCCGGCAAGGCACCTCGGAATTGTCAGTTGTAGTACTCTTTCGCGCCTTCGGCGGCGGTGTGTTCGATCCTTCCGTTCTGGAAGTAGCTCACGCGTTTACCGGGTACGCCGGGGAAATCCACTTCGTCGGAAGTGGGATAGCCGAGCCTGCTTCGTTCGTATTGCAGTGCCGCCCACCGATCGAGAATGGCCCCGTAGATCAGCTTCGGGCCGATGCTCGGGTGGTACCAGATGCCTCTGGGGCCGGCGAACAGGTTGCGCATGCCCTTCCCGTCGGGCAGGTATCCCGTGTCCCCGCTGGGGATGAATCCCGGAATGTTCCGGCCGCCGGATTCGAGGTACTTGTTGAGCAGCGGGTCCATTATCCGAACCACGCCGTGCTGGGCCGACCAGAAGGCGCCACCCTTCTGGAAGCGTTTGTACCGGATGCCGTTCAAGATGTTTTCCGGTTGGGTCTGCGGGCCGAGGCCGTTCCAGCCCCACCAGTCCTCGTTGAGCCAGCGCTCGTCGATCTTCGTGGTGATCGCAGGGTTGGGACCGACGGGAATCCAGCTGATGTCGGCGGCGAAGTTGCCGTCGGTGTCGAAGTTGTTCTCCTTGCTCTGACCGTTGGCCGCCCAGAGCTCGCCCCAGTACTGTCGCAGGAAGCGGCCCGGATGCGCCTTCGCCTCCAGCGTCACGTTGGTCGGATTGCCGTCCCTGCCCGCCTTGGCGCACCAGGTGGCGTTGAGTTTGTAGACGTCGGTGCCGTCGTTGCCCGCCAGCTGGACCCGCAGGTTGGGCGCGATGCGCAGGTAGCTGCCGACCCGGGTGGCCGATTCGAGCGAGAAGCAGTTCGGGTCGGCGAGCCCGGGGACGATCTTCCAGGTGGCGTCGCCCAGTGGTGCGGTGACGACATTCGACGGCTGGGTTCCCGGGGTGGCCCAGGCATCGCCGCCGGCACTGCGGACGTGCCAGCCTCGCCTCCCGGCGGTGACTCCGGCGAACGCCTGTTCCAGCACGGTGTACTGGCCCTTGGCGAGGAAGTCCTTGACCTGGTCCCAGGTCCCGTTCGCGGCGACGTCGCCCGCCGCCGCGGCGAGCCGGGGACGGAGCCTGCTCGCGTCGGCCTTGGCCTTGATGTCGCGGACCTTCTGCCGGTCGGCCTCCTCCCGCTCCCGCAGGATCCTGGCGTCGTCCCTGGCACGGGCCTCGGCGACCCCGGTCCTGATGTACCGGTCCCAGTCGGCCGCCACCCCGGCGAGTGCGACGATGGCCGCGTCCTTGATCTCGCGGTGGGCGGGGTCGGCGAGTTCCGGGGTCTTGAGCAGTTCGCGGATGAAGTCGTCGTCGGCGAGGTCGAGCCAGGCCGCGACGGCGATGACGGGCACCCTGTCACAGGCGTCCTTCTTCGCCATCCTGGCGGCTTCCCTGCGGGCGGCCTCCTGGTTCTCCTGGTTCAACCGGTCGAGGTAGTCGAGCTGGTCCTGGTGATTCAGCGCCCGGATCCTGTTCTCGATGAAGTCCTTCCACGCCGCCGCGTCACCGCCGAACGCGTCGAAGGCCCCTTGCTTGAGTTTCGGCTGTTCCGGTTTCGCTTTCTGATACACCTTGTAGATGAACATCTGGTCGTTGTCGTTGAGCATGACGTCGTCGAAGCCGACGATGTCGGCGTCGATCAGGATTTCCCGGCGTAGCTGGACGGTGCGGTCCCAGGCCTCCTGACGACGCTGCCGTTCGACGCGGTCGCGGGCGGCGAAATCAAAGACACCGGTGCGGATGAACGCCGTGGCGTCGGGGGCGGTGTTGTTGTCGAGCATGACTTTGTAGACGCGGTAGGCCTCGGCCTTGGTGACCGGGAAATTCGTCGCGTTGATCTTGTCGTAGACCTTGAAGACGAAATTCATGTCGGTGGCGTCGCGCCATTCCTTGGTGGCTTCACCGACTTCGATCTCGAAAACCGCCCGTACCTTTTCGGTTTCGGTCGCGCTCGGCAGTTCGGCCGCCGCGGCGTCCGGGCTTTCCCGGGGGACCGGTGCCTCGGCGACGGGCGGGGCGGGTGCCTCGATGGTCGGGCTCGACGGTGCCGGGGGAGCGGCGTACCCGGTGGCCGGGGTGAACAGGCCGCACAGCACGGTCACCGCGGTCAGGACGGCGACACTGCCGGCTGGTCGCCTGCCGGCTGTCAATGATCTTCGCATTTCGGATACCTTTGTTCAGGCGAAAAGGCCAGCCGGGGGCGTGGGAGCGTTTCCCAGGCCCCCGGCCGGAGCAGGGACGAATTCGGTCAGTTCGCGAAAGCGGGCATGAACACGAGTATTTCGTGAGTGCTGGAGTTCCAGGTGATGTAGCCGTGCTCGAAGTTGCTTTGACGGCCGATGGGGATGGTGAATTCGTCGCTGGTCGGGAAGCCGAGCCTGCTGTTTTCCGCGCCGAGCGAATTCCATCTGTCCCGGATGGAACCCATCACGAATCTGGCTCCGGTCGACGGCGTCCAGTAGATCGCCATGTTATGGCCGTGGAAATTGATCATCGACCGGTTGGTCCCGTTGACCTGGTTGGTACTCGGCAACAGCCACTTGTGCCCACCGAGACTCAGGTACCGGGTGAGGATCTCGCCGTTGATGAACTTCGCGCCGGTTTCCGGGCCCCAGTACAGGCGGCCGTTGGTGAACTCGCGGAACCGGACCCCCGCGTCGTGGACTTCCGCCGCCTTCGGAGTTCCGGCGAGCCCGCGCAGGCCGTCGTTGTTGAACCAGTCCAGCATCAGTGGCGTCGACACTTCGGGGTTCGGGGCGACCACGAGCCAGTGCGAGTCTTCGGTGAAGAGCCGGTCGGTGTCGAACCAGTTCCCGCCGCCCTGCTGGGCGATCCAGAGCTGGGCGTCGATATGCCGCAGAATCCGGCCGGGGTGCGCCTTCGATTCCAGCTGGACCTCGGCGCCGTTGCGCCGCGGGCACCAGGTGGCGTCCTTCTTGAACTGGTCGGTGCCGTCGTTGCCGTGCAGTTTGACCCGCAGATCCTGCTGCCGCAGGTAGTTCCCGGCGCGGTCGGTGGACTCCAGGGAATAACACAGCGGGTCGGCGAGGCCGCCCGCCACCTTCCAGGTCGCGTTCGGCAACGGCTTGGTTCCGTCGGTGCCGGGGTTCCCGGTGGTGATCCACGCGTCGCCTCCGGCACTGTAGACGTGCCAGCCCCGGACGCCGGGGGTGTAGGTCCCGAACGACTGGGTCAGTACCTCGTACTGGCCCGTGCGCAAGAACGTGATCACCGCGTCGCGGTTGCCCGCCAGCGCCGCGTTGGCCGCCGCGACCAGCCGCGGCCGCAGGCCGCTGTTCTCCGCGCGGACCTTGAGCTGCCGGACGGCGTCGCGGTTGGCCTGATCTTCCTGCGCTTCACGGCGTGCCTTGTCCCGTCCGGCCGCCGCCTTGAGCCCGGTGTCGATGAAGGCCTTCCACACTGCCGGGTCCGTGCTGCGGGAGGCGCGCTCCGCCGCGTCCTTGATCTCGATGTTCGCCGGGTTGGCCAGTTCGGGCAGCCGCAGCAGCTCACGGATGAAGACGTCGTTCTCGGCGTCCAGCCAGACATTCTGGAAGGTGGCCGGGATCTCGGCGACGGCGGTGCGCCGCTTGATGTCACGCTCCTCCCTGGCCGCCTTCTCGGCGTTCTCCTGCCGGAGGCGTTCCAGGTGTTCCACGATGTCCTGCTCGGCGAGGTCGAGGATGGTGACCTCGATGAAGGATTTCCAAGCGGCGGCGTCGCCCTTGTACGCGGTCATCGCGCCGCTCTGGACCTTGGAGCCGCTCTTGGCCCGGCTGGCGACCTGGAAGACGAAGTTGCGGTCGGTGAGGTCGAGCAGCACGGGGTCCAGCGGGATGATGCGGGCGTTCTCCAGTGCCTTCATCCGCGCGCCGATCCGGTCTCGCCGTTCGATGTCGCGGAGGATCTTCTCGTCGTGGTCGCGCTGGACGAATTCGTGGATACCGGTCCGGATGAACGCCGAGGCGTCGGCGACGGTGAGGCTGTAGATCCGGGACGCTTCCGCCTTGGTGCGAGGGAAGTTGTCGAGGCTGATCTTCTCGTAGACCTTGAAGACGAAGTTCTTGTCGGAGAGCCTCAGCCAATCGTCGGTCGCCTCGCCGACCTCGATGGCCTCGACGGCCAGCACCTTGTCCCGCTGTGACGCCGGGGGAACGGTGGTCGACTCGATATCGGGTTCCGCGGTGGGCACGGCGGGCGGCACACCCTGGCCGGGAGGTGTTTCGGCCGCACCCGCCGGTGCGCCCAGCAGCCCAGCGAACACGGCGGCGACGGCGGCCACCGCTACGCCACGGCTGAACCATGGCCTTGACATGGACGTTCTTCGCATACCCCAGTCACCTATTCTCGAGAGGAAGCCGCCGCGGGAAAGCCGGGCGGCGGATGATCAGCTCGGGTTCTTGATCCGCTGCTCGCCTTCGAGCGCCTTCCGCAGCAACGACTCCCAGTACGCGACGTTTTCGCCGGAGAGGGACCGGTTGTCCGTCCAATCGCCTTCCGCCGTCCTCGCGGGATCGATGATCGCTTTCCAGTTGGGGTTCTGCGCGGCCTGTTGCGCGGCGAGCAGGATGGCGTGCCAGGTCTCCGCCTGCTGCTGGGCGAAGTCCCTCGCCTCTTCCCATTTCGACCGCACCGGCGAAACTTCGGTGCCGACCTTGCGCCAGGCGGCCGCGGCCTGGTCACGGGCCTCCTTGCCGGCTTCGCCTTCGATTTCCCGCGCGGCCTTCTCGGCGGCTTCGGCGTCGACGATCAACTGGGCGATCGTCAGTTGCCATTGGCGGTTGTCGCGCAGCATCCCTTCACGGAAGGTCTCGATGTCCAGCCGCGCGCCTTGTGCCCAGCCCCAGGCGAAGAAGTCGGTCAGGTCGTCGTCGGTCGATCCCTCGCGGACCGCGTAGGCCGCGGCGAATCTCACCTGGGTACCCGGATCCCGGTCGGCGAGCATCCGCACGTATCGGCGGTCCTCCTCGACGAGGGCGCGCTTCTGTTCGCCGAGTTCGGCGCGAAACTTCTGGTCCCGCGCCTTGGCGGCTTCGTAACCGCCACCATGACAGAACTGTTCCCGCTTGGACGCGGTCGCCGTCAAATAGAGGTTCGCCGCGTCGTGGACCTCCGGCGAGTAGGCCCGGAGATGGGTCTCCAGCAGCCGCCGGAGGAATCGCTTGTTGCCTTCGTCGCGGTTGAGTGCCCGCTGTGTCGCGTATTCGAGCCCGCCGCCGGGATAGCGGAGGAACTCGATGGACGCCGCCTCCGGGTCTTCGCTGAGCAGAGCGGTCCACGCGTCGGTCTTCACCGTGCTGTGGACGCTGTACCTGGCGTAGCTCAGAACCTCCCAGCGGGCGATCTCGCCGGGCGTCATCGCCGCTGCCGTGGCGTGTACCCCGGTTTCGGCTGCGAGTCCCGACGGAACGGCGATCGTCCCGGAGAACAGCGCCGCGGCGCAAAGCGCGCAGGACAAAATACGCTTGTACACTCCAAGCCCCCAGTCAGCTTCGGTGCAGGTTGAATTAACGGGGACCCTTCTCGGACGGTGCCGGGAAAGGTTTCGGTGGCAACGGCATCCAGAATCGAGGCCGGATCCGGCGATGAATTCGACGCCTTGCGAATCTTCGTCGCGAGAACGCCACTGATTTCCCGGTGACCGTGTCAGTCACCGGGAAAGGGGTCGGGTTTCGTCAGTGGCCGCGTATCCGGCGGGTGTCGGTGGTGGATCGGCAGGCCGCTCCGGCAGACGGGCCATCGATGGCTCGCGTGGAGTGAAGGTGGTGGCAATCGCCGCGATCCCATGACAGATCGATCATCGGTACGTACCCCGGAATCCCCAGTACCGGAATTCCCCCAGTGAAATTCCGGTTCTGATCCTACCTAACCGCGACTGGCTGGTTCGCGCAAGATGCGCCCCGCAGGTGAAAAAGTCACCATTGGGGCGGGGTTCTTGTTGATCGTCAAGCGCCTCAGGGTGGCGGAGGCGCGCGTGGTCAAGGAAGTGGAGCCGTCGCGGTAGGTCTCGATGCACGCACGCACCTGCGCCTGGAGTTCCGGGGGCACGGTCTCATCGGTGAGATGCGACGCGGCGAGATGGCTCCGTTCGTGAGTACCGCGATGGGTTGTGAAGTCGAGCCGGCCGCGGACGGCCGGGGTGGTCGAGACTTCGTCCGGGTGACGAGGTCGGTGTCGATGACCACGGTGGCCGGCTCGTCGCGGGAGCAGCCGTTGCTTTGGGCGACGGCGATGGCGTCGTTGTCGACGTAGGCGACTGCGAGGTCCGGCACGTGTGTCTGGGCGATGTGCTGGACGTTGCCGGGATAATCGCGGCATGGACACCGTGGACCTGCGCCAGGCAACGCCGGCCGACAGCGAGTTCTGCTTCCAGCTCCACAAGACCGCCATGGGCGGCTACGTCACGACCGTGTGGGGCTGGGACGAAACAGCCCAACGAACCTACCATGAACGCGCCTTCCAGCCGGACCGTTGGCAGATCATCACCGTCGACGGGATCGACGCAGGAATTCTGGTCGTCGAATATCGCGCGACCGAAATCTACTTGGGGAGAATCGAACTCCATCCCCACTGCCAGGGACGCGGCATCGGCACCCAGCTCATTCAGTCTCTCGTAGACATCGCAACCCAACGAGATCAGGACCTGGTCCTCGAGGTCCTCGCCGTCAACACGCGTGCCTATGCTCTCTACCAACGGCACGGTTTTCGTGAGGTGAGCCGTCACGGAGACAACCACCACAAGATTCGCATGCGTTTGCCCCATCAGCAGACCAAGGCGTCAGGGCCGCTGCATACTTGATCCGCGAGGATCGACGGCTACTCGCTTCCGATCTCCTTACGGAGCGACGTGATGAAGGCGCGCAGTGCCGCGATGGTCTTGTCTTTGTGCTCCCGGTCACCTGTTTTCGCGCGCCAGCATGACTTGGCGAAGGAGTCCGCGTGATCACGGGTCTCCTGACCGCACAGCAGGTGGATGGCCGCGCGGCCTTTCTGCAATCGGGTCTGCCATTCACGCAGCTCGCTTGGTTCGAATGATTCGAGCCAGTCTTTGCTGCCGCTGCGAAGTTCGAAGATGTTCGTGCCCGCGCTGACCAACTCGGCGGCACCGGTCAGTTTCTGATCGCGCAACCACCTCTGCTGCTCACCCCTGCTCTTGATCCAAGCCCCGAGCAGGGCACCCGAGAAACCGAGCAGCGCACCGATGACTCCAGCCAAGACAGCGATCACACACGGAGACTAGTACATCGACGTGCCGCCAAAACCGGCACAGCCCGCAGGACCGCTCGTCTGCACGAACGCGCCCGTGCACACCGCGGCTTGGGCAGATGCCACCATTCCGAGGGAAACGAGAGCGAAGCACGACGGCATCTCGAAGCCGCAAGCCACCGCGCCTCAGTTCGCGCTGCAAAGTTCATTCAAGGTTTCCTCAAAGTCTTCGGTGCACTATGACGTCACCACGGGGGTTCGAAGGCAAGACCTGCCCACTGAGGGCTCCCGCCGTGGCAGGCGATTCCGATTGGGAGGACAACTTGAAATCCAGAAAAGTGCGCGCTGCGGCAGGCATCGTGATCAGCGCGATTCTCGTTCTCACGGCCAGCGCCGGAGCCGGGGTGGCATCCGCGGCCGAAGCACGGGCCGGATCCGAGGCAGGCGTTCAGCACTACGACTCGTGTACGGCGAACTACTTCTGCGGGTACGACTGGCTCACCGGCGGGAACATGGTTTTCCAGCAGAACGCCTGTGGTCTGTACAAATTGGCGGGTTCCCCCGCCATCGACAAGATCGCGTCGATCGACAACAAGTCGACGCACACCGTGCTTCTGCTGGACTGGGTGGGCTACTGGGACGTGATCTGGGAATCCCTCCCCGGTAACTGGGGCGACCTGCCGGCGGCAGCACACGACAAGGCGGACGGGATTCTCATCTTGTGCTGAGAGGGGATGGTGCGGCGGCGTTGGGTCTCGAGGCCGACACGGGAACCTTGACGCCCGGCAAGTGCGCCGATCTGGTCGTTCTACGGGCTGACGACCTTGACGTCACGCCGGTGCTCGACCCGGCCGGCGCTGTTGTGTTGCAGATGGACCGCCGCCACATCGACGCGGTCTACCGGGCCGGGCGTCCGGTCGTACGCGGTGGCGCGCTGGTGGACGACCCGCGAGACCTGGTCGAGGGCCTTCAGGCAGCTGCCGCCCGTCTCGGTCCACTACCTCGCTCCATCGTCCCACCGCGCTGGTGATCGTGAGCCCGGTGATCATTGCGATGTTGCCGTCGACACCCTCGACGCCGCGCGGGTCAGCAGTTCCCGGTGGCGGAATCGGGACCGAGCCGTCTCCAGATGTCCGCGAGTTGTCGCAGATCATCGGTCTTCAGCCGCTCGAAGAAGTGCGTGCGCAAATCGCTGTGGTGCTGCCGCCGGGCCTGCCGCAGCAGTGTGCGCCCTTCGTCGGTCAGCACGGCGTCCAGGCTTCGACCGTCCACCGCGGATCGGCGCCGCTCGATCAGAGAGCGCCGTTCCAATCGGTCCGCCAGCCGGGTGAAGCCACCTGTCGACATCAGCCGGCGCTCGGCGAGGTCGGACATACGTAGACCCCCGGGGCCGGCTGCGTCCAGCGCGAGCAGTACGTCGTACTCGGCGAGACTGACGTTCACCGCCGACAGGCCCGCTTCGAGCTGGCGCCATAAGCGCTCGTGGGTGCGCAGGAAGCCGCTCCATGCTTCCTCTTCGAGTGCGTTTAGTCGTCCTTCGGTCACGACATCACCCTAGGCCGAGTCCTCGGCTGCTGTCGTGCCGCACGGCGGAGCGAGAGCACCGAGGGAGGAAAAGTGATATAACTGTCTGCACAGGCAGCTAAATATCGAAAGCTTCGAGTTCCGGACCGACGTGCGGCCGGCGCAAGAGTGAAGGAAATCCAACGATGGGAACGAACGAAAGCCGAGCTCACGGTATCCCGACGTTCTCCACTCCGGAGAATGTCGAGAAGATCGAGTACTACAACACGACCTTCGAGCTTCCCCTTCGGTCCGAAACGACCGATGGGCAGTTCCTCATGATCCGGCAGCGCGAGATTCCGGCCGATGCCGCGCCACCCTTTCATGTGCACACCAACGAAGACGAGATCTGGATCGTCAACGGTGGCACCTTCCGGTTCTGGATCGGCGGGTCCTCCCTCGCCACCGCCGAAATCTTCGATCTCGGTCCTGGGGGAGTCGTATACGGGCCGCGCAACGTGCCCCACACCTTCCAGAGCATGGACGGACTCGGCGACGTGACTCTCCTGTTGAGCCCTGCGGACAGCCAGGACTACTTCCTGAACGTCGGCCAGGCCGACTCCCGTAAGGGGACCGAAGACCACCACCAGCTCAAGCGGATCGGTGTGCACGTGCTCGATCGAGCCCCGGTCGACGGTCAGTAGGTGCACTGAACCGGGTGCGGCGTCCAAGTGCCATGCAAACGTACGAAGGGGATTCCGGCGATGACGGACACCGGTGTGACACTGTTGCCTGCCACAACGATCCTGACCATGGACCCGACGACCGTCGACCGCGCTCGCGGCGACCTGCTTATCGGCACGCGCTGGATCGATGATCTTGAGCCGTGGCACGATATGCTGGGCACGGTGACCGGCCGATGACTGTGTCGATGAGACGGTCGGCCGACAGCGTGTACGCGGCGATCGAGCGGCTGGCGCAGCAACGGTCCACGTGTGAGGACTTCCAGTGGCCGGCGGTGTCCGACCTCCGCCGGATCGTGGGCTTCGACTCGATGTGCTGGAATCTGATCGACCCGTTGACTTGGGTTCCCTCGTGGACCGTGGCGGACAACCCGGTCATCGGACGGCAACAGCGCAGGGTGCACGAAGCGTGGGCGTCGTCGGGCGAGTTCACCGAGTTGACCGGCCGGGGATTCGCCTTTACCCGCGTGGACGCCGAGGGTGCGCCGCGCCGCGAGTCGTATTGGTGGGAGATCGCCGAACCCGGCGGGCTGCGTGACGGCCTGTCCATCGCGCTCGCCGCTGACGGCGTGTGCTGGGGGATGCTGCACCTTTATCGCGACGGAGGTCGCCCCTTCACCGCGGCCGACGTCGAAGCGCTGATGAAGATCGCGCCGACCCTGGGTCGCAGACTGCGGCGCAGCACGATCGAGCCGGCAGGCAGGCCGTCTAGCGACGACGAGGCGGGAACGGTGATCCTCGATCGCGCGCTCGACCTGGTCGCGTCGACGCCCGCGGCGGACCGCTGGTTGTCCCGGCTTCCACCGGCCGCACCCGACGGAGACGCGCTTCCCGGCTTCATTTACGCCGTCGCGGCTCGTGCCACTCCAGGCGGTTCGTCGCTCCCGTCGCCACGGCTGCGTATTCGCGCCGATGACGGGACCTGGCTGGTCCTCCGTGTCGCCTCGCTGTCGGAGTCCGCGCCACTGGGGGTGGGAGCCATGGCGGTGACGATCGAACCCGCCCGGCACACCGATCTGCGCCCGCTGTTGATGCGGGCCCACCAGCTTTCCGCTCGTGAGCGGGAAATCGCCGCGCTGGTCACCAACGGTCTGACGAACCTCGAACTGGCCGACGCCTTGTTCATCAGCCGTCACACCGTGTCGGACCACCTCAAGGCGATCTACCACAAGCTCGGGGTCAACAGCCGCAATGAACTCTCCGCCGTCCTGACCGGGAACCGGGGATGACCACGAAGCCTTCGAGTCACGACCAGGTGCCGGGCACGCTGCCAGGATAAAGCTGTTCCGGAGTCCGGGCGAGTGCCTTCTTCGCTTCTTCGGCTTCCGTGCCGAACAGCACTTCCAGCGACCCGGCCGCCACGCCGTCCAGCGCGGCGGCCACCACCTCTTCCGGCGCTACCTTGGGCATGTCGTATCCGGCCGTCATGTCCGTGTCGGTCGCGCCGACGTGCAGACCGACGACCTGTGTCCGTTGGGATGCCAGCTCGTTCCGGATCGTGGTGTTGAGGCCCCAAAGGGCGGTCTTGGCGGCGGTGTAGGAACCGAGGCCGTAGTAGTCGACCCAAGAGAGTGCGGAAAGCATCGTCAGAATCGCGCCGCCGCCGTTCGCCGCAAGGACGGGAGCGAAGGCGCGCACCATGTTCAGTGTGCCGAACACATGGGTCTCGAACTCTCGGCGGACGCGGTCGAGTTCGCCGGAGACCACCGGTTCGGTGAACGAGCTGCCGGCATTGTTGATCAACAACGACACGTCCGACGCGTTCGCCGCCGCCGTGGCGACACCATGGGCATCGGTGATGTCGAGCGAGACCGGGATGACGCGTTCGTCGCCGAGGTGAGCGGGAGCCAGGGTTCGCGGGTCGCGGCACACGGCGTAGACGCGGGCCGCGCCACGGCCGAGGAGTTCGCTCACATAAACCCTGCCCATGCCGCGGTTGGCCCCGCTCACCAGGGCTACCGAGTCGGTGATGTTCACGAGGGTCCCTTCGTGGAAATCCGGGCCGGCAACCCCGCCATCCGAGTGCTGCGGGCAACTGTGCCCCACGGTGGGGTGATCATGAATCCCGCGTTCACGGGATGCCGCCGGTACGGTCCGGATGCCAGCATCACGAACATGGTGCTCAACGAACCGGCTCGCTGGCGGGAAACCGTCCAGGGCGCCGTCATCGAGCCGGGTGACCAACGATTCGCGTCCGCCACCCGGCCATGGAGTCTGACGGTGGAACAACGACCGGTCGCGGTCGTGGTCGCCGCCGACGTCGAGGACATCGCCGCCACGATCGGCTTCGCGGCCAGGCAAGGCAGGCAGGTAGCGGTACAGGCCACCGGCCACGGCGCGATCGACTCCCTCGACGGAGCGATCCTCTTGCGCACGGGTGCGCTGCGCGGGGTGACGGTCGACCCCAGCCGGCGGAGGGCTCGTCTCGGGCCGGGCGTCTCGTGGCGGGATGTGCAGCGAGCCTGCGCCCCGCATGGACTCAGTGGCTTGACCGGTTCCGCCCCCGGTGTCGGGGCGACCGGCTACACGCTCACCGGCGGACTTGGTCTCCTCGCCCGACGCCACGGTCTCGCCGCGCACCGTCTGGTGGCCGCCAAGCTGGTGACCGGTGACGGGCGGCGGCTCAGCGTGGACCGGGATCAGTATCCGGACCTGTGGTGGGCGCTGCGTGGGGGAGGGACACCACCGGGGGTGGTGACGGAGATCGAGATCGAGCTCGTCCCGGCTCCCGTTCTCTGCGCGGGACAGCTCATCTGGTCCGCCGAATCCGCGCCCGAGCTGTTCGGCGCCTTCCGCTCGTGGACGTCGACCCTGCCGGACGAGATGACCACCACCCTTGGGGTACAACAGGTTCCGTCACTGCCGCCGGTGCCTGAGCCGCTGCGGGGGACACGCGTGGTCACGCTGACGGTCGCCCATCTCGGTGAAGAGGAGGAGGCGCGGCGGCTACTGCGTCCGCTGCTCGACCTCGCCCAGCCGCTGAGCGACACTCTCGCGCCACGTAAACCTGACGACCTCGACGTGGCCGGCGTCCCCGCCGACCCGGCGCCCACTCGTGCGCGCACCGAATTGCTGACCGACCTGCCGGACGCGGCGCTGGACGTGCTGACCGACCTCGGCCCGGACTCCGGCCCGTTGATGCTGACCGAGATCCGTCATCTCGGCGGAGCACTGGCCCGGCCGGCCGCGACCTCGACGCCGATGAACCGGGTCGAAGGTGAGTTCCTCCTCGAGACTGTCGGCCTGATCTTCCGCGGGGAAGACTTCAGCGCTCTGGCCATCGAGCAAGCGCGCGTCCATGACGCGGTGCGACAGGTGGCGACGGGGCGGACCCTTCGCTCGTTCGCCAACGCCGGCGACCGGGACGCGGAGCGCTTCTTCAGCCCTGAGGTGATGGCTCTCCTGAGTGAGGTCGCCCGTCGCTATGACCCTGGCACCGTCATCCACAATCCGGCATCCGGATGATCGAGCCGGGAATTCTTGCGAACCCAAGCGGGCGCCGTTGTCGTGCTCGAACCACATCAGACGAGCTAACCGAGGCCCAGCAGATGAGTCAGACCATGCAAGAACGCGTGGCCGAGAGTTTCGAGGCGATCGACGTTCCGATTCGGGAACGCCGAGACGATCCACGGCCGCGAGGCGGTGAAAGAGGCGTCTCACGCCTACAACCAGTCCATCGCCGGTGTGCGGCACGAAATCCTGGATTTGTGGGAGCCCGAGCCCGACGTGGCTGTCGTCGCGCTGGAGGTGGAATACCGACGCCACGACGGACATCGCGCCCGTCTTCGAGCAGCCGTGACCCCCGCGAGGTGGATTCGACGGCACTTCCCCCTTCCCCCGAACAAGGAGATACGCGATGACAGTGCTGAACGAGCCGCGATGGACGCATGTGGCCCTGCCGGTCAGCGAACTCGATCGGTCGGTCGAGTTCTACGAACGGTTGACATCGCTGGTCGTGGTCCGGCGGGTGGACGGCGAGAACATGCGCGTGGCGTGGCTGTCCAACAAAGGACAGGTCGAGACACCATTCGTCTTGGTGCTCGGCCAATTCCTGGGGGACGCGGGGCTGCGCTTCGGCGTTCCGTCCGGCGGTGCGAAGATGCCGATCCTCGCGCCGTGGGCACACCTCGGCATCGAAGTGCCTGACCGTTCCGACGTCGATCGGATCGCGGCGCGGGCGCACGAGATCGGCAGTCCTCCTCGCTGGGAGCCGATGGACATGGGCGAAGACATCGGTTACACCACCGCGGTGACCGACCCCGACGGCAATACCGTCGAGTTCGCCCACAATCAGGGAATCTTCTCCCATATCCAGGAACTCTGGGGCTGATCGGCGCGGCCGACTGGACACAGGCGGAGCGGGCGACGGCACGACGGTGCTGACCGGCCGTAACGGGAACGACCTCACCGCCGAGTTCGCCGAGCTGACCGGCGTGCCCGCCGCAGCGCTGCGAGCGTGCCGCGATGCTCGACCGTGAGGTCGTGGTTTGCAACGAGGCCGGCTAGCTCGACTTCGGCTTCTGGTAGCAGCGACGCGGCCGCTTCAGAAACACCGCACTGCCCGGCGTGAAGGGTGCCGGTCCGGTTTCTGGCGCTCGGCCTTCTGCAGTTCGACCACCAGCCTCGCTCGACGTCTCCACGACCGGGTGCACGGCCACCCCACGTCGGCAGCCCTACCCGGGGAGCAAGACCGCCGAGTGCTCCTGGTGTCGACGGGGGTGTCGCGGAGGTTCATGAGGCTCGGGTAAGGGCACGCAGCAGCGTCGAGAGGCCGTCCGGTGCTCGGCCGTTCAGCCGGGCGCTCGTCATTACTTTCGCTTCCTCGGCATAGGCCAACCGGAATCCGGCATGGGCGAGACGGCGCCACAGGTCGTGGTCTTCGGCGGTCCGGATCGGGAGGAAACCGCCGACCGCGTGGTAGGCGCTCGCCCTGATCGACAGGTTGGCTCCGTAGACGCTCCCGTGGCCCTCGGGAATTCGTGTGTTCGCGAGCAATGCCTTATAGCGTAATTGTGCGTTGGCCGCCAACGCGGTTTTCAGCTTCGCTGTGCCGGCCACGGCGTCCCAGCCCGCTTCCGCCCTGCGGACATGGCGGACCGCCCAGTCTTGGTCGACTACGGTGTCCGCGTCCGTGCTCAACAGCACGGTACGGGCCGACGCGTGGTGATCCAGCCCGCGAAGCAGGTGCTGTGCGCCCAGTGCCCGGATCGCTCCGATCGGGAGGTCGCGCGCGTTGAGGAAAACCTCCGCTCCCGCGTCCCTGGCCAGTTTGGCGGTGTCGTCACGGCAGCGGTCGGCCACCACACAGACACGCCGTTCCAGCTGCGGAGGCAGTTCGCGCAGTGCGACAGCCAGCGCGCGCAGGCAGGCCGGGAGATCGGTTTCTTCGTCACGCGCCGGGATCAGCACGCCCACGGACGTGATCAACGGCGTGCCAGAACATCGACCAGGAAGTCGGTCTCGCTGTGCGTCACCAGACTCCGCAGGCCTGGGTGTGTTCGCAGCCGTTCGTGGACCTGGGAGCCGTGGTGGGGTGCGTCCGGTGCTTGCGGGCGCCAGTGCACGGCGAGTACTTGACCACCCGGGCGTAGTGATGCCACGGTGCGGTCCAGCGTCGCCGTCAGGTCCGCTTCGCTCAGGTAGTAGAGGATTTCACTCAGTACCACCAGGTCCGCCGGGCCTCGCATATCGTCCGGCAGGGTGCCTGTGGCCAAGTCCACTGTGGATAGATGTGCCGTGCGCTCTCGGGCGACCGAGAGAGCGGCAGGCACCGGGTCGAAGGCGTAGACCTGGTCGCAGCGGTCGGCCAGGTCCAGTGTCAGGGCTCCAGTGCCACACGCGGGTTCCACCGCGAAGGCGTACCGCTCATGTGGCAGAGCGGCCAGGGCGACCGTCCTTTTGCGACGTTCGTACCAGCTGTCCATCGTCCACGGGTCGGGTTCGCGGTAGAGCGTCTCGAATCTGCTCACCGGCGTCGATGTAATCCTCGGCTCGTGGAACAGGATCTCCCTGTCACGCGCGAAGTGTTCCAGTATCTCCGGGGTCAGGATCGGATCTTCCCCGGTCGGGCCCGGCTCGAGTTGCGACTGGAAAGTTTGGATGGCTTTCGCCTTGATCGCCGCGCTCGCGTCGTCGAGCCGGACTTCCGTGGCCCGTGCCCAGGGGATGGCCGGATCGTCCGGGGCCACCATATGCCACAGCCAGATCGGGTAGGACCATCGGTGCGCGCCCAGGGGGGCGGCGCGGAACACGGCTCGGCCCGCCACCCGATGGTCCGGGTGAGGGTCTTCTGGCCAAGGAGCGAGGCAGAGTTCGCTGTCCGCGGCGACTTCACGGACTACGTCGGTCAGTTCGGACTCGTTGTCGGTCAGCGCCGAGTCGGGAAGACCTGCCCATACCGGTTCGACGTCCTCCATTCCTTGACACCGCAACGCTTCCAGTAGCTCCAGGCGACGGCGAGCACCGAGTGCCCGACGGTCGACGGCCGAGGAGCCGGGGAACGCGGCTTCCCCGTCGGTCGCGACGACCAGCCGGATCTCGGCTCCGCGGGTGTGCAGCCGCTGAATGAGTCCGGATACGCCCAGAGTCTCGTCATCCGGGTGTGCGGCGACGACGCAGACGCGGCGGACGTCCTCGGCGGGGAACAGCGGGAGCGACTCCAGCCCACGCCAGCCGGCTTCGGCGTGGAAGGGTCCCGTGGTCACCGTCGGCCGTCTTTCAGAAGTTCGACGGCCAAGGCCGCGAGGTCCCGAGCGCCGTGATGCTGCCGCACGTAGACCGTCAGGTCGGCCAGCTGGCGGGGCAGCCGTCGATCGCGGCAGAGTGCCGTCGGCCCGGTGATCTCCGGTGCGATGTCCAGGACCTGCCGGGCCGCGTGCTCGACGGCGGCCCGGCAGAATCCGGTCAGCAGGGGAAAGTCCTCGTCCTGTTCGGTGTCGACGACTTCCGCCGTCCGCACGAGCAGCGCGTCGGCCTGGTGGAGCGCGGTGTGGAGCGCGCCGAGGTGGGCGTACTGGTGGTCGTCCGCCGCGCCGCGGGCGCGCAGGTACGCCGTCACCGAGTCCACGACGGCCGCACAGCCGCCGAGCCATACCGCGGCGACGCCCGCGCCGCCAAGGCTGAACCCCGGCCGGGACACGTACCAGCCCGGCTCGCCGACGATATGGTCCGAGGTCATCGGGACCCCGTCGAACCGGACGTCACCGCTGTCGGAGGCGTCCATCCCGATCGCCTGCCACGTCTCCGGCAGTGCCTGGACGCCCGGCTCGTCCAGGCCGACTTCCAGCAGGATAGGTGGCCCGTCCTCGTAGTCCGCCACTACCAGGGCACGGTCGAGGACTTGAGCGCCGGAGCAGAACCGGACGGTACCGGTGAGCGCGCCGCCCACGACGGCCGCACCGGTACCACCCGAACGAGCGGCCCAGACGCCGTACAGCGCGCCCGGAACGGGTTCCCGGCCGGCTTCGGCCAGAATCGCGAGGGCGTCGGTATGGCCCTCCGCGAGCCGGCCGAGCACCAGGTCGCGACGCCCCAGTCCGGCGAGCGTCGTCCAGCGGCCCCACGTATCGCCTCCACCCGGGAGCGGCAGGTCGAGGACCCCGTTCTGCATCAGCAACCGCACCATGGCGGTGATGGTCTCGACGGTTCTCGGCTCCGGCAAAGGTTCCGGTACGGCCGGTTCGAGCAGGGTCTTCATCAAGGTCCGATTCCTCAGTCGTTCATCACCAGTTCGGCCCGCTCCCAGACGCGGTGCAGCCCCACGGAACTCACCAGCTCGGCGGAGAACGGTTTGGCGACCTCGTCGGCGAGCACGACTCCCGGTGCGTCGACGTCGATCCCGGCGTCGGTCAGCACCTGGCGCCCGTCACCCCAAGCACCGATGACCTTGCAGTGACGGAACATCTCCTGCAACAGGATGGTCAGCTTGATGTCGTGCAGTCCGGCCGTACCGCCGGCGACCACCACCGCGTCGAACTCGATGGATCGGGCGGTGAGGAACGTCCTCGCCACCGGCTGTTGTCCGCGTCCCCTTTTCAGCGTTCCGCCGACCGGCGCGAGAACCCGCAGGATCGCGCCCTGGGCCTCGACGGTCCGGCGGAGTTTGCCGATCCCGCCGAGATCGGCGCCGGACGTCGCCACCACCCCGATGATGCGGCCCGCGATCGGGCCGGGCGCCGCCGGGATCTGCGACAACGCGGCGGAAGGAGTGACGTCTTCGGCCGGGGTGCCCAGCGGAGCGGCGAGTCCGAGTCCTGCAGCGACCGCCGCGCAGAGTTCGGCATCGACCTGGGCGAGTGACTCGAGGACACGTTCCTGGATCGACTGGGCGAAGCACTTTCCCAGCTCGAACGTGAACGCTTCGATCAAGTGGATCTTCTCGATCCGGGACATGCTCTTCCAGAAGAGTGTGGCCTGCGAGAAGTGATCGTCGAACGACACCGGGTTGGCCCTGATCTTGGGACCCGCGACCTCGATGGGCCGGTGGACGTAAGCGCCTTCGGCTTCCGTGGTCGTCGTCGGCAGCGCGTCGTCGACGCTGTTGGGGAGATACGGGGCCTGTCCGTGGTGGATGAGGGTTTGATGCATCCCGTCGCGCAGGTTGTCGTTGACGGCGACGTGCGGGCAGTTGATCGGGAGTTGGGTGAAGTTGGGTCCGCCGAGCCGGGTGAGCTGGGTGTCCAGATAGGAGAACAGCCGCGCCTGCATCAGCGGGTCGTCGGTCACCTCGATGCCGGGCACCAGGTTGCCGGTGTGGAAGGCGACCTGTTCGGTCTCGGCGAAGTAGTTGGTCGGGTTCCGGTCCAGGGTGAGCTTGCCGACCAGCTGGACCTCGGCGAGCTCTTCCGGGACGATCTTGGTCGGATCGAGCAGGTCGATCCCCTCGAACATCTCATCGTCGGAATCCGGCAGGACCTGAAGGCCGAGCTCGTATTCCAGGGGTGCCCCCGCATCGATGCCGTCTGCCATGTCCCGGCGGTGGAAGTCGGGATCGGCGCCGGCGGCGATCTGCGCCTCTTCCCACACCAGTGAGTGCACACCGGCCACCGGTTTCCAGTGGAACTTCACCAGGCTGGTCCCGCCGTCGGCGTTGACCAGCCGGAAGGTGTGCACTCCGAAGCCCTCCATGGTCCGATAGGACCGGGGGATCCCGCGGTCGGACATGGCCCACATGACGTGGTGCGTCGCCTCGGTGTGGAGGGAAACGAAGTCCCAGAAGGTGTCGTGCGCGGTCTGTGCCTGCGGGATCTCCCGGTCCGGGTGGGGCTTGCCCGCGTGGATGACGTCGGGGAACTTGATGCCGTCCTGAATGAAGAAGACCGGCATGTTGTTGCCGACCAGATCGAAGTTCCCCTCGGCCGTGTAGAACTTCACCGCGAAACCGCGGACGTCCCGGACGGTGTCCGCAGATCCCCGCGAGCCCAGCACCGTCGAGAACCGCACGAAGACAGGGGTCTCGCGACCCTTCTCCAGAAAACCGGCCTTGGTCACCGACGCCGCGTTGCCATAAGCGCGAAAGGTGCCATGTGCCGCCGCACCGCGTGCGTGCACCACGCGCTCCGGGATGCGTTCATGGTCGAAGTGGGTGATCTTCTCGCGGAGATGGAAGTCCTCCATGAGCGACGGTCCTCGCGGGCCCGCCTTCAGCGAGTGGTCGGTGTCCGGAAGCCGGACCCCCTGAGCCGTCGTCAAGTAGTTCCCGCGCTGCCCCTCGCCCGACCGGCCGGTCCTCGCGTTCGATTCGCCTTCGGCCGGTGTTGACTGCTCGCGCTGACGTTTCGGGGGCATGATTCTCCTTGCTGAGAGTGGTGGTGCGCCGGGGATACCCCGCCTTGATCGTCTTTAAGCAGCCCCTACGGAAACCCGTCCGTGTACCTCATGCCAGGTGTGCGCGATGCCGTTCGGGGGTTACCGGGCCGTTATCCATCCGCCGACCCGCCGCCGGGTCAGCCGACAGGGAATCCGACATCGCGTCCGCGGTCATCGGCGAGCGAAGAGCTGACAGCACGCGCCGAGAACCTCGGTCCGCCGGACGGGCGGCGTTGCCGCTGGTGTTCGACTCGCTACAGTGGGAGAAGGCTCGCGTCCGTTCCCAAGGGGGTCTGAAGGTGTCGGAATCCGTGTACGCAGCGCCGAGTTCGGTTCCGGTCGGGGTCGATCCGACCCGGGCGAGTATCGCTCGCGTGTACGACGCGGCGCTCGGCGGCAAGGACAACTACGAGATCGACCGCGAGGTGCTGCGGCAGGTCGCCACGAAGGCGCCCGAGGTCCGCGATCTTGCCTGGTCGAACCGTAATTTCCTCACCCGTGCCGTCCGGTTCCTCGCCCAGCAGGGCCGGATCACCCAGTTCCTCGACTGCGGCTCCGGACTGCCGACGGCGGAGAACACCCACCAGATCGCGCAGCGCCTCATTCCCGACGCCCGGGTGGTCTACGTCGACAACGACCCGGTCGTGCTCGCCCACGGGCGGGCGATCCTGGAGGACAACCCCCACACCCATTTCGTCGCCGAAGACATCTTCCAGCCCGGCAAACTGCTGGCCAACGATGAAATCCGCGGGAATCTGGACTTCGACCGCCCGCTGGCGCTGCTGCAGGTGGGTACCCTGCACCACTACACCGCCGACAACGCCGACGACCTCATGCGCGAATACATCGAGGCACTGCCTGCCGGTTCGTTCGTCGTGATCGCCCACTTCTTCGACCCGGAAACCCCCCGGTCGAGTGAGTTGGCCAAGAAAATGGAAGAGCTGTTCATCCACAGCCCCATGGGATCCGGCCGGTTCCGTACCGCGGACGAGATCCTGTCCTTCGTCGACGGCCTCGACATCATGCCGCCCGGCCCCGACAAAGCCCCAGGCCTGGCCGTATGTGACCACTGGTGGCCCGACGGACCCAAACTCACTCCGCTCAACCAGGTCGAGCAGTGCATCGCCGCCGTCGTCGCCCGTAAGCCGTAGCCGGGCTTGTTCATGAAGGGATCGGACAATCAATGTCCCAATTCCTTCACGAACGGCACAGCGAACCCCTGTCGCTGAGTCTTTCCGTTTTCCGTCGCAGAAGAGTAGCGATCGCGGCGGGGTCGTAGGCATCACCCCACCCTCACCGTCCAGGCAGTCCGGGGTGGGCCACACTCATGGCCATGACCGGACCGAATATGGGCCAAGCCCAAGTGGATGTCACCGAATTGCTGGCCCTTCTCGCCACCGCGGAACGTGCCGTGCTGGAAAGCGCCGAAGGTTCGGCTGAATACCGGGCCGGCCAGGCCGACGCTTACACCGCCGCGCAAGACACCCTGCGCGAACTCGCCGGTTGGCCCGTGGAGGCAGCTTCCAGCCGTACCTGACCTTCCACCGCGCCTGCGCACTCCAGGCGCCATCAAGCCCGAACGTGCTGCTCGACCCCGATACCCTGGCAATGACCTGTACAGGACCGATGCGTACCCGTGGCGGACCTAGTACTACCGGCTCCTGGTCGAGTACTTCTGATCCAGGTGGCTATCGGCCTCGTGCGGTCTCACATTCGGGATCTGAGGACGTCGATCTCGCAGCCTGGCGAGGACGGGTCGAAACCGTGCTGGATCAGCCAGCGGACTCCCAGCAGGCTTCGCAATGACCACCAGCCGCGGATGACGTCGAGGTCGACCTCGGTGCCATAGCCGGCGACGACGTCGGCCAGGTGCTCTTCGTGTCCGAGGGTCAAGGTGGCGAGGTCGTACAGGGCATCGCCCCGGGCCGCCTCGGACCAGTCGATCACGCCGGTGATCTCGTCGCCCTCTACGAATACATGGGTGAGCTGCAGGTCACCGTGGATGAACGCCGGTGCCCAGGGCCGTAGCGCCGCCTCGGCGATCTGACGATTGCGCGCGATCAGGTCGGCGGGAAGGACGCCCTGCGTGGCCAGCCAGTCGCATTCGCGATCGAGTTCCGATGCGAACTCGTCGGGGCTGCGACCGGGCCATGGCGGCAGCGGCGCGTCGTGCAGCACGCGTACGGCGGCACCCGCCGAGGCCCAGGCCGCTGCCGACGCGGCCGATGGCTCGCCGAGGCGGCCGAGGGCCGTGCCGGGGAGGGCGGAGAGAGCAAGCACAGGCGACTTGCGCCACAGGATCTGCGGGGTCGGGATCGGCGCCATGCCCATCGCCGCCACCTCGACATCGGAGCGGGACTCATCGGTGTCGACCTTCAGGAACACGTCACCGACACGCAGGGTCGCGCGCTCGGAATGGGCTACGACGATCTCGACTTCGTCCACGTCGGCCAGTATCGAGGGGATGATCACCGACGTCACCGGATTTTACGGCAGACAGGTTGTATCCACGCGAGCCTTGGACGCCCGCTCGGCGGCGGCTTACGCCTGTCGCGTGCTCTGGCAACCGCGCGGCACGGACTGCGTCCAGTTCGTCCGGCCGTCCGGGCTCGCGCAATGGTGGTCCAAGAGGACTCGAACGCGGAGCGGCATGATTTTTCCGGCCGTTCTTCGGCAGCCAAGTGTTCCCTTGAAAGTGACCCGTCCGGGTGGCGTCTGCCCGACAGGGAAGCCGATGGTGCCCATTGTGACGCCCCGGCAGATCGGCGAGCCCCGAACAGCGTGACGGTATTGTGCTGTTCTGCGGGAACGTGCGTGAAGTTCGATCTCCGGCAATTCACGTTGGCGAGGTGTCGCATTCATGAATGAGCGCGAAGTCGACAGGCAACGACTCGGGTCGTCCGGTCCGGCCCGCGACCGGAGCGCTCGTCCCCGGGCCACGGAAGACAAGCTCCCGCCCGGTGTGCTGCCGGGCGTGGCGAACGTGGCGAACCTGCAACGCCTCGCCGGGAACAAAGCCGTCACCGCCTATCTCGGGGCGAAGAAGCCCGGGCTCACCGTCCAGCGCGACGTCAACAAGCGAGGTACCTTCCCCGGCTGGGGCGGGACGAACGACAGCAGCGTGATGGTCAACGCCAACGCGTCCGTCGACGTCGCCGACGGGAACCGCTCGGTCAGTCATCCGGCCTGGTTCCTCAGCAACGCCACGGAGACGGTCGAAGTCGATCCCGGAGCGACGGGAACCGTGCTGCTCCGGCTGCCCTGGTATTGGCACCACCACGGCATCGTCCAGGAACCCGGCCGGCTCTACGGCACGAACGAACGGCACATCCACGCCGGTGGTGGTCCCATCGACTATTGGGTTTCGGCGCCCTTCACGGTGACACCGGAAGGCCGAGTGGCCTTCACCAACACCACTCCCGGCGGCACGATCGGTGCCGCCGGGTACCTCGAAGGGGTTCCGACCATCACTCCACGAGACGGCGAGAATTCCGGCACTCTGACGGTCAGCGTCGTCTTCCGGGCGCTCCAGTCCACCACCACGACGGACACCGGAACGAGGACGACGACCACCACGCTCACCGGATCGGGGACCGGAGCCGCCAGCCCGGGCGGAGTGGGGGGATCGGTGACCACGGGCGGCAGCTACGCGGTGAGCGAGGCCAATTCGCACGCGGTCGGAGTGACGGTGAGCGGCACCACCTCGGTCACGTGCAGCTTCGCGGTCAACATCCGGGTGCGGATCCCGCCGAAGATCACGAAGATGAAGACCGTCTTCTATTCCGCCGAGGGCAGGTTCAGGTCCGGAAACGACGGCATTCTGGGGGTGAACGAGTGGTGGGCGTCCCTCCCGGCGCCGGTGCGTGAATTGATCGTTTCCGGGCGGAAACCGGTGCGGATCACCGGCCGGGCGAGCCAGACCGGCAGCCCGGAGCGGAACGAGCGGATAATCGCCGGCCGCATCGACGACGTCACCAGGCGCCTGCACAACGTCGCGGGCCGGATGGAAGTCGTGCCCGACAGCGAGTTCACCGTGCCCAACGAGCGGTCGGTCGTGATCAGGGTCGAGTACACGGCCGCCGAGGCACGGGCCGGGGGAGCGGGATCCCCGTGATCCTCGCCGTCGGCCGGTTGGGCACCTTTCCGTCGCGGATCTTCACGTGGATAGCCCGCGTCCAGCGGCCGGTTCTGCCACTCGACCATGCCCTCGACCACCTTGTCGGTGATGGTGGAAATGGTCTGCCGCGACACCTCGGCGCCATAGACCTCGGCCAGGTGCGCGGAGATCTCCCCAGTGGTCAATCCCTCGGCTGCCAAGGAGATCACCATCTCGTCCACACCGCCAAGGCGCCTCTGCCGCTTCGCGACGATCTTGGCTCAAAGCTCGCGCCCCGATCCCGCGGCGCGTCGATCTCGACCGGGTCGACATCAGTCGGCACGGTCTTCGAACGGACGCCATTGCGCGAGTCACCGGTCCCACGGCCAGCCGGGTCGTGCTTGACATAGCCCAGGTGATCAGTGATCTCACCCTCGAGCGCGGACTCCGACAACCGCTTGGTCAACTGCTGCAACACCCACCCTCAACGGTCAGCTTCAGCCCGCTGGCCATCCAGACCGGTCACGGGCTTCGAGTCCTCAGCGTTCTCCACGCCGGACACCATGTCGGTCATCAGGTGCACCTCCATGATCGGGGGAGTTACCCCACTCGTTTTACAGTCCCGTCGGCGACGCTGAGTTCGGCGAGGTGCTTACCGCTCTATGGGGTGGGTGAAACCGGCGACCTGGAACCGCGACCGCGCCGATTGAACTGGGCGGCGGGCCTGTCGACGCGTCGCGCCGGTGTGGCGTGTGTTTGGGCGCACCGCATGCCACTACGCATGCCGGAAGACGGCGGACAGGCCCAGGGTCTTGTAACCGATGTCATCGAAGAGAATCGTGATCCGGTCCGGTTCCGGGTCTGCCTTGGACTCGTGGTGCGGTGTCGCGCGGTGAGATACGCAACTTGGGCCCGGGGGTTACAGGGAGTGGTGGCTGCCGATGTTCGCCCGGAGGGTGGGTGCTTCGTCTTCTCGATGGTGTTCATCGTGTTCCGTGCGCGAGATCGGCCGGGCTGTACTGGGTGCGTCGGAATCAGAAGACGAGGAGATGACCATGTTGGTACGTACTGTGTTGACTGCCCTGTTCGCCGCCGCTGCCGGAGCGTTGATGGTGCCGGCCGCCGCCGCTGCCGAGGCCGACCCGGCCGATTACGTGATCGAGTCCGCGAATGGCACGGAACGGGTGTGGCAGCAAACGTGGTGGGACGGCGAGCCCACCATCACCGGTGATTTCCACGGCAGCGACAACCAGCACTGGATTTTCTGGGACAACCGCACCATCCAGAACACGGGAACCGACCTGTGCGCCACCGCCCACCATGGCCGGGTCATAGGTGCGGACTGCAACGGCGACGACCCGGGACAGCGGTGGATGATCCGCGGCGACCACAACCAGAAGCAGCTCAAGAACGAGGAAACCGGGCTGTGCGCGACCTACGAGGGCCGCGACGACCAATTGAGCCTCCACACCTGTGACTGGAACCGCGGCAACCAGCGTTGGTACCTCAACATCTGACCGGCGCGGGTCATCGACGCGTTATTCCGCCCTGACGCCGCGACGCGCGCCCGATGCTGCGCCGACTGCAGCGACTCTAGTGTCACGCCGCGCAGTGGCGCGCAGGGCTCTTCGCCGCCGATGGAAGGAGACAAAGGCAGGCGCGAAGTCTTTGTCTAATGCGCCACACCCTCGTCGACGGGTCGAGGCATTGATCGCCGTCTCGGCCCGTCGACGTTCACAGGTCGTAGTGAGTAACGGGCGGCGGCGTATCGCCGCCGTAAGACCAAGGAATACCGTCGCGGCTGGCCGGACGAACCCGTTGTCTCCGGTGCGCAGGGTCATTGTGCCCGAGCTGACGAAAAGGCGGTGGTCAGCGGTTGAGGCAGGCGGCGAGGCCGCCGAATTCTTGGTGCGGATGCTAACGACGGGCCGGGGTGAATGACGCCGCTCAGACCTCGTCGAGTCGCGCTTGCGCAAGGTCGTCTGCGGCCTGAGTGGTCGTGATACCGCGACTTTCCGCGCGCTCCAGCAGATCCGAGATGACCTGCCCGACCTTGAGGACTTGCTTGCGCGCCGCTTCTTCGGTGTGGCTCTGGATCTGCGCCTGCAGAAAGATCACGCCACCCGAGTTCACGCAGAAGTCCGGTGCGTAGACGATGCCCCGATCGCGCAGTCGACCTGCCAGATCCGAGGACGCGAGCACATTGTTGGCACCACCGGCGATGATCCTGCACCGCAGGTCATCCACTGTGTCCGGCGTGACCACCTCGCCCAGAGCACAGGGCGCGAAGACGTCCAACTCTCTGTAGGGCATCTCGCTGGGTTCTGCCACCGTCGCGCCTGTCTCCGCGGCGAGTGCGGTGGCGCGCTCCTCGACCACATCGCTCACCAGGACCTCCGCGCCGTCCTCGACAAGTAAACGGACCAGAGCGCTTCCCACATTGCCCGCGCCCTGCACGCCGATCCGCAGTCCTCTCAGGTCGGCATGTCCGGAGAAACGAGCGCATGCCTTGATTCCGGCCGACACACCCAGAGCGGTCCACGGCGAAGGATCACCCTGTGCACACACAGGTGAGGTCACTTCGCCGATCTTGCGCAGATCGGCTTGATCGGTGCCGATGTCGTTCACCGGGATGAACCGTCCCCCGAACGTGGCGATCGCCCGGCCGTGCGCCAGGAGCCGTTCCGGTGTCTTGTCCGAGACATCCACGGGGATGATGCTCCAGCCACCGCCCAAGTCCAGCCCTGCCGCGGCGGCTTTGACCGTCATGGCGCGGGCAAGGGCGAGGCATTCGGAAACGGCGTCGTCCTCGCTGGGATAGGGGCGCACGCGCACGCCGCCGAGCGCCGGGCCGAGACGCGTGTCGTGCACCGCGACGATCGAGCGTGCCGCGCCTGCCGGATCCCGGTCGACGACGACCCGTTCGAAGCCGGTGCGGGAGAGTTCTTCCACAGTCAAGATTCCTCCACGGTCTTTCGGGATCGGCGCCGGGAGACAGCCACACCGACCAGGCAAAGCGCGCCCCCGACGAACGACAGCGCGGCGGGGATCTCGTCGAGGGCCACCCAGCTGAAGAGAACCACCAGTACGGGTACCAGGTATGTCGTGGCGCCCAGTTTCCCGGCTGTCATCCGGGACAGCGCGTAGGCCCACGTGGAGAACGCCAGCGCCGTGGGGAACAAGCCGAGGTAAACGATCTCCAGGACGGCGCTCGCCGGTGCCGCCGACACCTCCCGCACCAGCGTTCCGGCGAACGGCAGGCACACCACCGCCCCGACCACGTTGCCGTACGCCGTTACCTGCAGGGCGGTGGCGTGCCGTAGCGCGGGTTTCTGGGCGACCACGCCGGTGGCGCTGCCCGCCGCTGCGAGACCGCACAGCAGCACGCCGAGCAGGCTCGCGGTCCCGCCGTCCGACGACGCGAATCCGACCAGGACGGCACCGGCGAATCCCAGCGCCAGACCGATCATCAGCTGCGGGGGGAATCCTTCCTTGAGTAGCCAGCCGCCCAGTGCCGCCATCAGGATCGGTGCCAGGTTGATCACCAGTGAGGCGGTACCCGCGTCGATCCGCTGTTCACCGGCGTTCAAGGCGACCATGTAGACGCCGAACCACGCCACTCCCGAGACGAGGATGCCCGGCCATGCCGGTTTCGGAGGGAGCCCTTGCCTGCGCAGCACGAGAAACGCGACCAGTACCAGCGCGCCGGTCACGAGCCTGCCCAGAGCGAGCGCGCCTGCGGAGATGTGCTCGCCCGCGTCCCGGATCACCACGAAGGCCGAAGCCCACAGCACGATCGTGAGGCCCGCGGCGGCGAGTGCGCGCAAGTCGTTTGTCGGGGGTGCGGTGGCCACGGCCGGTTTTGATCCCCTCGTCCCCGCTGGGGGCCGCCGCTTCACAGTGCGTTCTGACGGCCTGCGTCCGGCCGCGTTCACGGCCCGGTTTTCGATCATAGCGGCGTGGCGGGAGGTCGGCAGTCCAACGCGGCTAGCTCCGCGACCCCTTCGGCCCTCCGCTCGGGGAGCAGACAGAGGGTGCAGGCTCGTTCGAAGCGAGCGCCGATGGATTCCCATCCGGCGATCGCTTCTTTCACCGCGTCGTGGTCGCCGTGCGCCCTGCCGCGGGCGCGGGCCAGACATGCCGCCGCCCAAAGGTTTTCCTTCGCGGCGGGTTCGGCGGCGGCCAGCAGCGCCTCCGCCCCGGGAGCGCCCGCCACGACCGCGGTTTCCGCGGCGACGGCCCAGGCATAGGCGTCGTAGAACTGGTGCGCGCTGTCGTACCACTCACCTTCCGGCATCAGTGCCGCGGTCTCCGCGGTCCGGACGTCACCGTGGTGCAGTGCGACGCGGGGCAGGACGAATGCCGTGAAGCTCTCCCGGAGCCCGCTGTGCACGCCGGGCTCCGACAAGGTCAGCGCCCGGTCCGCCCAGGTGTCGTAGCCCGAGGTGTTCCCGCGAAAGCCGTGCACCATGCCCGCGGCCAGTGCCGCCGGAGCCATCCAGCGGGCTGCGGGGCGCCCCAGACGTTGCCAGGCTTCCCAGGTGGTTTCCGCGTACTCCAGCGCTTCGTCGAACCGGCCACGAAGGGCAAGCGGCACAACGAATTTGCTCGCCCGCATGTAGAGGCCTCGAAAAGGGTCCTCCCAGGACGTCTCGGCCGCGCGTACCGCGTCCGGAAGCCTTCCCGCGGCGAGCGCGACCAGCGGCACGACGTGCAGCGTGTCGATGACCTCGACTCCGATGCCGGGCTGGTGGCGGGGGAGCTTCTCGAACAGTGACAGCCGCTCGCTGGAGGAAAGGTGGGCGCGGGCGAAGCGGCCGACGGCGCCCTCCGCGCTGGCCACCGCGTCCAGCGCCGCGCTGATCAGCACCGGCTGGTCGGTGGCACGGGCGGCGTCCAGCGCGATCATGGTCAGGTCCGGATCGGGAGTGGTTTTCTCGCCGGTGGCGTTCCACGCCCTCGCGGCCGCGAGATAGGCCTCGGCGACCGGATCGCCGTCCGGTGCGGCACGCTCGGCTTCGGCCATCAAGGTGACCAACCGTTCGTGGGGGACCAGATCGGTGAACGTGGCCGGGAACCGGTTCCCGACGCAGACCGCGTAGGCGAGTGCGATCGCCGCTCCCGATCCGTCACCGCCCCGCATGGCGCGTTCCGCGGCCCGCTGAAGCAGCGTGAACGCCGGCTCGCCCCGATGTTCACTCATGGCGACGTCGGCCGCGGAGCGCAGGTCACGCGCCGCCGTGCGGTCGTCGGGTGCCAGCCCGGCCGCCAGTTCGAAGGTGCTTCGTGCTTCGGCCAGCAACTGTCGTGCGTACAGGAGTTCGGCCAAGGTGCGGGCGATCTCGTGGTGTCGAGCATCTGGTCCGGCCGCCGCTCGCACAGTGGCCCGCAGATCATCGGCGATCAGATCGAACCGGTCACGCCACTTTCCGCCGGTCTCGACAGCGGCTCGAAGCTCTGCGGATTCTTCCGCCGCCCAACCGACGCGCCGCTCCATCACGTCGTTTTCCGGCGCGGGCAGAACCTCGTGAAACTCCGGCGCCAGGCGCCAGCCGTCCTCATCCCGCTGGATCAGGCCGTCCGCCGTCAGCCGGGACAGCGTGGCCTCGGCCTCGGCCGGCGTGATTCCCGCCAGAGCCGCCGCCATTCCGGCGTCGAAAATGCGACAGTGCGCGGAGAAGGTGGCCAGTTGCGCGATTTTCTCTTCGTCAGGAGCGTTGCAACGGCCGGGCAAGGTAATGACGTGTTCCGCGCGGATGCGAAGCGGGTCGGACGATTCGGCCAAAACCGTCAAGTTCGGACAATGCTCCAGCAGATCGGCGAGCAGTTCGGTGACGTCCGCGCAGTCGTGTCCGCAACCTCGGACGACCAGCAGCGGACGACCGTGGCGCAAAGGTGCGCGCAGGGCCTCGAACAGGGGCTCGGCCGGTCGCTCCACGACTCCCAGTGCGGCGGCCGTGGCTTGCGCGAACGTATCCGGGAGACGGCCGGCCGTCAGGATTGTGACACTGGAATAATCATTTTTCGCGGCTCGTATGGCCTGGACGATCGCTTCGGTCCTGGCAGGTGGAGCGCCCCCCGTGATCGTCGTCAGCCGGTTCCCTGTCAGGCTATCGATAATCTCCTCCGGATCTTTCACGGCTCCAGCTTGGCAGGGCGTGGGGAAGTGACAAGTCGTGGAACTATTTTCACACGTTCGGCGCAAGCCGAATGGCGAGTGGAAGATTCAGCGATATGTCCATAAAGGACAAACGATGGTCGGAACGGCTGCGTTGATGTCCGCCAGGTGGTGGTGTGAACGTGGCGGACGGTGCACAAAAACGGATAAAACCCAGAGATTTCGTCGCGGTTCATCAAAAGATCACCAACTGTCGTGTGTTGTCGGTGATGTACGTGCTAGCGTTGCCGATGGCGTCAGCGATGGCGACGACAAAGCTAACGCGCCGATTGATCATGGTGTGGTCCTAGTCCGCGACGGCTTGATCGCGACGGTGGGACCTGGGGTGCGCCGAGCGTCGGAGACAGTCGCTCCGATCCAGCGAACGAGGCCACTTCGGCATTTTCTCCAACTGGGCGGGGTCGATCGCGCCTGAGAGCACTCGAACCGTCATTGGCGCGACGCACTGCGGACGTTCACGAAAGTTCAGGTGACGGCAGTACGGGAAGGGGTCCCCATGCGCGAAACGGATCAAAACAGCGAACCGCGACGGCCCGGCGCGGCACGTGAGGGGAGAGTCTTAAGGTGACTGCTCCTCTACCGCGTCGTCCGGAACAGGAGACGGCGCACTACCAGTGCCTCGGCGTCGGCGTGGGGCCCGCGAACCTCAGCCTGGCGTCCTTGCTGCACGACCGGGACGGGATCGCGAACCTCTTCCTGGATCGGGAAGAGCGTTTCGGCTGGCACGATGGACAACAGATACCCGGCGCCACCCTGCAGGTGTCGCTGCTCAAGGACCTGGTGACGCTGTCCGATCCCACCAGCCGGTTCTCATTCCTGTCCTATTTGCACGAACACGGCCGGATCTACCATTTCATCAACGCCCAGTTCGATGCCGTGCCGCGGCAGGAGTTCCGTAACTACCTCGAGTGGGCCAGTGAGACCAACAAGAACGTCCGCTTCGGTGAAGAAGTCCGTGAGGTCGACTTCGACGGTTCGTCTTTCGTCGTCCGCACCACCAGGCGAACGGTCACGGCCGACAACGTCGTGGTGGGGATCGGCACGAAACCCTGGGTGCCCGAACCGGCGCGCGGAAAACTCGGCGGATCACAGTTCCACGTCGCAGATTTCGTAACGCACAGCCGGGATTTCGCCGGAAAACGGGTCTCGGTGGTCGGCGGCGGGCAATCCGGCGCCGAGGTCTTCCTCGACCTGATCTCCCGTCCAGCGGAGCAACTTCCGCGCCGGGTGACCTGGGTTTCCCGCCGGCACAACTACTTCCCGATCGACGACACGCCGTTCACCAACGAGTACTTCGTCCCCGGCTATTCCGACTACTTCTTCGACCTGGACCGTCCCGCCCGGGTGGCGCTCAACGCGCAGAACGTGCTGACCAGCGACGGAATCTCCGAGTCGACGCTGCGGGAGATCTATCAGCGCTGCTATGCCCGCAGGTTCGTCGACGGCGTCGATGACCTTTTCGCTCTCCTGCCCAACCGCACCGTCACCGGTGTCACCGCCGACCGCGACGCGTGGGATCTGACCGTCGAGAGCAACGACGACCCGGGCCTGGTCGAGCACGTCGAAGCCGACTCCGTGGTGTGGGCCACCGGATATCACCCCGCGACAGCGGATTTTCTGTCGCCGCTGGAGGACAGGCTCGCCCGGGAGGGCGATGAATACAACGTGGACAAGGATTTCGCCATCCGCTGGGACGGTCCCCGCGACCGCTCGGTGTTCCTGCAGAACAGAGTCCGCGATCAGCGCGGCCTCGCCGACCCGAATCTGAGCCTGGTCGCGTGGCGCAGCCAGCGAATCATGGACCGGTTACTCGGCATGCACTCCAACGAACAGAGGGAGCCCTTCATCGATTGGGCCGGCAAGCACATCGCCGACGCGTTGGACCCGACGTGAGCTCGGCGACGGCCGGTACCGCACACCGAGCCGCCGGTGGCGGGATGGCGGGCGTCCGGGGCCAGGTCGACATCGCCGTACTGGGCGGGGGCATCATCGGCTGCTTGATCGCGCACGAAATCCTCCGGCGCGCGCCGGAGGCGTCGGTGCTGCTGCTCGACCGCGAACTGGTCGGTGGCGGAGCCTCACTGCGGTCGGCCGGGTTGCACATCCCGCGCGGCGCCACCGCGACGGTGCGTGAAATGGCCCGCTTCAGCCATGAGTACTACCGGAAGCTGGTCCAGGACCGTCCTGCGCTTCCTCTTCATCCGGTGGCCATGCGAGTCGTGGGCACCGCCGCCGACGAGCCGAAGATGCGCACGGATTATCTGCCCGAAGCGGAGCTCACCGTCACCAGCGACCTGCCGGATGAAGTGAGCCTGCCGCCGGGTGCGGCCGCCTGGTCCGTCCGAGGCGGCCACCACGCCGACGTGGCCCAGGTGACCCGCGCCTTGACCGCCGATCTGCGCACTGTTGCCGAGGTACGTGAGGCAGTGCGGGTGGAAGCGGTGATCGAGCATCGGGACGGCGTCGCCCTGCGTCTGGGCACCGGCGAGGCCCTGACCGCGGGCAAAGTGGTGCTCGCACCGGGGCCGTGGCTGGCCGCCCCAGCGTGGCGGGCGATGGTGGCCCCGTTGAAGGCGAGGGTGAAGAAGGTCGTCGCGCTGCACGTCGGCGGACGGCCTGCCCCGCACGACGCGGCGGTGATCTTCGAGCGCGAAGACGCCTTTCTGTTGCCGTTGCCCGAACGAGGGCACTGGCTCTTCAGCTACACCTGCCCGGAATGGGACGTCGACCCGGACGCCCCGTCGAGAGGGCTGACCGAACACAACCTGGACGAAGCCCGGGAGATCCTC
Source organism: Amycolatopsis sp. cmx-4-54 (assembly GCF_046548895.1). Classification (NCBI taxonomy): domain Bacteria; kingdom Bacillati; phylum Actinomycetota; class Actinomycetes; order Pseudonocardiales; family Pseudonocardiaceae; genus Amycolatopsis; species Amycolatopsis sp. cmx-4-54. The sequence goes on from NZ_JAEBEJ010000015.1 coordinate 118,206, forward strand.
CGGCGTCACGCTCCCGCGATGGCCGCCGGCCGACTCTCCGGACGAGTCTTCTGCGACGCCTACAGCGGTACCGGCGAGCCCGCGGTGCGCGCGCTCGGTGATGGCCGGGTCGTCTTCGCGGGCGCGGCGAACGGGTCGGGCTACCGGCTCGGGCCCGCCATCGCCGCCCGCGCGGCCGACCTGCTCGAGACGGGAGGAAGTTGATCGTGGAGATCAGTACGTTCACCGGCGAAGGACTGACCCGGGCGTTCGGCATCGATGTCGCGACCTTGGATCCGGGTGCGGGCGGCGACCTGGGGGTGGGGGCGTCCTGGGGCCGGGTGGCACCCGGCGTGCGGTCGCTGACCCACCAGCACGACGAGACCGAGGTATGGGTCCTCGTCGCCGGAGGCGGCGACCTGGTCGTCGACGGCGCCGATCATCGGATCGAGGCCGGGACGGTCGTCCGGTTCGACCCGTTCGAAACCCACTACGTCACCAACAACGGAGAGACCGACCTGGTACTGGTGTCGTTCTTCTGGCGCGACCTCACCCGTGCGACGGCCGCCGCCGAGAAATCGGTGCGCCGCCGGTTCGGCGAGCGTCCGGTCTTCGTGTTCTCCTCCGCCCCGACCCCGAACGGGGATCTGCATCTGGGCCACCTCGCGGGACCGTTCTTCGCCGCCGACGCCTACACCCGGTTCCAGCGGATGAACGGCGTCCAGGCCTGGCACCTCTGTGGCACCGACGACTACCAGAACTACGTCGAGGCGGCCGCGGCCAAGGAAGGCCGCACCGCGCTGGACACCGCGGCCCACTACAGCGAGCGGATCCGCGAAACCTTCGCCGCGATGGACATCGAGGTCCACCAGTTCACCGCGACCAGTGTCGACGACACCTATCCGGACGGGCTGCGCGCCTTCTTCGGCTCACTGGCAGGCTCCGCTCCGGTCCGGTTGACCGAGGCCGACGCGCTGTTCGACCCGGAATCGGGCAAGTACCTCTTCGAATCCGGCGTCACCGGCACCTGCCCGTCCTGCGGGCAGACCACCGGCGGCAACATCTGCGAGGGCTGCCGCGAGCCCAACTCGGTGGCCGACCTGGGCAACCCGGTGTCGGTCGAGTCCGGCGCCCTGCCCCGCCGTGGCACCGTGCGCCGCTATCAGCTGTCCCTGCACGAACTCGCCGACGATGTCCGTGACCACCATCGCCGGGGCCGGGTACCCGCCTCGGTCAAGGAACTGGCCGCCCGGGTGCTGTCCCGCGGCCCCGTCGAGTTCCCGCTGACCCATCCCTCCGACTGGGGACTGTCTCCTGACGAGTCCGATGTGGACGGACAGGTGATCTGGTCGTGGGTCGACCTGGCCTACAGCTTCCTGCACGGCATCGGCGCCCTGGGGGCGCGCATCGGCCATGACTGGAAAGCCGCCGATCCGGACCCGGACTGGAAGATCGTGCATTTCCTCGGGGCAGACGGAACCTTCTTCCACCCGATCGCGTACCCGGCGCTCTACCGGGCGGCGTATCCGGGTTGGGAGCCCGACATCGACTACCACGTCAACGAGTTCTACCTGCTCCAGCAGAGCAAATTCTCCACCAGCCGCCGTCACGCGGTGTGGGGGCGCGACGTGCTCGGCCCGGAGACAGCGGACGCGTACCGGCTCTATCTGGCGCTGACGCGCCCGGAGGGCAGGCGCACCAACTTCGATCCGGACGAGTTCGACGTCTTCACCCGCGACACGCTGGAAGGCCACTGGCAGGGCTGGCTCGCCGGCCTGGGCGAGCGTCTCGCCCGTGACCACGGCGGCAAGGTCCCCGACGCCGGTATCTGGACCCCGGAACACACCGCCTTCCTGGCCCGGCTCACCGAGCGGCTCACCGCGCTGACCCGTGCACTGGGCGCCGACGACTTCTCTCTGAACTCCGCCGCGGCCCAACTTCTCGGCCTGGTCGAAGACACCCGCGTGTTCGCGGCCAGGGAGTCCGCCGCCGCGCAGATCGGTGACTGGGCCGACGAGGCGCGCACCGCCCTCGCGCTCGAAGTGGCCGCGGCCCGGTTGCTGGCCACCTGCGGCACCCCGGTGGTGCCCCGGTTCGCGGGTGCCCTCGCCGAAGCTTTGGGGTTGCCCGCCGAACGGAGCTGGCCGCGGACGGTGGAACTGGTCCCCGCGGGAACCACCGTGACCCTCGCCGGCCGCACGTTCTTCGGGGAGAAACAGGAAAGCGCCGCCGAGTCGCCGCTGTTGCCCTGGTTGTCCGACGTGGTCCGCGAGGTGCTGAGGCTGCCCGCCGACGAACCGGTGGCGCATCTTTCCCTGGCGGAGCTGGGGATGCAGTCGATTCAAGCCGTCGCGCTGCAGTACCAGCTGACCGACCGGCTGGACGCCGACGTCTCGTTGGAGACGCTGTTCAACGGAGGTGACGTCGCCAAGCTCGCCGACACCCTGGCCAAGGAGCTGCCCGAAGACGTGGTGCGCAAGCACGCGGAGGTGAGCCGATGACCACGATCGAACGAGAGACCCCGGCTCGGGTGGTTCGAGAACTGCGCTCGCGAGGGCTGAACGTCAGCCTGTCGGGTACGGACCTGAAACTGCAGGGGCCGCGCGAGCGGATGGACGCCGAACTGATCGCGAAGGTCAAGGCGCACAAGGCCGATCTGGTCGAATATCTGGACACACCGCCCGGCGTGCCGCTGACCGCGTTGCAACGCGGCTATCTCATCGGCCGGGACCGTCAGGTCGAAATCGGCTCCGCCAGCCACATCTACCACGAAATCTCCGGCAGTTGGGACATCGACGGGCTGGAGAGCGCGCTCAACACGGTGGTGGCCCGGCACGGCATCCTGCGCACCCGGTTCACCGAGGACGGAACCCAGATCGAGCAGCGTTCCGCGCATGTCCCGATCGACCGGTACGACCTGCGTGGCAAGTCCGCCGAGGAGCAGCACGCCCACCGGGAGTCGGTGCGCGCCGAACGCGGTCACCGCAGCCTCCCGGCCGACGAAGCGCCCCTGCTCGCCGTCGCGGTCACCCTGCTCTCGGACCAGGAGATGCTGCTGCACGTCGACCACGACGGCCTCATCCTCGACGCGATCAGCATCTTCCTGTTCTTCCAGCAGTGGCACGCCGCGTATACGGGGGCGACGGCGGACGCGGAAGAGGAAGCGAGATTCGCCGACTTCGTCACAGCGCGGGAACGTGCCCGGACCAAGACCCCGGCCGCACGGTCGAAGGAGTACTGGCTGGCCCGCCTGGACAATCTGGCGCCGTATCCAAATCTGCCGTTGCGCACCGGCCCGGCGGCGATCACGGAGGCCCGGTTCACCGCTCGCTTCGCCCGCCTTGACAATCCACAATGGACTAACTTGAAAGAGCTGAGTGCCCGGCACGGGCTGACCCCGTCGGGGCTCCTGCTGGCGGTCTACGCCGAAGTGCTGGCCTGCTGGGGCGCGGGCGAGCGGTTCACCCTCAACGCCACGGTGGCCAACCGGCCGCCGATCCATCCCCGGATCCACACCGCGCTGGGCAACTTCGGCGAAACCATGCTGGTGCAGGTAGAGCCGGAAGCAGGTGAAGCGTTCGCCGACCGGGCCCGCGCCATCCAGGAATCGCTGCGCGAGTCGCTGGACAACCGGCACTTCAGCGGCATCGAGGTGCTCCGCGAGCTGGCCCGGCAGGACGGCGCGGACGCCCGGATGCCCTACACCTTCAACAGCGCCATCGGCTACGAAGACGTCGACGGGTCGGCGATGGAGCTGTTCGGGCCGGAGGTGTACACCGAAAGCCAGACCCCGCAGGTGTGGCTGGACGTGTCACCCTACGAGCAGCACGGCGGGGTCGTGGTGCAGTTCGACAGTGTCGACGAGCTGTTCCCGGAAGGACTCGTCGACGCGCTGGTCGGCGGATATCAGCGGCTGCTCGGCGAACTGCGGGACCCGGACGCCTGGTCACGGCAGACCTTCGACCTGCGCCCGGACGACCAGCGCGCCCGCCGCGCCGAGGCCAACGACACCGCGACCGAAATCCCGGACCCGGTTCTGCCCCAGCGCTTCCTGGCACAGGTTCAGTCCACTCCGGACGCTCCGGCGGTGATCACCGGTACGGCCGAGATCAACTATCGCGAACTGCACGCGCACGTCCAACGCGCGGCGCGCTGGCTGCGTGATCGCGGAGTGCGCCGTGACGAGCCGGTCGGGCTGGTGATGACCCGCGGCCCCGAGCAGGTCGCGGGCATCCTCGCCGTCGTTCTCGCCGGAGGCGCGTATCTGCCGATCGACGCCGGGCTGCCCGCCGAGCGGCGTGCGCTCATGCTGGCCGACGGCGAAACCCGGTTCGTCCTGACCAACTCCGGCCACGGCGACGACGAGCGCGAGGTTCTCGACCTCGACCTGACTCGACCCGCGGAGAGGGTCGAGCCGGTGAGCCCGCTACCCGACGCCGATCCAGGCGACCTGGCGTACGTGCTCTACACCTCCGGCACCACCGGCAGGCCGAAGGGCGTCATGGTCACCCACGGCGCGGTCGCCAACGTCGTCGCCGACTGCAACAGCCGGTTCGGCGTCGGTCCCGGTGACCGGTTCTTCGGTATCAGCTTGTTCTCATTCGACCTGTCGGTCTACGACGTGTTCGGCGCGCTGTCGGCCGGGGCGGCCGTCGTGCTGCCGGATGCCGACCGAGCGGCCGACCCGGCGCACTGGCTGCGGCTGTGCGACCAGGCGGGGGTGACCGTGTGGAACTCGGTCCCCGCCATCGTCGGGCTGCTGCTCGAACAGGCCGAGGCCGACGGCGCCGAATCCCTGCGGACGTTGCGGCTGGTGATGATGAGCGGCGACCGGCTGCCCCCGGCACTTCCGGCCGCGTTGCGGGCGATCCGCCCCGGACTGGACGTGATCTCTCTCGGCGGGCCGACCGAGACGACCATCTGGAACATCTCCCATCCGGTCGGCGCGGGCGAGGACGGCTCGGAGTCGATCCCCTACGGCAGACCCAACGCCAACAACCGTGCCTACGTGCTCGACGCGGCGGGCCGCGACCTGCCGGACTGGGTCACCGGCGAGATCTGCGCGGCGGGCACCGGGCTGGCGCGCGGCTACTGGAACGACGAGGAGCGGACCGCGGAGCGGTTCTTCGAAGACCCGGTCCGCGGTGAACGGATCTACCGCACCGGGGACCTGGGACGGTGGCTGCCCACCGGCGAGATCGAGATCTTCGGCCGGTCGGACTTCCAGATCAAGGTCAACGGCTACCGCATCGAGGCGGGCGAGGTCGAGACCAGGCTTCTCGCACTCGACGCCGTCCGCCGCGCCGTGGTGGCCCGCGAGTCCGGCGCCCAGGGCGACCGGCTGATCGCGCATCTCGTGCCCGCCGGCGGCGAGCGGCCCACCGCCCACGAGCTCGGCGAGCAGGTGCGTACCGTGCTACCGCACTACATGGTGCCGTCCGGAGTGTACTGGCACGACGCGTTTCCGTTGACCCGTAACGGAAAGGTCGACCGCGCCCGGTTGCAGCAGCACAAACCCGACGCGGTCGCCGTCGCCGAAGCGCCGCCGGACACCGAACTGGAGCACGAGGTCGCGCGGCTGTGGGCGAAGGTGCTCAAAGTCGACGCCCCGCCCGCCACCGCGACCCTGTACGACCTCGGCGGCGACTCGCTGGCCGCGGCCCGGATCCTCGCGGGCGTCCGGAAACAGTTCGGCGTCGGCTTCACGCTGGATCGGTTGCCCGAACTGGACACCGTGCGCCGCATGGCCGCGATGATCGCCGCCGCCCCACCGAAGGGGGGCCGTCGATGACCACCACCGAATCCGTGACCGCCGTCCGGGTGCTGAACGAGATCAACGCGACACCGCCCGAACCCGGTCACCGGCTGCACCTCGCCCGGCTCGACCGCACCGAACAGTTCGATTTGCGGGAAGTGCACGAGATGGTGGGCAGGCTCGCCCGCGCCCTCGTGGATCTCGGTCTCCGCCGCGGTGACAGGATCGGGATCCTGGCGCCGAACTGCCTGGAGTGGGTGCTGCTGGACCTCGCGGCCCTGCGCGTCGGCGCGGTCACCGTCGGCTTCGACCCGGCCAAATTCGACGCGGACCCGGCACTGGCCGTCCGATACGGCCTGACATTGCTCTTCGCCGACGGAGAGGGCGACCGGGTCCAGCCGCTCGCCGACGTCCGGGCGCTGGCCGGCGACCAGGACGCCGTCCCACCCGAGCCGGTGCGCTACCGGCCGGAGGACTTCACGAGCCTCAAGCTCACCTCGGGCAGCACCGGCGAGCCCAAGGGCATGACCGCGTCGGCGGGCAGCATCGACGCCGGGATCGCCGCCGTACAGGAGATCTTCCGGCACGGCGCCGGCGACAACCTGTTCGTCTTCCTGCCGTTGGCGGTCCTGCAACAGCGTTACTGGATCTATTCGGCCCTGCGTTTCGGCCACGACGTCACCTTGAGCACCTACGAGGCCGCGTTTCCGACGCTGCGCCGGGTCAAACCCACCGTGGTGATGGGGGTGCCGGGGTTCTTCGCCACCGCCAAGGCCTACATCGAGCAGCAGGTCACCAGGGCCGGCCCGGAGACCCCGCCGTCGGAGGCACTGGCCCAGGGCGCCCGCCGCGTGTTCGGTGACCGGATCCGCTACCTGTGGACCGGCTCCGCCCCGGCCGCCGAAGACGTACTCCGGTTCTTCACCGACGCAGGATTGCCCATCTACGAGGGGTACGGGCTCAACGAGACGTGCGTCGTCGCGAAGAACCATCCCGGCGCGCATCGACCCGGAAGTGTCGGGAAGGTGTTGCCGCACAAAGAGGTCTTGATCGACGGTGACGGCGTCGTGAGTGTGCGCAGCCGGCCTCCCGTCTGCGATCGCTACGAGTTCGCGCCGCCCGGCGCGTCCGAACGGGTGTTCCCGGAGCCGGGTCTGGTCCGCACCGGTGACCTGGGAGAACTGGACGACGACGGCTATCTCTACATCAAGGGACGGGCCGACGACGTGATCGTGCTCGAGAACGGGCGGAAGGTGGTGGTGCGCCCGGTGGAAGACCACATGCGCACCAGTCCCGCCATCGCCGAATGCGTGCTGTTCTGCCCCTCCCAGACGTATCTGGTGGCGGTGGTGTCCCCGGCGTCGCTTCCCGCCGACGAGGCGGCGATCGCCGAACAACTCACCCGCACCAACGCGGCTTTCGGAACCGACGAGCAGATCCGCAAGGTGGTCGTCGCCGCCGAACCGTTCAGCGCCGGAAACGGGCTGCTCAGCTCACAGTTCAAACCGCTGCGGTCGCGGATCGCCGACCGCTATCACCACGAGATCCACGATGACCAGGGGAGTGTCCATGTCTGCTGAACCGTCCACCATCGACGACACGGTGCGGGACAACCTGTCCCGGGTGCTGAGCAAGCCTGTCGAACCCGCCGAAATCGACCCGGACCGCGATCTCGCCGACGGCTACGGCCTGACCTCGATGCAGAAGGTGATGTTCCTGATGTCCGTTTGCGACGACACCGGAGTCGGCCTGGAGACGTTCACCGAGCCGGACGTGGCGGCCATGCACACCCTGCGCGACGTCACCGACGCGCTCGCCGGGGCGGTGAAGAAATGACCGGGCAGCGCTGGGCGGAACTCGCCCGCACCGAACTGGCCGATGACCACGTGGTGCTCCGGCCGATAGCCGAAACCGATCGCGAGCCGCTGCGCACGATCGCACTCGATTCGGCGATCTGGCGCTACTTCGTGCAGCTCATCGAGACCGACGAGCAGTTCGACGCGTTCTTCGACGCCGCCGTCGCCGACCAGGCCAAGGGCGACCGGGTCGTGTACGTGATCACCGAGCGGGAAACCGGGCTGATCGCGGGAAGCATGAGTTTCTGCAGTATCAACCAGGACGCGGGACGGCTGGAGATCGGCTGGTCCTGGCTGGGCACGAAGTTCCAGGGCAAGGGCGTCAACCACTGGGCCAAGTACCTGATGCTGCGCGAAGCCTTCGACGCGCTGGGCGCCGAGCGGGTCGAATTCAAAACCGACGTGCTGAACAAGCAGGCCCGGCAAGGGCTTCGCAACATCGGCGCGGTGGAGGAGGGCGTCCTGCGCAGCTTCAACCCCATGCCGGGCGGCCGCCGCCGGGACGCCGTCTACTACAGCGTTCTGCGCGCCGAATGGCCCGGCGTGGCGGCCACCCTGCTCGCGGGGAAGAAGGTCACGGAGCGTGGCTCGTGACCGTCCCCTTCGTTCGTGCCCACGGTGACGCGTTCACCCGAGGCCGGGCGCACGGCGAAGCGCTGGCGACGGAATTGCGCCATTTCCTCGGTGACCGTCTCGCCCGGCTCAACGCGCTGTCGCCGGACCCGCTGAGTCTCGGCGCGTTGCGCCCGGATCTCGCCGAGTACGCCCGCGCGATCGACGAACAGATCCCGGACCTGGGCACGGAGATCCGCGGCCTGGCCGAAGGGGCGGGCATCACCCACGACGAGGCGGTGCTGCTGCAAATGCGCCGAGAAGTGCTCGGCTACCAGAAGCTGCCGACGATGGGCGACTGCACCACCTACGCGCGGACCGGCTCCGACCCCGTGCTGGCGCAGACGGTCGACCTCAACGGCGATCTCGACGACCATCTCGCCGTCCTGGACGTCCGAACAGGGAAGCGACGGTCGCTCGTGCTCAGTTTCGGTGGTCTGCTCGGGTATCTGGGGGTCAACGACGCCGGCCTCGCCGTCGGACTGAATCTTGTGCTGGCCGGGAAATGGCGCCACGGGCCGTCGCCGTATCTGGCGATCCGGCATCTGCTCGACACCTGTGGCAGCGTCGCCGAGGCCGTGGAGACCCTACGAGGCATGCGGCTGGCCGCCTCGCGTTCAGTGACTTTGTGCGATCTCACCACCACCGCCTGGGTGGAGATCGCCGATGACGACCTGCGATCGACCGAGGGGCCGGAATCCGTGCACACGAACCACTTCCTGCATCCGGACCTCGCCCCCCGCGACGAACTGACCGTGTTCGCGCGCAATTTCTCGCTCCAGCGGCTCAAAGCCTGTCAGGCGGGGATCGAACGGCTGCCGGGACAGGCGTCCACAGAGGACCATTTCGCGCTGCTGTCCAGTGCCCCCGTGCGGGTCGCCGGGAACGGCGACATCCGCCGCGAGAGGACCGTCGCCGCGGTCGTGCTCCGGCCGGATCGGGGAGAACTGCACGTACGTCCCGGCGACCCGGCATTTTCGTCCACCGAATCCTTCACGCTCTGAGAGGAGACGCACCGGTGCCCGACTGCTTCCTCACCCGCGGCGGTGATCGCCCCGCCAGAGTCTTCTGCTTCCCGTACGCGGGCGGTGATCCGCGCGTCTACCTGGAATGGCAGGAGCGTCTCGACGACCACGTCGACGTCGTCGCCGTCTGTCCGCCGGGTAAAGCGCACCGGGCGCACGAATCACTGCCGGTGTTCGATGACCTCGCCGACGACCTCGCCACCGCGATCGCCGACGAGGTCGGCGCGGACCCGCGGCCGGCGCAGTTGTTCGGCCACAGTTTCGGCGGGCTGCTGGCCTTCGAGGTCGCTCGCCGACTGCGCGACCTGCCCGCGGTCGGCCACCTGACCGCGTCCGGGGTCTCCGCCCCCTCGCTGTTGCCCTCGGACCGGGTGCGCCGGATCGCCGACCTCGACGGCGCAGAATTCGCCGACGCACTGGCGTACTTCGGGCAGTTCCCGCCCGAGGTCGTCGCGGACAAGGACGTGCTGAACCTGCTGCTGCCCGGCCTCAAGGCGGATTTCGACCTGGCCGTGGGCTACCGGTACCGTCCGACGCCACCGCTGGAGATCGGGGTGTCGATCATCGTCGGCACCGAGGATCCGCACGTCGGCGACGTGCAGGTCGCGCCGTGGGCCAAGGAATGCGTCGAACCCCCGGAGCAACTCCGTGTCGCCGGCGGGCACTTCTACTTCGACCCCGATCCCGAACCTGTCCTCTCCCTGCTGCGCGCGCACGCCGAGGCCACCACCCACGTGGAGGTCATCTGATGGCCACCGGCGTGTACCTCAGCGATCCGCGTTACGTGCTCGGAGAGCAGGAGGTGGACCACGCGGCCCTGCCCGGGCTGGAAGCCAAGGCCCAGCAGTACGGGCTCGCCTTCGACCCCGGACTGTGGGGCTGGGGCAGCGTGTTCCGCACCGAGCGCGGACTCGACGACCTCGCCGTCGACGCGGGCACGAAGGCGCTGCTTGCCAGCGGGAGCGATCCGGACGAGGTCGACGCCCTGGTGTTCTGTTCGACCTACCTGCCGGTGCCGCCGGAAGGACACGGCTCGCTCATCCGGGGAATGCTGACCCGTCTGGGTCTCGGCGACATTCCCGTCTACGGCACGAATCTGGGCCGTTGCGTCAACCTGCTGTCCGGTTTGGACATGGCCACCGCGCTGGTCGGAAGCGGACGGTTCCGGCGGATTCTCGTCGTCACGGCGGATCGGGTGTTCGACGAGGACGCCCGGATCACCGGATACGCGCTGTTCAGCGACGGCGCCGCCGCCTGCTTGGTCGGCGCGGAGAGGGCCGGCTACGAAATCCTCGGCTGCGCGTCAGCTCAGGAGACCACGTCACTGGACTGGTCGTCCGAGATCAGCTCCGACCTCGCCAAACAGGTCAACGAGCGGCTTCTCGGTGCGCGCGGGATCGACACCAGGGCACTGGACGCCTTGCTGCACGCCAACATCTACCTGCCGCTGCTGGTGATGAAGGAGAGACAAGCCGGTTTCGCCCCCGGCCAGCTGGACACCACGAACGTCACCCGGATCGGTCACTGCTTCGCCGCCGACCCGCTGATCAACCTCGCCGATCGCGAAGCCTCGGACCGAATCCGTCCCGGCGGGCACTACCTGCTGGCAGCGAGCGTTCCCGGTTCCCGCATCGGGGTTCTGGTCCGTAAACCGGAAGGAGCGACCGATGGCCGTTGAGCCGACCCTCGTCCCCGACGACACCACGACCGCCTTGCCGCCCAGGCCGTTCAACTTCACGCCAGGCACCGGCGAGGCCGTCGACGAAGTGATCGCCGCCGGTCCGCGTGAGATGTTCCGCACGCTGTTGCAGGACCGCGAGTCCGAGACGACCCTGTTGCTCGCTCGCCGGGTCCTGCACGCCTTTCTCGCGCGACCCCGGGTGCGGGCCGTGGACGACCTGCCCGCCGCCGTCGCCGAGCTGGTCGAACAGGCCCGCGCCGATCTCGTCCCGGCGCACGCGTCCCTCGCCGCGGCAGACCGGGAGGTCCACGCCGAGCTGCTGCGCCAGCGCGGGGTGATCGCACTGCTCGACGGCTGCTGGCTCGACGCGGTGTCGCAGCCCGCCACCCAGCCCGCCCTCGTGGTGAACCGCCTGTTCGGCCACCATGTCGTCCTCGCCGGGGGCGGGGACCCGCTCGAATCCGCACAGCACCGCCGGGCCCGGGCGCTGGAGGACGCCGGGGCGGCGCTGCCCGACGTCGCCGCCGCCGATTTCCTCGACCGGGCCGAGGCCCGGCCCGCGACGATCCTGCTCGCGTGTTTCCCGTTGGCGCTCGCGGTGCTGCCCGCCAACTTCCTGCCCGAGGTCGTCGGCGTTCACCACGCGTTCCACCGGCTGGGGATCGACGACCGCTTGCTGGGCACACCGCCGCCGATCCCGCCGGGCGACCTTGACGCACTGCTCGCCGAGTACGCCGGCCAGGCGAGCCCGCACGACCGTGGGCGGGTGCTGGCCGCGGTCGAGCTGACGCTGTCGCTGGAACGGGAACACCTGGGCCTGCTCACCGAGCTGCTCGAATTCCGGCGCACCCAGACCCTGGAGTCGAAGGCCGCCGAAGTGATCTCCCGGCACGCGCCGCTGGCAGGCAAACAGCACGGCCGGGTCACGCTGGGCGATCGGTCACTGGTGGAGACGTTCGCCGGCTTCGGCCGCACCGCGGCCGCTGCCGACCCCGCCGCGCTCGCCGAATTCCTCACCGAGTTCCGCGAATCCCCGTACCTGGCCGAACAACCGGACGGTGATTGCCGGTTCCTCGCCGCGACCCGGTTCGGGGGCGCGATGTTCGGCATCTTCGACGAACGCGAGGCCAAGGTGCTCGCCGACTGGATCGCCACCGTGCACAAGGGTGCCAAGCCCTCGATCGCCGTGCGGCCGAACACCGTCGGCGACGCCCTCGCGGCTCGCTGGTCCGCCGCGATTCGCCACGCCCGGCCGGAGGACGTCGTGTTCGACGCGTCGCCGCCGTCCGACGATCGCGAACTGTTCTACCGGCTGGTCAACATCGAGAACCACGCCGCGACCCTGAAGGTGGCCGCCGATCGTGCGGAGCGGTGTTTCGCCGACGCGCAGGTGCTGTTCGAACACGGCGCGGGTGGCCGCTACACCGACGCCAGCTTCTTCGAGTACGACGCCGACGCGCTCTACGCGCGAGCGGAGAAGATCTACTGGGAGAAGCTGGTCGAGCCGTACAAACCGCTGGAGCAGGTCCCGGACGCCGACGAGGTGCTGTTCGAGCAGAGCACCTATCAGCTCACCTACCTGATCGACGGCGCCTGGCTGCACCGCGTCGGCAGGCTGGGCCGCCGGGAACGGGAAAGCGACGGGATGCTGTTCAGAATTCACGCGGACGAGATGGGCAACGGCGATGTGCGCAAGAACCATCTCACCCTGACCCGCCGCGCGATGGTCAGCCAGGGCCGGGACCTTCCGCATATCCGGACCGAGGAGTTCACCGACCAGGACGAACTGCCCGACGACATGTACGGCTTCGCGTTGCAGCAGCTGTCGATGTGCCTGTTCCCGGACCGGTTCTACAACGAGATCCTCGGCTACAACCTGGCGATCGAGATGTTCGGCTCCGGGGAGATGCGGCTGCACGAGATCCAGAAGCTGCGTCACCACGGTTTCGACGACTGCTACGAGCAGGCGCATCTGACCATCGACAATTTCTCCGCCGGCCATGCCAAACAGGCCGCCGACATCATCGTCGCCTACCTGGACCGGGTGCGGCGGAACAGCGGCGAAGCGGCGGTGGCGGGGGAGTGGCGGCGGGTCTGGCGCGGTTATGCTTCGTTCGCGTTCTTTCTGGAACAGCCGCTGCTTCGCGAGGTCGCGACGGCAGAGACCGCGGACGAGAGTGCGGAGCTGGTGTTGTGAGCGGAGCGCGGTTGCTGATGCGCGAAGAGTTCCGGCCGACCGAACGCCGTGCGCCGTTGTCCCCGGCTTCGGCCCGCGACGTGATCCGCAGGGGCGTCGAGGTCAGTGTGGAACGGTCGTCGCGACGGGTGTTCCGCGACGACGAGTACGCCGCCGCCGGCTGCACGCTTGTCCCGGCAGGCAGCTGGCCCGACGCCTCGGACGACGTGTTCGTACTGGGGCTGAAGGAATTGCCCGAGCACCCTGCCGTGCTGCGACACCGGCACATCTACTTCGGGCACGCCTACAAGAACCAGCCCGGTGCGCGGGAACTGCTGCGCCGCTTCACCGAAGGCGGAGGGGCGCTTCTGGATCTGGAGAGCCTCGTCGACGAGGAAGGTCGTCGCGTCGCCGCCTTCGGCTATTGGGCGGGCTACGTCGGCGCTGCACTCGCCGTGCTGCGCCGTCGCGACCGGCTCTGCGAACCACTCGTACCCCTGTCCCGCGAGAACCTGGACGAAGCACTTCGGGTGGCGGCGGAACCGTCGCGTGCCTTGGTGATCGGCGCGCTCGGCCGCTGCGGTCGCGGGGCGGCCGACGCGCTCACCGCGGCGGGCGCCGACGTGACACGGTGGGATCTGGAAGAGACGCGGGACCTCGACGTGACGGCTCTGCTCGACCACGACATCATGGTCAACGCGGTCCTCGCCACCGGTCCGATCACCCCGTTCCTGACCGTGGAGACGCTGCGCCGTCCCCGGAGGCTGTCCGTGGTCGCCGACGTGACCTGCGATGTCGGATCGCCGTGCCACACGCTGCCGATCTACGACGAGACCACCACCTGGCGGGATCCGGTGCGCCGGATCGGTGGTCTGGACGTGATCGCGATCGACAACCTGCCGTCGCTGCTCCCCGTCGAGTCCACTGTGGACTTCGCCGCGGACCTCGCGCCGTATCTGGCGGAACTCGGCGGCTCGGGCGCCTGGCGGCGCGCTTCCGCCGCGTTCACCGCCGCTTGCGCGAGCCACGACCTGAACCGGAAGGAAGACCATGTCTGACATCCCGGCTGTGCACTGGGCCGGCACCGGCCTGTCGACCGGCCCCGGCCTCACGGCCCTGGCCGAGCAAACCCGCGTCGTGCTCTGGGGCCGCACCGAAACCAAGGCCGAGGACTGTCTGAAGCGCCTTGGCGCGGCAGGGGAACCGCGAGCGTTCACACCCGAGGCACTCGCCGCGGAGGTCGACGCGGGCGACGTCGTCGTCTCGATGCTGCCGGGTACCGAACATCCGGGACTGCTGCGGATCTGCCTGGACCGCGGCGCGCACTTCGCGTGCAGCAGCTACGCCTCGGACGCGATCCGCGACGGCGCGGACGAAGCAGCCGCGGCGGGGCTCACCGTGCTCACCGAGATCGGACTCGACCCGGGTATCGATCACCTCTTCGCCGACGTCCTGGTCGAACGGGCGTCGCGGGCGCTCGGGTCCGACAGCCGCGTCACGGCCGCGTTCACCTCCTACTGCGGCGGGGTGCCCGCCGAACCGAACGAGTTCCGCTACCGGTTCAGCTGGGCGCCACGCGGTGTCCTCACCGCGCTGCTCACACCGGCGCATTACGTCGAGTCGGGCAGGAAGCACGTCGCCGATCGCCCGTGGGAGGTGGCGCGGCCGCTGGCGCTGGACGGCGAACAATTCGAGGTCTATCCGAATCGCGACAGCCTGCCCTACATCCGCCAGTACGGGGTGCCGGAATCCTGGCAGCTGGACAGCTTCGTGCGCGGCACCCTGCGCCTGGACGGCTGGCTCGACGCCTGGGCGGACGTGTTCACCGAACTACGCCGAGGCGACGCCGACCGGATCACCGGACTCGCGGATGTACTCGCCGCCCGTCATCCGACCCGCCCGCAGGACCGGGACCGAGTGGTGCTGGCCGTGGAGTTGTCCGCTCGCCGTGAGGACGGGCGCACCTGGTCCGGCCGGTACTCGCTGGATCTCGTCGGTGACCCCGGGGCCAGCGCCATGGCCCGCTGCGTGTCGTTGCCCCTCGCCCTCGGCATCGGCGAACTGCTCGACGGTGCCCTGCCCGCGGGCCTGGTCCAAGGCGCCCCCGACCCGGCAGCCGCCGCGCGCTGGCTCGACCGCCTCGCGGCGTGGGGCCTGCCGATCCGCGTCACCGGTACCGACCTCTGAACCGATCCGCCGACCTGCGAGGAGGCAATATGACCCAGCGGACAGCCAAGCCCGGAGCCGTCATTCTCACCGGCTCTTTCCCGGTGATCCGGCGAAATCCGCTTTACCTCGGCGAGCTGACCCGGCGCGGCCTGCGGGTCCTGGTGATCACCGCCGAGTCCTATCGTGACCAGGCGACCGAGGCGATCGGCGACCCGGGCAACCCGGCGTCGCAGATCACCGAGATCGGCTACGTCTCAGGTGATTTCACCGTGCAGGGCGCCTTCCTGGCCGGGGCGATTGCGCAGGCCACCGCCTGGCGGGACAGGTACGACATCGTGGGCGCCTACGCCGTCGGCGACTACCTGGCCGAGCCGACCGGCCTGCTCTGCGACGCGCTCGGCGTCCCGTCACCCGGCCTGCGAGCGAGCCGCGCCTGCCGCAGCAAATTCCTTCAGCGCTGGTACGTCCCGGAACTGAGCCCACCGTCGCTGACGATTCCCGCTGGGGATCGCGAAACCGCGGACCTGTCCGGCATCAGCTATCCGGCGGTGATCAAACCCGCCGGCCGCTCGTCCAGCTCCGGCGTGGCGACGGTGCAGGACGAGACCGAGCTGCGGCGCCGCCTTCCCGATTACCCCGGCCACGAGGTCATCCTGATCGAGCAGAAAGTCGACGGCCCCGAGTACTCGGTGGAAAGCCTTGTACAGCAGGGAGAAATCGTCTTCGCCTCGGTCACCGGCAAGGAGACCACCGACGCACACGCCCGCACCTTCGTCGAACTCGCGCACAGTGTCCCGACCGCCGACGACGGCGTTCGCGACAGCGTGCTCACCGCGAACCGTGCCCTGCTCGGCGCGTTGGCGTTCGCCGACGGCATCGCGCATTCCGAATGGCGGGTCGGTCAGGACGGCGCGCCCAGACTGATGGAGATCGCCGGCCGAACACCCGGCGACGGACTCCTGGTGCTCTACCACCTGGCCACCGGAGCCCCGCTGGAACCGGAGATCATCCGCATCGCCCTCGGCGAACCGGCGTCGTACCCGCAGCCAGTCCGCTACGCGCGCCAGGTCTACCTCGAACACGAGACCGGAATCCTGGCCGACGTCACCGTCGAGTGGCCGGACGTGGACCCGGTCTGGATCGGCTCCAGCGGCGTGTGGCCGGACATCCTGCCCGGCACCCCGCAGGACGCCCCGACCCTGCGCGCGGTCCTGGTCCACCAGCCGCGAGGAACCGAACTGGTGCCTTTGGCCAGCTCCGACGACCGCTCGGTCAGCTTCATCATCGACGCGGCCACCCCCGGCGAACTGGACGAACTCGAGAAGACGGTGCGCACCGCAATCTCGATCGAGATCAAACCCGGCTGACCGCCTGCGGAAAACACCGTTCACGACGAGCCCTTGCTGGACACGCTCACTACCATCGCCGCCGATCACGCGAAACTCTCCGTCGGGCACACCCGCAGCCGGCTTGCCCTCACCAATCACCCGGACGCCGGGACAACGGCTGTTCTGTGATGCGGGTTGCGCTGTTCGCCGGTCCTGGTGGCGTTGTTGTTCCCGTTTACTGGTCAGAGCGACGCGACCGTTGAGGTAAAGGGTGGGACGTGGTTGGAGAGAGCCGGAACTTCCGCAGTGTGGTGGTGGGCGTGGCGGCCGCCGTGGCGATAGCGGTCTTGCTGATCGGGTGCGCGATTCCTCGCGAAACTCCTGCGAATCCGGGCGCTGACGGGGCTACCGCTTCGACGGTGCCGGCGATCCCGGTGGCTGAGGCACGAAAGCATCTCGACGAGTTGCCGGTCGCGGTGCGTGGGGTTCTGGATGGCTATGACCGGACCGAGAAATTCCCGACTTGGAGAACCCTGTCCAACAGTTGCGATGTCCGGGAAGAGGTGCTGAAACGCGACGGTGTCGACGTCGCCGTCAACGATGAGTGTGTTCCGGTGTCCGGAACCTGGCGCAGCCCCTACGACGGCCGGACGTGGACGAAAGCGTCCGATGTGGACGTGGATCACGTCGTACCGTTGGCTCAGGCGTGGGTCAGCGGCGCGAAGTCCTGGGACCAGGCCAGACGTGAGCAGTTCGCCAACGATCGGACCCTCCCGCAACTGCGGGTGATGACCGACAACCTCAACCAGGAAAAAGGCGACAAGGCCCCCGACCAGTGGAAACCACCTCTGGTGTCGTACTGGTGCGTCTACGCGACCGACTGGATCACCATCAAGCACGCGTACGCGCTGTCGATCACCGTGCCGGAACGGACAGCGCTGTCAAGCATGCTCGACAAGTGCTGACAGAGCGGTTGACGATGCCAGCCGACGCGCGTTCTGCGGTACGGCGTCGGCCGGGTCCGGCGGGGATACACCAGAAGTGTCACGGTGATTTCTCCCATGCTGCGGAGACCGCTCCGGCTTGGGACGGGGCCCTCGTCGCGATCGGCGGTTCCTGTCCAGAGCCTGCAGATCATGACGGAAGGGGCGTCCTTGCGGTGACCTGGTCGGTGGTCCCGGGGCTAGTGTGGTTGGGGTGACCGCTGAGCTGCTGCATCGTGCCATGACCGATCCCGGAGAGCTCGCTATGCGCACCCTGCCGGCCCGTGCCGCGCTTCTGCTTGAGAAGCTGCAGACCTCACCTCGACTGGTCGCGCACCTCCGCGCGGTTCACGACGTTGCCTGTCAGTTGACGGACTGGGTCCATCAGCACTATCCCGACGTGCGGTTCGACGGCGACGCGGTGGCGTTCGGCGCGGCCATTCACGACATCGGGAAAGCCGAACACCCCAACGAGTTGTCCGGGCCTGGCTCCGCTCATGAGCAGGCCGGATATCAGCTGTTACTGAAGCTGGGGGTCGAGGAGGATTTGGCCCGTTTCGCCCGCACGCACGCATCGTGGACCGCGGTCGGGGTCAGTGTGGAAGACCTGCTGGTCAGCCTTGCCGACAAGGTGTGGAAGGCCAAGCGCGTGCCAGATCTGGAGGAGTTGATCACAACGCGCTTGGCAGCTTCTAGCGGTCAGCAGCCGTGGGAAGTATTCATGGCACTGGATGACGTGCTTGACCGGATCGCGGCTGACGCGGACGGCCGACTGGCCTTTCAAGCGAGCTATCCGGTCGCGGCGTGACTCGCTTCCGCCACGGTCGTGGCCCGCGGGCTCCAGTACGTCGGCAACGGCTACCACGCGACCCGGGCGAGGTCGATCATCTTCTACCGTGTATTTTCCTGGAGATGTCTTCAAAGAGCCAACGTAGTCGCGAACTCGTGGGGCATGCCAGGAATTAAATGGATTAAGTATACTGGGTATGGCGTGGGTTGTTTGTGGGGAATGAGGTTCGGATAATGACCGAACCGTTCGGCTCGAGCGCATTGAGCGACGAAGCGGAGGCGATCTTCGTCGAGCTGCGCCGCGAACCGGTCGACGCCGAATACGTCCGTAGCCTCGTCGCCGGTACCAGTGTCACACTCGACGAAAGTCTCGCCGCGGTCATCCAGGCTGCGGCGAGACACCACGAGGCGGCCGCTCTGGCAAGCAGAATCCTCGTCGAGCGCGACCCAAATCGAAGTCCGGACTTCCTTCCTGATTTCATTCGACCAGTCACCCTGGCCAGGAGCAAAGGGGCAAAAGGCCTCGCGCGCTTCACCGAATTCTTTTTGGGCGAGCCGCCGCCCTCCGCCTTCCAATTCGGGTATTCGCGCCTGCGGAGCGTGGACGCACTCGGTGACTACACGCGAATGGCCAAACACCGCTTCTCGTCACTTCGATACGGTGCGATGCTCGGCCTCGCCGATACCGCCGACCTGGCCGCTCTCGATCCCCTCGCACGCGGACTCGACGATCGCTCGCCGCGCGTCCGTGAGGCTGCGGCGAATGCCGTGCGCCGCCTTCGCCATGCGGGGCCGGTGAAGGACATTCTCGCTCATCAAGTACATCAAAAGCTCATACAGGCGCTATCCGACAGGAGCGCCGAAGTCCGAATCGCGGCAGCGCGCGCACTCGGCGCCCTGGGCGACCACGACGCACTTCGAAAACACAGCCACGCCCTGCGCGGCGAACAGACTGAGCTTGACCAAATCCTCAACAACCGAATCCCCCCGCTCGACAAAATCTGGCCCCTCGATGACACGACCTGACCCCTTTCCGCGACCACGGCCGTAGTCAGCGCCAGACCGAAGCGCGCCCACGTGACGTGCTGCACGGTTCGAATGCCGCGATCCTGTATGCGGCACGACGTGGGCTGTAGCGCTACATGCACGCCTCATTGGCGCTGTCGGGCTGGTGCAGCACTCCTGCTCGCCCGTCACATCGACGACACCGCCTTTCTCGGGCACACCCTGCGCATGCACGGTAACGAACTCCGCAAAGCCGAACGGCTTCCCGCCGCCATCGCCCGTCTCGACCACGCCACCACACCAGAAGACCCGCGGCACCGGTGGCCGCGGAGTACGCGGCCGAATGGAGGTAGCTCGGCGCGAACGGCCCACACGCACGTGATCCGTCCTCACAGCGACGATTCGGACATCGAGGCCCGACCGCCGGACCGGGTAATGTGCCGCTACTGATGCACCTTCTGCGAGAAGACTCTGGGGTACACGATGAGCATGGATGACACCGCACGGGTAGCCGCGTCGGTGGACAAGGTCTCGGTGGGGCGGGTGTATGACTACCTGCTCGGCGGCACGCACAACTACGCCGTCGACCAGAATTTCGCTGAGAAGCAGCTCGCGGTGCTGCCGGAGATCCGGGACTTCGCCCGCGCGAACCGCGCGTTCCTGGGCCGCGCTGTCCGCTTCATGGTCGACCAGGGGATCCGGCAGTTCGTGGACATCGGCTCCGGTCTGCCGACACAGGGCAACGTGCATGAGGTCGCCGACGAGGTGGCGCCGGGTGAATGCCGGGTCGTCTACATCGACAACGAGCCGATCGCCCAGGCGCACGCGCAGATTCTGCTTGAGGAAACCGCAGACCCGAACCGGCACGCGGCGCTGGACGCCGACTTTTTCGACCGGCGTTTGCTGTGGGACCGCGTGCTCGACACCGGTCTGATCGACGGGACCCAGCCGATCGGGCTGCTGCTGGTCGCTCTGCTGCATTTCATGCCCGACGACCAGAGCCCGCACGCCGCACTCGGTTTCCACCGCACGATGCTTCCCCCGGGCAGTTTCCTGGCTGTTTCCCATATCCACGTCGAACCCGAGGATGTCGAGACGCAGAACGCGGGCAAGAAGGTAGCGCAGGAGTACGGCCGGCGGACCAACCACGCCGCGATCATGCGGTCGCGGGAACAGATCGGCGAGTTCTTCGGGGACCTGGAGCTGGTCGAGCCCGGGCTGGTGTGGCTGCCCCAATGGCGCCCCGACAGCCCGAACCCGGTCAAGGATGCGGCACGGTCGCGCGGTCTGGCTGGAGTGGCCCGCACCCCCTGAGTACTCGCTCTCGGCCCGGTCTGGGCCAGCTCAGGAATGAGGGTGATCGTGTCAGGGGCGAGGCCTGTTTCTTCGGTCAGTTCGCGCAGGGCCGCGCTGGGAGGTCGTTTTGCTCTGCCGATCGCCATGTCCGATGGAAAGACGGATAGTGGAACGGTCGGGGTCGGGTCGAACGCTAGGATGGAGCGAGGATGAACAACGATGCCACGGACCGCGCCGCGTACCTGGCGTTCGTTCGACAGCACCACCCGGATCGTGGAGGTGACGTCGATACCTTCGTCGCCGGCCTGGCCGAATTCCGTGCGGCGAACGGCCGGAGCAGTGGGGCGCAGGACCGCTTCGACGCACCGATCGTCGTGGTCGTTCGCAAACGGGGCCTGAAGGCCGTCGCGCGCCACCTCCGTCAATGGCGGAAGCGGCGCCGTCACACCCGAGTCCGGTAGCACCACCACGCGTGAGGGGTCAGCGCACCACCCGGCGGTAACGCACTGCCCGGCGCGGCCCGGGCAGGGCGAGCCGTCGGATCAGATAGGTGAGCACACCGGCGATGACCAGCCAACCCAAAGCGGCCAAACCGTCATTGACCAAGACCTCGAGCTTCGCGTTGCCCGGAGCGAAAAGCCCGCGCAGGCCCAGCGATACGCCGGCCGACCAGCTTTCGATGAACGCCGCGAACCCGTTGGCGGGGTTGGCCTCGCCGATGACGAGCACGATGTGCAAGGCGAGTATCACGGCGAAGAACCCGCATACGACGTTGATCACGGTGCACACCACACTCACGACCCGAGCCCGCCGTCGCCGCGGGTCGACCACGCCGTCCTCCACGACGGTCTCCGGAGCCCGCCGTTGCGGGTATTCCGGTGCGGCGGGGGCAGGCGGCGGGTCCGCGGGATGCAGATCCAGGCGGGTGGGGTCCTCGGTGCGTCTCGCGTTCCTGTCCGGCATGTTCATGACACAGCACCTCCAAGGCAGGCACGGCCGATGTCGCTGTCCGTAGAGCGCCGTGCGTGGTTGTCGAAATCGCCGTCGGTCAAGCGCGATCAGTGTAGGTCCGCGACGCCGACGGCGCCGAACTCTCGCGCGTTGGTCTGTGGACGGGTGGGTCTCTGAATTGATCGGCCCCTGGCACCTGCAGCAGCTCAGAGGAGTTGTTCGTACACGGCGCGGTGTTTGCCGGGGCCTTTGTAGTGGGAGATGACGGAGATGCCGTTGATGGTGGTGTCGCCGGTGATGTTGGTGAAGCCGAGGCGGGTCCAGGTGGTGTGGGCGGTGCTGTTGCCGGGTTCGGAGGTGAGGTAAAGGCGGCGTGCACCGAAGGTGCGGCCGCGGTCTCGGATGTGGCTGAGGAGTGCGGAGGTGATGCCTGTGCGCCGGTGTTCGGGGTGGGTGATGACGTCCTGCAGGTAGAGGTCGTCGGGGGTGTCTTGGCTACGGAAGGCCATGATCGCGCCGGCGAGTTGGTGTCCGACCCGGGCGAGGGGGCAGGTGCTGGAGAAGAGGGTGGCGTAGAGCCAGTAGTCGGAGGGGGTTCGGGGGCTGATGTAGGGGGCTCCGAGTTGCATGAGGGCGATGACGTCGGGGATGTCGTTCTGGTGCAGGGGAGCGATGTTCATCGGTGCCTTTCGGTACGGCGGACGAGGTCGACGAGATGTGTGGCCGCGGTGGCGGGGGTCCAGGGCGTCGATGACGCTGCGGCCGACGATGAGGATGTCCCAGTCCGGGCTGGGGGCCGTCCGCTTCCCCGGACACGGTGCTCGCCACCACGAAACCGCTGTTCCACCAGACAGGAATCTAGGTCGTCGTGTGGGAATCTTCGGGCATCGTCGACGTCCCCGGGCGGCTGTCGCGCCACTGGGTCATCGAGCCGTGCAGGTACCGCTACTCCGGTTGAGGCAGGCGGCCGAGGGTCGCGGCGTACTCTTCGGCGAGCAGGCGGACGATCTGACCGGCGGGGAGGATCGAGTCGATCAGTCCGGCAGACTGGCCTGCCTCGACCTTGCCGTGCACCACGTCGCCCTCGTGTGCGGCCATGCGCAGCGTCGACCTGGTGAACTCGGCACGCCGGGCTTCCAGGTCGGCGCCGTTCTCCTCGAGCTTGACCATCCGCTCGACGAATTCGTTGGCCAGTGCACGGACCGGACCGAGATCACGCCCGACCAGGCGGGTGCCGTCGATACCTGCCCGCAGCACCGACTCCTGATACGCCCGGTGCACGTTCGCCTCCGCACTGAGGAGGAAGCGCGTGCCGAACTGCACAGCGCCGGCCCCGAGGGCCAGAGCGGCGGCCAAGCCCGCGCCGTCGGCGAAGCCACCGGAGGCGATCACCGGCAACTGCGGCACCGCCGCAGCGACCGCGCGGACGACGACCAAAGTGGACACCTGGTTCGGCGCCGGATGTCCACCGGCCTCGGCACCGACGACCACCAGCCCGTCGACACCGGCCTCGGCGGCCTTCACCGCGTGCTCGACACCGGTGACCACGTGCAAGCAGATCGTGCCCACATCCCGGAATCGTGACAGATAGCGTCGCGGACCGCCTTGGGACGCGATCAACACCCGCGGCCGCCGGGCCACCAGCAGGTCCATGACCTCGTCGGCGCCGCGCCGGTACAGCGGCAGGTTCACCGCGAACGGCCGGTCCGTGCCGTGTTCCACCTCGTCGAGGACGCGGCTGAGGTCGGGTAGCCGCATCGGACCGGCCGCCACCACGCCGAGCCCGCCCGCCGAGGACACCGCCAACGGCAAAGCCGAAGCGGACGATGCCCACGACATCCCGGCCTGCACGATGGGCAGATCGATGCCGAGCAGGTCGGTGGCCGGTGTGCGGATCTTCATTTCCCGGCCTCCAACAGCTTCACCGCGTGCTCGGCCAAGGGTTGTTTGCGCACCTTCGAGCTCTCGGTCATGCCGAACTGCTCGAATCCGTCGACCAGGTGGACCTGCCGCGGGATCTTGAACCCGGCCAGCCGCGACTTGACCCAGCCGATCAGTTCGATCGGTGTGGCGGTGCAGCCGTAGTTGAGGACCACGAACGCGAACGGCACTTCGACCAGCCGGTCGTCTGGCACGCCGACCACTACCGCTTGACGGATCTTCGGATGCTGGTGCAGCATGTTCTCCACCTCGGCCGGTGCCACATTCTCGCCGCCGACGCGGATGATGTCCTTGAGCCTGCCAGCGAACTCCAGCCTGCCGTTCTCGTCCAGTCGGCCGAGGTCGCCGGTGTGCAGCCAGCCGTCGGGGTCCAACGCCGCCGCCGTGTCCTCGGGCAGGCCGAGGTACCCGCGCATGACGTTCCAGCCGCGCACCACGATTTCACCGTCGACGTCCGCCGGGCAGTCCACGCCGGAGGAGACGTCCCGGATGCGGACCTCGACACCGGGCTGGGGCAGCATGAGAGCCGCCGACCGGACCTCGTCGGGTTCCCACCACGCCGACTGGGCCACGTTCGGTGAAGCTTCGGAAAGCCCATACCCAACAACGCATTCCCGCGCGCCGAGTTCGTCGATCACCCGCCGCACGACCGACGGCGACGCGGCCAGCCAGGCACCGCGCAGCACCAGACTCCGATGCGGTCGGTCCGGGTGGTTGAGCAACATCAAGGCGATCGTGTCGTTTCCGGAGAAGTGCGTGCACCGCTCGGCCTCGAACAGCCGCAGGGCCTCGCCGGCCTCGAACTTCTCCATCGCCACCACGGTCGCCACGTGCTGCAGGCACGCCAGGATGGACAGCGTCGTCCCGGCGACGTGGAAGAACGGCCGCGCGGTGTGGAACCGGTCGCCGGTGCGCAAACCGACCCGGCCGCCGGAGAAGAAGCCGTTCGCGCACATGTTCCGGTGTGTCAGCAACACGCCCTTGGGATAGGATGTGGTGCCTGACGTGTACTGGACCAGCAGCACGTCGTCGGGGGAGCAGGTGGCCGGAACCGGTTCGGTGGCCGCGGCGAGAAACTCGTCCCACGTACCGGCCGCCGCGGGTACGTGGTCGCCGATCACGACGACGCGGCGCAGGTCGGGCAAACCGGGATCGGGCAGGCCGGTGTCGACCGAAGGACAGGCTTCACGCAGGATCCCGGCCAGGCCGGCGGTCAGTACCGAGTCGGCCAGGAACAACACGCTGACCTTGGATTGACGCAGGACGTAGCCGAGTTCCGCGGATTTGAGCCGGGTGTTGATCGGCACGGTCACCGCGCCGAGCGAGCTGATCGCCAAGAACAACGCCACCCACCGCGGCCCGTTGCCCACGCAGACACCGACGTGGTCACCGTGCCGCACGCTCGCGCCCGCGAGAGCCGACCGGAGACGGGCCACCTCGGCAGCCAATTCCGCGTACGTGATCCGGCTGTGCGCGGTCACCACGGCTTCCACGTCGGGCGCGATGGTCACGGCGCGCCGCAGCGCCTCGTCCGTGGTGAGTGGACAGATCCCAGTCAGCTCCATCAGGCCTCCCGATCCTTTTCAGCCGCCTTGACGGAGTCGGTGAAGTCCGCCACGCCCCTCCGCCACCCGCCTTCCGCGAGGTTGCGCTCGATCGCGGCCATCTCGATCCTGATGCCGCGGTCCAAGTCCGTCTCCGCGCCCAGGTCGACCGCTTGTTTGGTCAAAGCCATCGACAGCGGGGGAGCCTTGGTGATCTCCGCCGCCACCGTCCTCCCCGCCGCGTCCAGTTCCGTCGGTTCGACCAGTCGCGCCACCAAACCGACCCGATGCGCTTCGGTGGCGGCCATCGTCCGGTTGGTGAACAGCAGTTCCTTGGCCCGGTGACGGCCGATCACGCGCTGCAGCCGTTGCGTGGCGCCGACCGTACCCCAGTGCGGTTCCGGGAAGCGGAACGTCGTGTCGGTGGAGGCGACGACGAAGTCGCAGCTCATCGCGATCTCTCCGCCGGAACCGACCACGGCGCCGTGCACCAGCGCCACCACCGGTTTGGCGCATCGCTCGATCGCCTCGTAGGCGGCGAAGGACGCCTGCCGCCTGCGGCGCACCCAGGCCGAGTCCCTCCCGGTGCGCTCCTTGAGGTCCGCTCCCGCGCAGAACGCCGGCCCCCTGGCCCGCAGCACCACCACCCGCACGTCCTCGGCGGAGTCGAGATGTTCGAATGTGTCCCGCAGGGCAAGGCACATCGCCAGGTTGAGGCCATTGCGGGCCTCCGGCCGGTTGAGCACGACGGTCGCCACTCCGTCGACGACGTCCAGCAGCACCTCGGTGCCGATGTCGAATCGTGTCACCCGATCGCCCCTTCCTGCCGCAACGCGTCGATCTCGTCATCGCTCAGCCCCAGCCGGTCCCGCAGCACGCCGCCGGTGTCCGCACCCAGTTTCGGCGGAGTCCCGACGGGCAACGCACCATATTCCTCCACATCGGACATCCGAAGTGGAGTGCGCAACGCCGGGAACGTACCGGCCACCGGATGCTCGAAGCCGCCGACCATCCCGCGCGCCACCGTGTTCTCGTCGGCGAGGACTTCCCTCACCGTGTTCACCTCACCGACCGGCACACCGGCCGCCCGTAGAGCCGTCGCCAGCTCGGCGCGCGGTCGCCGGGCGAACGCGGCGGTCAGTGCGGACATCACCCACTCCCGCCGCGCCAATCGGCCGGCGTTGTGCCGCAAATCCATGTCCTCGGCCAGATCGGGCACCTCCACCGTTTCGCACAGCGGTAGCCAGTGCTGGTCACTACAACTGATGTGGAGCCATTTGCCGTCAGCACAACCGAACGCGGCCGAGGGCACCCGGCCGGGATGCTCGGTGCCGGTGCGGCGCGGGTCCTCGTCCAAGGCGAACAACCGGGCCGCGGCAAGGGCGAGCAGGCTGACCTGGACATCCATCATCGACAAGTCAAGGTGCCTCCCCGCGCCGGTGCCGCCACGGCCGACCAGGCCGGTGAGCACGGCGATCGCGATCCACAGCCCGGAGGTGAGGTCGGCGACGGGAACACCGGCCTTGGCGGGCGGCGAGTCCGGATGCCCGGTCAGCGCCATCAGCCCGGACAACGCCTGGAACACGGTGTCATACCCTTTGCGGTCGGAATACGGCCCGTGCTGCCCGAAACCGGTGCAGGACACGTACACCAAACCGGGATTGGCCGCCGACAACTGCGAGTAACCAAGGCCGAGACGGTCCATCGCGCCGGGGAGGAAATTCTCCACCACGACGTCCGCGGTCGCGGCCAAACCGGCGGCCAGGCGCCGGCCGCTGTCGGTCTTCAGATCGATGACCACCGACCGTTTGCCGCGGTTGAACGCGAAGTAGTAGGCGCTTTCGCCGCTGGGCAGCACGGGCTGCATGAGCCGTGACTCGTCGCCGGATCCCGGCCGCTCCACTTTGATCACGTCCGCGCCCAGTTCGGCGAGGACCTGAGTGGCCATCGGGCCGGCGAGCACCCGGGAGAAGTCGAGAACAGTGATACCGGACAAGGGAAGCACGCGTCATCAGCCCCGAAAACCACGCATGATCGCGTTGACGTCCTGCCCGGCCCGCATGGCCTGGTCCACCGGCAGGTCGGCGACACGGTAGAACAAGTCCTTGGTGGCGGCCATCGCCGCTGGGGACGGTTCGCTCCACTTGGCGGCGATCTCGATCCCGGCGCCGAGCGCTTCGTCACGCCCGACGCACCGGTTGGCCAGGCCGAGCCGGACGAGGTCCGCGGCGCCGAGCAGTTTGCCGTGGCTGATCATCTCGAACGCGAGTTTGCGGCCGATCTGGCGTTGCAGCCCGGTCATCACGATGGCGGGCACCAGGGAATGCTTCAGTTCGGGATAGCCGAATTTCACGTCTTCGGTCACCACCATCATGTCGCAGCCGATCGCCAGCCCCGCGCCGCCGCCGAGTGCCGCGCCCCAGACCACCGAGACGATCGGTTTGTTCAGCCGCTGCGGCAGAAGCTGGCTGCGGGCGGTCAGCTCCGCGCGGCGCACCACGGCGTCCTGGTGATCCGGGGTCAGCCCGGCGAACTCCGTGATGTCGGCGCCGGCGCAGAAACTGCGACCCTCGCCGGCGAGCACCACCGCGCGAACCGAGTCGGACGCGTCCGCGTCGAGCAATTCGTCCAGCAGGGCCGTGGTCAACTCGGTGTTGAGGGCGTTGTGCTTGTCCGGCCGGTTGAGCCGGATCACCCGGACCGGGCCGTGGTCCTCCCGCAATACCACTTCCTGGCGCACGATGGTCTCCTCAGCTGTCATGGGTGGCTCCCGAACCGAGCCCGGCACGCGCGACCATGCTGTGCAGTGGACGGCCGAGCACCTCCTCGCACCGGGCGGACGCGGCCATCAGCAGATCGAGGTCCAAGCCGGTGCCGACGCCCATGGCCTCGAACATGGCGACCAGGTCTTCGGTGCAGGTGTTGCCGGTCAGGCCACTGCCGTACCCGATCCGCGCCGGATGCCCTCCCACGCCACCGAACGCGCTGTCGAAGTACCGGCAGCCGGCGTCCAACGCCGCGACGCAGTTGGCGAGTGCCGTTCCCCGGGTGTCGTGGAAATGCGCCACGGCGGGCACGTCCGGGAATTCCTTGGCCAGCCGGGCGAACAGCGGCCCGACCGTGGTCGGTACGCCCAGGCCCGTGGTGTCGCCGACGGTCACCAGCGAAACGCCGAGTTCGGCGAACCGGCCGAAGTCGTCCACCACCCGCCCGGGATCCACGTGGCCCTCGAACGGGCATCCCAGCGCCATCGAGATGACGCCGACCAAGGTGAACCGGCCGCCGGTCAGGCGCACCATCTCC
Organism: Amycolatopsis sp. cmx-4-54; assembly: GCF_046548895.1. Classification (NCBI taxonomy): domain Bacteria; kingdom Bacillati; phylum Actinomycetota; class Actinomycetes; order Pseudonocardiales; family Pseudonocardiaceae; genus Amycolatopsis; species Amycolatopsis sp. cmx-4-54. Next base: position 146,599 of record NZ_JAEBEJ010000015.1, read on the forward strand.
TCGACGTTCTCCCACTGCCGAGCGCGGGTGGTCCGCAGATTGCGCTCGGTGTGGCTCTCGGTCGCCGAGACGAGCAGGCTCAGCTCGTCGGCGCCGTTCCCCGCGTCCAGATCGGCCAGTGCCCGGTGGACGGCGCGCGGATTGGGACAGGTCGCCTTGAAGGAGACCCCCGTTCCGCGCGGCAACCGGGCCAGCAGGTCGCTGGCGTCGCGGAACGCGGGCACGCGGTCCGGGTGGCTGTAACTGGTCGCCTCGACGCGGCGGAAGCCTGCCGCGACGAACGCGCCGATGGCGGACAGCTTGGTGTCCGTAGGGACGAAATCCGGCTCGTGCTGCAACCCGTCGCGGGCGAAGCACTCGCAGATCGTGACACGGTCGGCCATCGGCCGCACCTCCTGACGACAACGATGGTGCGAGCGTGTCAGAAGGGTGTTGATAATGTCAACAGTGAGCCGGTTATCGCTCCTCGGCGCGTTCGAGTGCTCTGGCGAGTGTGCCGAGCTTGGCGAGTGCCGAGTCCAGAACCTGGCGCTCCTGGTCGGTGAGGCAGACGAGGAATGCCTCGTCGCGCTCGTTGGCCGCGCTGATCAGGCCGCGATAGAGCGCGGCACCCTTGCGGGTCAGGGTGAGTTGCGTGGTCCGCCCGGCGCCCAGTTCGCGCAGCACCAGGCCGCGGTCGCTGAGCTTGGCGACCACTCGGCTCATCTGCGCCTTGTCCAGTGCGGCCAGTCGGGCCAGCTTGTTGAGCGTCAGCGGGGCGTCCGCGCCGAGTAGCGCGATGGTCCGCCATTCGCCGAGGCTGACGTCGAATTCGCGCCGGTAGCGCAGTGCGGCGCTGCGGGACATCGCGTTGGCCACCCGGCTGAGCCGGTAGGACAGCAGGCCGTGGATCGGCAGCCGGTCCGACGGTCGCGACCGGGCCCGTTCCGGAAGGGCCTGCTCCGTGTCGGCCCGCTCCGGCGGGTCGGGGTCCGGCGAGGCGTTTGACGTGGACTTCATGTCGTGCACTGTAGGCGTTCGACGCCGGTCCGTGTTCGCCGACCGGCGGCGGTTCCGAGGAAATCCCGAGCTGGGTTCATCTGTTGACAATAACAACAGTGCGGCGGCATGATGCGGCCAAGGCCGGAAACGGCGTGATCGACGAAGGGTTGGGCGATGTCGGCGGACTCCGGGGCGACCTTGCTGATCGACGGGCAATGGCGGCAGGGCAGTGCATCCTTCGAGGTCCTGGACCCGGCGACGCTGGAACCGGTCGGCCGGGTGGCCGACGGCACCGCGGAAGACGCGCGAGCCGCGCTGGACGCGGCCTGCGCGGCGTTCGACACCTGGCGTGCCGTCACCGTGGAGGAACGCGGCGGCTACCTTCGCCGGGCCGCGGCCGCGATCCGCACCGGGCTCGAGACCCTGGCGCCGCTGCTGACGAGTGAGAACGGCAAGCCACTCGCCGAGGCGCGTGGTGAACTTCTCGGCTGCGCGCGCATGCTGGAGTGGAGCGCGGAGGAGGCGCGCCGGGCGGGCGGGCGAATTCTGCCGTCCGCGCCGAACGGTCCCGGCCTGGTGGTGACGGCTCCGGTCGGACCGGCGCTGGCCATCACGCCGTGGAACTTCCCGGCGAGCATGCTCGTCCGCAAGGTCGGCCTGGCACTGGCGGCGGGTTCGCCGCTCGTGGTCAAGCCGGCTGAGCAGACGCCGTTGATCGCCACCGAGCTGGTGCGCGTCCTGCAGGACACCGGCCTGCCCGCCGGAGTGCTCCAATCGATCACGACCTCCCGGCCCGCCGAGGTCGCGGGAGCGCTGCTGGCCGACCCGCGTTTGCGGAAAGTGAGCTTCACCGGCTCCACCGAGGTCGGTCTCAGCCTGCTCCGCGGCATCACCACGCACCTGCGGCGCACCTCTCTGGAACTGGGCGGGCACTCGCCCGCGATCGTCTTCGCCGACGCCGACCTGCCCGCCGCGGCGGCGGGTGTGGTGGCGGCGAAGTTCGCCAACGCCGGACAGAGCTGCATCGCGATCAACCGGTTGTTCGTCCACCGGTCCGTCCACGACGAACTGCTCGCCTTGATCGACGAGAAGGTCGCGAGCCTGCGCCTCGGCCGCGGAGCCGCCGAGGGCACCACCGTCGGCCCGCTGATCGACCACACCGCGCTGGACAAGGTCGAACGGCACGTGGAAGACGCCGTGAACGGCGGCGCGGAGGTCCGTGCCGGAGGCAAGCGGTGGTCCGGCCCTGCGGAGCTGAAAGGCGCTTTCTACGAGCCGACCGTCCTCACGGGAGTCCGCGACGACATGCTCATCAGCCGGGAGGAAACCTTCGGGCCGGTGCTGCCGGTGTACACGTTCGACACCGACGAGGAAGCCGTGCGCCGCGCGAACGCGACCGACTACGGGCTCGCCGCGTACCTGTTCGGCAAGGACCTGGCCCGGCTCTGGACCGCGATGGATCGGCTCCACTTCGGCGTCATCGGCCTGAACGACCCGGCTCCGGTCCGCCCGGAACTGCCCTTCGGCGGCATGCACAACAGCGGCCAGGAACGGGAAGGTGGCGCCGAGGGCATCGAGGCGTTCCTGGAGACGAAGTCGGTCGCGATCAAGCTCTGAGAACATGTGCTCGCCTCCCCGGTTCCCGGCGAGGCGAGCACATGTTCCCACTCACCGGCAGATCTCGTGCGGGAACCGCCCGCCGGACAGGAACTTCAGCACGTCACGGTTGAACTCGCCGGGCCGCTCCCAACCCGCCGAGTGCCCGACCTTGCGGTAGATGATCGAGCTGCTGTCCGGCAGATGTGCCGTGATCATTCGCAGGATCGGCGGCGGTAGATAAAGGTCCGCGTCCCCGCCGATCAGCAGCGTGCGCACCTTCAAGGTCTCCAGTCGTGCCCAGCTGATCGGCTGGGACAGCTGTTGGCTCTCGACGTCGTGCCCACCCAGCGATTTGTCCGAGATCGCCAGCCACTCGCGGGCGCCCGCTTCATTGGCGGCCCGGTAGTACGGGCTGAGCTCCAGGAAGTCGTGCCGCATGTCCGAGAAGCCCGGCGGCCGCAGCCATTCGGTCACCCGCAGGTACTCGGGATCCGAGATGCCCATGAAGCTGCTCACGATCACCAGGCTGAGCAACCGTTCCGGGTGCGACAAGGCATAGTCCGTGGCGTAGTAGCCGCCCAGTGCCGCGCCGAGCAGGTGGAACCGCCGCAGGCCCAGGTGATCGGCCAGCGCGTGCAGGTCGTCGGCGCCGACACCCGGATCGCCCGGTTCGGGCATCGAGGAGTTGTAGTGCCCACGCCGCGAATAGGCGATCACCCGGTATCCGGCCTTGGCGAACACGGGCTGCTGGTAGGGCCAGGACAACGCGCTGCCGCTGCCCGGATGCACCAGTACGACGGCGGGGCCGTGGCCGCCGGTGTCCCAGAACCACAACCGCGCGCCGGGCACGTCCAGGAAACCTTCCCTGGCGGGCACGGGGGCCGGGATGGGCTCGGGCTGTAGCGATCCGCATGGTGCGGCGCCGGCGACCGCCGGCGTGGCAGCGGGCAGCGCGACGGCCGCGGTCGCGGCAGCCAGTATCGCCCCGCGTCTGCTCAACCGATTCATGGAAGCTCCTCGCAGCTCAAGGGAGGTCTGTCCACCGTGGAGGGCAGGGCCGCGTTTCGGGTGGACGGCGATGGCGCCGAGCGTGACAGACGCCTGTTGATAGTGTCAACAGCTGACTTCAGCGCGGCGCTGCCGGGGCGTTTTCACGCCGGATCCACGGCCTGCGGCGTACGGCCGGGAACTGGCGTTCGAGCTTCCTCTCCTGGCGGAGGCGAGAAACGGGGCAGTGTCACGGTTCAGGTGTTGACAATGACAACAGCGGGAGTGAGACTAAGCCGCCAGAGCCGCGGTGAGAGCGGCGGCCGAAGCGTTCACGATCAAGTTGTGAGGGACGGCGGGCATGACCACACTCGAAGCGATGGACATGGGCGGCATCATCCACCCGCACACGACGATCGGCGCCCCGGACCTTCCGGTGATCTTCGACCGGGGTGAGGGCGCGATGCTCTGGGACGTACAGGGCAAGGCTTATCTGGACGGAACGTGCGGCCTGTGGCAATGCCCGGTCGGCCACGGCCGCAAGGAACTGGCCGCCGTGGCGGCCGCCCAGATCGAGCGGCTGGAGTTCTACTCCTCGTTCAACGACTACTCCAACGAACCGGCCATCCGGCTGGCCGACCGGCTGCTGAAGCTCGCACCCGCCGGGATCGAGCGCGTGTTCTTCACCAACGGCGGCTCCGAGGGCAACGAGACCGCGATCAAACTGGCTCGGCTGGCGCAGTACAACGCCGGGTGTCCACAGCGGACGGTGATCCTGGCCAGGACCGCCGGATACCACGGCATGGGCGGCGGATCACTCGCCGCCACCGGCATCGACCGGCTCCGCACCGGATTCGGGCCGTTGCTGCCGGACGTGGAGTTCCTCGGTAAGCCTCACCGCCTCGACCACGACACCGACACGCTGATCGCCGAGCTGGAGAACAAGATCGCCGAGCTGGGTGCGGACCGCATCGCCGCGTTCATCGGCGAGCCGGTGCTCGGCGTCGGCGGCATGGTCCCGCCGCCAGCGGACTACTGGCCCCGCGTCCAGGAAGTCCTGCGCCGCCACGACATCCTGTTGATCCTGGACGAGATCGTGACCGGATTCGGCCGCGTCGGCCACTGGTTCGCCGCCCAGTACTACGGGATCGAACCGGACATGATCGTCACCGCCAAGGGCCTGTCCAGCGGATACATCCCGATGGGCGCGGTCCTGATCGGCAGGCGCGTGCTGGACCTGGCCGATGGCGCCCTGTTCTCGCACGGTTTCACCTACAACGGCCACCCGGTCGGCGCCGCCGTCGCACTGGCCAATCTGGACATCCTCGAACGCGAAGGCCTGCTGGAACGCGCCAAGACGGTCGGCGCCCGCGTCATGGACGGACTCGCACCGCTGGCCGGGCTCGATCACGTCCGCGAGGTGCGGGGCGTCGGCCTGATGCTCGGCATCGAGCTCGACCGCGACGCCGCGAGCGTGCAGGCCGGAGCACGAACGGACGGGGTGATCATCCGTGCCGCGGGCAGCAACATCGTCATCTCGCCGCCGTTGGTCATCACCGACGAGCAAGCCGACACCCTGGTCGATGTCGTGTCCACCCACGTGCGGGCAGCCGGGAACTGATCAGAAGAGTCAACGCCGACTTCGGAGGTCGCCGTGCGCCGTATCAGAACAACCGGTTGCCTGGCACTGGTCCTGCTCCTCGCGACCGCGTGTGGCGGGAGCGGGCCGGCTGAACCGTCACTCACGTTCGTGTCCACCGGAAGCTCCTTTCAGGACAACCAGAAGATCGCGTGGCAGCAGCCGTACACCGACCGGACCGGGACGAAGTTCCGCAACGACGGCCCAGTGGACGAGGCCAAGCTGCGCACCATGGTCGAGGCGGGCAACGTCACCTGGGACGTGGTCGACACCAGCGCCGCCGCCGCCGAGCAGTACTGCGGGAAGTACGTCGAGAAGCTGGACTTCTCCGTGATCGACCGCTCCGCGTTCCGGCCGGAGACGGTCAGCGAATGCGGCGTCCCCGCGTTCTACTACGGCATCCTTTTCATGTACGACACCAGGAAGTTCACCGGCACGAAACCCACGACGATCGCGGACTTCTTCGATCCGGTGCGCTTTCCCGGCCGCAGGATCGTGCCGCCGGACGTCGCGACCGGCCTGCTGGAGTACGCGCTGCTGGCCGACGGCGTACCCGCCGCGCGGCTGTACCCGTTGGACGTCGAACGCGCCCTGCGCAAGCTCGACGTGATCAAGCCGATCACCACGTTCGCCAAGACCTACGGACAGATGCAGCAGTCCATGGTGGACGGTCAAGTCGACTTGGCGCTCGTTTCGACGGCACGGGCCTACCAGACGCTCAAGGCGGGTGCGCCGTTCGAGACGGTGTGGGACAAGACCATGGTGAACTGGAACGACCTCGTCGTGCCCAAAGGCTCACCGAACCGCGAGCAGGCCATGAAGTTCATCGCGTTCGCCAGCAAACCGGAGCAGGCGGTGAAGTTCTCCGAACTCGCCTCGGTCCAGTCGGCGCACCAGAACGCCACGCCGAAGCTCGACGACGTCCAGCGCCGCATCGACGCGTTCTCGCCGGAGCACGAACACACGGTGGTGCTCGGGAACGCGAAGTGGTGGGCACAGAACTTCGACGCGGTGACCGCGCGGTTCAGCAAATGGCTGGCGGGATGACGCCGATGACTCAGACCATGCCGGACACCCTGCCCGACACCGGGCCGGCGGACGTGCCGCCGAGGCGCCACCGCCGGCCGGTGGCGGGATGGATCCTGCTGCCCGCGATCGCGGTGCTGCTGGTGTTCTTCTTCTACCCGCTCGCCATCATCGTGTGGCGCAGTTTCACCGAACCGACGGTCGGGCTGGACAACTACTCCGCCTTGTTCACCGACGGCGTCTCGATCACCGTGCTCCTGCGCACGCTGCGGACCGCGTTGATCGTCGGCTTGACGACGCTGGTCATCGCGTACCCGTACGCCTACGCGATGACCCGGGTCTCCCACCGCATGCGGGCGGTGCTCACCGTGCTGGTGCTGCTGCCGTTCTGGACGTCGGTGATGGCCCGCAACTTCGCCTGGTATCTGCTCGAGCAGCGCGGCGGGCTGATCGACCGGTTCTTCTCCGCGATCGGCATCGACGGCGTGGTGCTGCTGGGCAGCGTCACCGGCGTGACCGTGGCGATGGTCCAGGTGATGCTGCCGTTCATGGTGCTGCCGCTGTACAGCACCATGAACACCATCGACCTGAAGCTGATGGACGCGGCCACCAGCCTGGGAGCTTCGAGGCCGAAGTCCTTCGCCCGGATCTACCTCCCGCTGTCGCTGCCGGGCGTGGTGTCCGGCTTCAGCCTGGTGTTCATCGTGACGCTCGGGTTCTTCGTCACGCCCGCGCTGCTGGGCAGCCCGCAGCAGTCACTGGTGTCCCAGGTGATCGAGACCAGGGTCGGTGATCTGCTCGACTTCCCCGGCGCGGGCGCGCTGGGCACGGTGCTGCTGGTCGTGACCCTCGTCGTGCTGTTCGCGGTCAGGCGGATCGCCCGTCCCGCGACCGCGTTGAACCAGGCGGTGGACCGTGCCTAGGACGAAACCGGGCAGCGCGAAACGGAAGATCGGCTGGGGCCTGCGGCTGTGGGTCGTCGCGGTCGCCGTGCTGCTGCTCGCTCCCACGCTCGTCGTCATCCCGATGAGCCTCGGCGCCGGCCGGACGTTCGAGTTTCCGCCGAAGGAATGGTCACTGCGCTGGTACGAGGAGTTCTTCTCCTCCACGCAGTGGATGGACTCCGTGCTCACGTCGGTCCAGGCCGCGGTGCTGACGGCCGTGCTCGCCACGGTCATCGGCGTGGCCGCCGCGATCGGGCTGGACCGGGGCCGGTTCCCTGGCCGGGAAATGCTGCGCTCGGCCATGATGGCGCCGATGATCGTGCCCGGGATCGTGGTCGCGATCGCCATCTACGCCACGTTCCTGCGCTGGCATCTCAACGGCACACTCATCGGTTTCGTCCTGGCGCACACCGTGCTGGCGGTGCCGTTCGTGGTCACCTCCGTGTCGGCCAGCCTCGCTGGATACGACCGCACGGTCGAGACAGCCGCCGCCAGCCTCGGCGCGTCCGGCTGGACCATCGTCCACCGGATCACCCTGCCGCTGCTGGCACCGGGCATCGCCTCCGGCTTCGTGTTCGCGTTCGTCACCTCCTTCGACGAAGTGGTGATCGCGCTGTTCCTGCAGACACCGGACACCCGCACCTTGCCGGTCCAGATGTACGACTCGATCACGCTGGAGATCGACCCGACCATCGCCGCGGCGTCCAGCCTGATCGTCGTGGTCACCACCGCGGCACTGCTGCTGCCCCAACTCATCCGCCGACGCCGGAGCGACGCATGAATCCTTCCGTAAGCCACGGCATCCGGATCTCCGGAGTGTCCAAAGTGTTCACCGGGCTGCCCCGTCCCGCGGTCGACGACGTCTCGCTGGACATCGCGCCGGGCGAGTTCATGACCTTCCTCGGACCGTCGGGTTCCGGCAAGACCACCACACTGTCGATGATCGCCGGTTTCGTCCCGCTGACCAGCGGTTCGATCTGCGTCGACGGCAAGGACATCAGCGGCCTCAAACCGCACAAGCGCGACCTCGGCGTGGTGTTCCAGCAGTACGCGCTGTTCCCGCACCTGACCGTGGCCAAGAACGTGGCGTTCCCGCTGCAGCAACGCGCGGTGTCCAAGCCGGAGATCCGCACACGCGTCGAGCAGGCGCTGACACTGGTCGGGCTGTCCGACTGCGCCGACCGGCTGCCTCGCCAGCTCTCCGGCGGCCAGCAGCAACGCGTCGCGCTGGCGCGTGCCGTGGTGTACCAGCCCCGCGCGCTGCTGATGGACGAACCTCTCGGCGCGCTGGACAAGAAGCTGCGCGACCAGCTGCGCAGGGAGATCGCCCGGATGCACCGGGAGCTGGGCATGACGTTCCTGTTCGTCACCCACGACCAGGAGGAGGCGCTGACCCTGTCCGACCGGATCGCCGTGTTCAACAACGGCAAGGTCGAACAGGTCGGCACACCCACTGATCTGTACGAGCGACCATCGACGTTGTTCGTGGCCAGGTTCCTCGGCGAGTCCAATGTGTTCACCGAAGACGGTGACGACCACGAGCGGGCGATCCTGGTCCGGCCGGAGCGGCTGGACCTGCACCCCGGGCCGGACAGCGTGCCGGCCGGGCATCAACGCCGCAAAGCCGTGATCACCGAGGTCGTCTATGTCGGCAACCACCACCGGATCGGGCTGCGCTTCGACGACGGCACCGAAGGATCCGCGATGCGGCCGGCCGGGTCCTCGCTGCCCGCCGCGCCCGGCGAACCGGTGATCACCAGCTGGAGTCCGAGTCACCAGACCAGCGTTCAAGGAGGATGAATCGTGCGACGACTGGGATTGGTGGCCGTTGCCGCCCTGCTGCTGGCGTCGTGCGGCACCGGTGGAGACGGCGAGTCGCTGACGTTCGTGTCGTACGGCAAAGGGGCGTACCAGGACGGGCAGCAGAAGGCGTTCTTGGAGCCGTACCAGAAGGAAACCGGCGTCAAGGTGGTGCTGGACGGCCCGTCGGACAACGCCAAACTCCGCGCCATGGTGGAAGCGGGCCGGGTCACCTGGGATGTCGTCGACACGGACGCGTTCCTGGCACGCGAGCACTGTGGAACACTGCTGGAGAAGATCGACGTCGGCCCGCTGAAGGACAGCTTCCCGGCCGGGACCTTGTCCGACTGCGGTGTGCCCGCGGCCTTTTTCGGCCTGGTGCTGATGTACAACGAGAAGACGTACGGCGCCGACCCGCCCACCGGCCTCGCGGATTTCTTCGACCCGGGGAAGTTCCCCGGCAAACGTGTCGTGTACGCCAAGGATCCGTCCACCGGTCAGCTGGAAGCCGCACTGCTCGCCGACGGCGTGCCCGTCGACCGGCTGTATCCGCTGGACATGGACCGCGCGCTGCGGACGTACGGCAGGATCCGCGGCGACCTGACACTCGCCCAGACCTACGGCCAGCAACAGCAGGTCATGGTGGACAACCAGGCCGACATGGCGCTGATCGTCAGCGCACGCGCCTACTCCACGCTGAAAGCCGGTGGCACGCAGTGGAAACGCGTTCCCGCCAAGGTCCCGGTGACCTGGGACGTCTTCGTGGTGCCGAAAGGCAGCCAGCGCAAGGAAAAGGCACAGGAACTGATCAAGTACGCCTCCGGCCCGGAACAGGGCGCGAAGTTCGCCGAACTGTCCGGCGCGGGTGCCGCCAACACCCGAGCCGCAGCGGGCCTGAACGACCTCCAACGGCAGATCGACGTGCTCAGCCCCGAACGCGCGGCCGACACGGTGTTCATCGACGCGGACTGGTGGACCGGCAACTACACCCGGGTCGTCCAGGCGTGGACGACATGGCAAACCGGCTGAGCCGAAAGGAGAAACGGATGCGGGCCGCGGTGTTGCAACGCAGCGGAGTGGACGGAATCGAGATCCGGAGCGACGTGTCCACCATCGACGTCATCGACATCCTGGTGCGAGTCCGGGTACGCGCGGCAGGCGTGTGCCACTCGGACCTCTCCGCCGCCACCGGACGGCTCGGCATCGTCCCGCCGGTCGTGCTCGGCCACGAGGCGGCCGGTGAGGTCGTCGAAACCGGCCCGGACGTGACCGGCGTGGCGGTGGGGGACCGGGTGATGGTGTCGTGGGTGCCGCAGTGCGGGTCGTGCCCGTGGTGCCGGCGGGGACAACCCGAACTGTGCACGTTCGCCATGACAGCCGGTTACCGGCGTCCGCGGTTCCTGGTGGACGGCATGCCGGTGCCCGCACAGGCCGGCTGCGGCGCGTTCGCCGAGGAGATCGTGGTGACACAGCACAACCTGGTGGCGCTGCCCGACGACGTGCCCTTCGAGATCGGTGCGCTGGTCAGCTGCGGCATCACGACCGGCGTGGGCGCGGTCCGCAACACCGCGGCGCTTCGACAGGGGGACAGCGCCGTGGTGATCGGGTGCGGCGGTGTCGGGATGGCCGTGGTCCAGGCCGCCCGCGCCGCCGGTGCCTCCGAAGTACTCGCGGTCGATCCGGTCGCCGCCAAACGTGAGCTCGCGTCGAGGCTGGGCGCGACCGCCGTGGCCTCGCCGGACGAGCTGACCGGGGCGATCGGCGCGCTGACAGAGGGGGACGGATTCGACGTCGCCTTCGAGGCGGTAGGGATTCCCGGCACCATCCGGGCGGCGTACGACGCCACCCGGCGGGGTGGCACCACCATCGTGGTCGGCGTCGGGGCGCCGGACGCGGTGGTGCCGTTCACCGCACGAGAGCTGTACGCCAACGGCCGCCGTCTGATGGGTTCGGTGTTCGGCTCCAGCGACATCCACCGGGACTATCCACGCGTGATCCGGTCATGGCAGGACGGCACGTTGCAACTCGAACCGCTCATCAGTGCCCGGATCGGGCTGGGCGGCGTGCCGTCGGCGTTGGACGCGTTGCGTGACGGCTCGGCTCTGCGATCGGTGGTGGCGTTCTGATGTCCGCTGTCGACTCCCGGTACCTGCGGATCACCGCAGGCGTTCCCGACCTCGACGACGCCACGGTGCGTGCTGTGCTGGGCGACGGTTTCGGCGTGACCGCCGTGCGCACTCGTCCGTTGGCGGGCGAGACCGACCGCAACCTGTGGATCGCCGACGAATCCGGCACCGAGTACGTGTTCAAGGTGTGCTCCGCCGACGATCTCGCCGCGGTGCGGTTCCAGGACGCTTTGCTGCGGCACCTGGCCCGGCACGCGCCGGATCTGCCGGTGCCCAGGGTGGTCGGTGAGGTGGTTCCGGTGGCCGGTGACCTGGTCGCCCGGTTGCTCACCTGGCTGCCGGGCGCGCCGCTGGCCGAGGTCGGCAGCCGCAGCGCCGAACTGAGCGCCGACATCGGAGCCATGGCGGGCAAGCTCGCCGCGGCGACCACCGCCTGGGAGCACCCCGAGCCGCCACCGCCGCACTATTGGGAGTTCCCGCACGCACCCACGGCGCTGGCCGAGTCGCTGTCCGCCGTCGCCGATCCGGGTCTGCGAGACGCGATCAGCCTGGTGGAGGCCGAATTCGTGCCTCGGCTGGACCAGCTGCCCGCACTGCCGCAGGGTGTGGTCCACCACGACCTCAACGCGTTCAACATCCTGGTCGGCGCGGGCCGTGAGCGGCGGGTGATCGGAGTGATCGACTTCGGCGACGCCCAGCACACGGCCCGCGTCGCCGACTTGGCCGTACTCCTGGCCAGTGCGATGCGCGGTCAGACCCAGCCACTCCGCGTGGCCGCCGCACTCACCACCGCGTACCACCGAGCGTGCCCGCTGACCGAAGCCGAACTGGACCTGCTGTATCCCATGGTCGCAGTCCGCGCGGCAACGGTCGCGGCCACCACCGCGCGGCTCGACACCGCCAGGGACCATGGCGATCCACGCCACCGGTCACCCGCCGCCGCCGATCTTGCGCGCGTGCTGGCCGAGGTGCCCGCCGACGTCGGCACCGCCACCCTGCGCCATGCGTGCGGACTGCCGGCACATCCCGCTCGCGACGCGGTCACCGCCTGGCTCACCGCCAATCCCGGCGGCGCCCTTGTGGACCTCGACCTGAATTCCGTCGACCTGTCGGCAGGCAGTGCCGTGTTCGACGACGTCGATCCGCGCGACTCGGCGGCGGTGCGCGGCGCGGAAGCGGCCGCGGTCCACGGCCGCCCCGTGACAGGCCGCTATGGCGAGCCTCGATTCGCCGACGACGGGGCCGTTCGAACCGGGCTCGACCTGTTCGTCGCCGCGGGCACACCCGTGTCGGCACCGATCGCGGGAACCGTGGAGACCGGGCATCCGGCCGCGGATCTGGTGATCCGCCACGAACCGGCCCCCGGTGTCCGCTTTTGGACGATCTACAGTGGACTGTCTTCGGTGGCGGGCGGCGAAATGTCCGGAGGGCAGCGCATCGGTGAGGTCGGGCCGGCCGGGCGGCTGCTCGTTCAGCTGTCGGTCGTCCCGCTCGACGGATGGCGCCGGGTTCCAGGTTCGGTGGCTCACGAGGACGTGCCGGTGTGGCGGGAGTTGCTGCTCGACCCCGGCCCGCTGATCGGCGCGACGGCGTGGACTCCGGCGACCGAACGGGCACTGGAAAGCCGTGATCGCCACCTGCCGCGCACCCATCCGACGTACTTCAGCGCACCGGTGAACATGGTGCGTGCGAGAGACTGCCGCTTCTACGACGAAACCGGACGCGGTTATCTCGACGCCCTGAACAACGTCACGCTCCTCGGCCATGGTCATCCCCGGCTGGTCGAAGCCGCGACGAGGCAACTGCGACGGCTCAACACCAACAGCCGGTTCGTCTACGATGTTCTGACCGAGTACGCCGAGGCCTTGACGGCGACCCTGCCGGACGGCTTGGACGTGGTGTACTTCCTCAATTCCGGCAGCGAAGCCAACGACCTGGCCCTGCGCATGGCCCGATACATCTCGAGGCGAGACGACGTCGTCATCATCGACGACGCCTACCACGGCTACACCACCACCGTGGCGGACGTGAGCCCGTCGCGGTACAAGCACTACGGCAAGCCGGACACCACACATCCCACGCCGGTACCGGATCGCTATCGCGGCGCTTACGGCTACGACGATCCGGACGCCGGTGCGAAGTACGCCCGGCATGTCGTCGACGCGATGGACGAGGTCATACCCGCGGCGTTCCTGTACGAGGCGCTGCTGGCCGGTGGTGGTCAGATCGTGCTGCCGCCCGGCTATCTCGCGCCGATCCACCACGCGGCGCGGCAGCGCGGTGTGTTCACCATCGCCGACGAGGTCCAAGTCGGATTCGGCCGCCTCGGCGAGGCGTTCTGGGGATTCCAGACGCAGGGGGTGGTCCCCGACTTCGTCACCATGGGCAAGGCCATGGGCAACGGATTCCCCGTGGCGGCGCTGGTCACCACACGGGAGATCTCGGAAGCCTTCGACAGCACCGGGCGATTCTTCTCCACCTACGGCGGGAACCCGGTCGCTTGCGCGGTCGGCCTGGAATTGCTGCGCGTCATGGAGGAGGAAAAGCTCCAGGACAACGCGCTCACCGTCGGCCAGTACCTGCGTGACCGGCTCGGTGAACTCACCACGCGGCATTCCCTCATCGGCGATGTCAGGGGCCAGGGTTTCTACAGCGGCGTGGAATTCGTCCGCGACCGCGTCTCCAAGGAACCGGCCGCTTCCGAGACGTTGACCGTCTGCGAGCGGATGAAGGAGGAAGGCGTGCTGGTGTACCCGACCGGACCGGCCTGGAACATTCTCAAGATCAAACCACCGCTCACCTTCACCAGAGCCCACGCGGACGAGCTGACCGCGGCACTGGACCGAGTACTGGAAACAGGATGGTGACCCCCGAACTCATGCCGGACATCGTGCTGCGCGGCGGCAAAGTACTGACCGTCGACAAGAACTTCACCGTCACCACCGCACTGGCCATCACCGGCGACCGGATCACGGCCGTCGGTGACGACGCCACGGCGCTGATCGGCCCGGACACGCGAGTCATCGACCTCGACGGCCGCGCGGTCCTGCCGGGCATCAACGACGCGCACCTCCACCTCGCCATGTTCGGCCAGTCCCGCCGCAACGCCGATCTGACCACAGTGGATTCGGTACCCGCGCTGCGCGCGGCTCTGCGCGAACACTCACCCCGCGGTGGCTGGCTGATCGGCGAGGGTTGGCGCGAAGCCAATATCCCGGACCTCGAGCCACACCGCACAGTGATCGATCCCGTCACCGACGACGTCCCGACAGTGCTGAATCACGCGTCCCGCCACTCGATCCTGGTCAACACCGCCGCGTTGCGCGTGGCGGGCATCGACCGCGACACACCGGATCCGGTCGGTGGCGTCATCGTCCGGGACAGGGACGGCGAACCGACGGGAATGCTCCTGGAATCCGCCGGAGAACTGGTCACCCGGCACATTCCCGCTCTGTCCACAGAGGAACGTCATGACGCCATCGTCGACGGCATGCGTGTGCTGAACACACTCGGGGTGACCAGCGTGACGGACCCGATCGTCTGGCCGGAACTCCTGCGTGACTACACCGTGCTGCACCAGCAAGGACGCCTGACCGTACGCGTCAACGCCCTGCTCCACTGGGATTGGCCCTCGCCGACCACGTCGCTGGACCGTCTGAGGACCATGCTCGACCAAAGCGGCGTCGCCACCGGTCTCGGCGACGGCCGGCTCAGGATCGGCGGCGTGAAACTCTTCGCCGACGGCGTCCCCAGTCACGGCACAGCTTGGCTGCACGACCCATACCCGGACGGCACGTCCGGCCACCTCGTAACACCCGGCGCGGACGACCACGCCCGCTACAGTCACCTTCTGGACCTGATCGAAGTGGTGCACCGTCACCGCCTCCAGGCGCAGATCCACGTCACCGGAGACCGCGCGGCGGACGCAGCAGCAGACGGAATAATTCGCGCCCAGCAACAGGATCCGTGGCCCGATGCCCGCCACGCCCTCATCCACGGCACGCTGCTCGCCCCGGAAACCATCCGCCGCCTGGGACAGCACCAGATCGGCGTCATCACAAGCTCCCTGATGAGGACCTACAGCGGGGCGACGATCAGCGCGGCAGTAGGAACGGAACGCTGGAGCCAGGCCTTCCCCGCCGGTGCCCTCCTGGAAGCCGGGGCGCCGGTCGCCGACAGCTCCGACGCCCCGGTCTGCTTCCCGGATTGGCGACGAGGCCTCGCCACCTTCACCGGCGTAGCCACCAACCCGCTTGCCGAAGTCCCCTCCGGCCTCCGCCTCACCCGCGAACAGGCGATCCGCCTCTGGACGGCGAACGCCGCCTACTTCGAGCACGCCGAACATCACAAAGGCTCGCTCACGCCGGGCCGGTTGGCGGATCTCGTCGTGCTCGACCAGGACCCACTGACCGTGCCGGACTCCGCGCTCACCGGGTTGCAGCCGGAGTTGACCATCGTCGGAGGCCGAGTGGTGTACGACAGGTCGGCCGAGGGCAGGAGCACAGCGGTCGGTGGTCGGCGAGAACGTTGATCCGGCACTTTCGCCGCGGCCACGATCGACGGGGCGGCGCTTAGCTTGCCAGACCTAACCGTGGTCCGCCGGCCGGAGCTGGGGTTCACCCCGCCGCCGCAACGGTGGGCTTGGTTGGACATGCCGCTCGGCGGGTATGTCGCTGGTACGCGTAAACCGGACAAAGGAGAAAACGATGGCTGGATTGATCAACCGGGTCAAGACATTCCTGCAGAGCTCCAAGGGCAAGGCGCTGACAGAGAAGGCCCGCCGCGCGGCGAGCGACCCGCGTAACCGCGACCGGGCCCGCGACGCCGCTGCCCGGTTCCGTCGCAAGCGCTGACGGCTGGCCGGGGGACCTCAGGGACCGACGGTTCCCCGGAGCAGGCTGTCCACGGCCAGATCGGGCGCCGGGGCCGCGCCGCGCCCCCTCCGGCACGCAGGAACCGATCCTCGGTGCGCAGCTCAAGCCGCGGTACGGACCGGCCACCTCAACCACCGCGGCCGAGTCCGGCGGGTGGCGGACAAGGTCGGCACAACCCGATTCGACGGTAAAGGACTCGCCCGGTCTACGACGGCAGCCGTAGCTGGGCACCAACGCATCGAGGACAAAGCCAGTACCGACGTCGTCGTTGCCGGTTCACTCCATGGCGTCGACGGCGGCCGGCACCCCGTCCGGCGGCGGACTGGATCCGAACCAACGGTATGAGGTTCCAGGATCGGCTCGCGGCGACGGTCATGCACGCGTCGGCGCGATGGACCGTGCGGTACGGGGAAACGTTGCGGTTCGCCGGGAACGAGCTGCCCTCGCCGAAGGTCGTGTGGATCCCGACCCGGCACGGAAAAGTCCGCGTCTACGTCTACCGGCCACCGGACCCGGCCCTCGACGGCGCGTATGTGCACTTTCACGGTGGAGCCTGGTTGATGCGCCACCCGGCCATGGACGACTGGTGGTGCCGCTATGTCGCCGCGACAGTGGGGCTGACCGTGTACAACGTCGACTTCCGATGTGGTCCCTACGTCGCGTTTCCGGTGGCGCAGCACCAGTGTTTCGACGCCGCGTCCTGGGTGGCCACCGGAGCACGGGTCGCGGTGGGAGGATTCTCTTCTGGCGGTGGTCTCGCGGCGGCCGTCTGCCTGCAGGCTCGTGACGCCGGCACCTGGCGTCCCGCGATCCAGGTGCTCGGGGTGCCCGCACTGGATCTCGCGAGCGACCCGGACCCGGTCGCGGGCGGGATGATCTCGCCAGGCCTGCGCGATCTGGTCCGCCGGGTGTACTTCCCGGAACCGTCGACCCGGCGGGACCCTACGCGTCACCCTTGCTGGCCCCCGATCTGACGGACCTGCCGCGCGCGGTCATCCTCACCGGCGAGCACGACGCTTTGCGCGGCGACGGTGATCGGTACGCAGCCCGGCTGCGTGACGCCCGAATCGACGTCGTGTACGACCGGACGCCGGGAGTGGATCACTACTTTCTCACCGATGACCCCGTGCGGGCTCGTACGACCATGGCCTGGGTGGCGGAGGAGATCCGCCGGGCCGTGTCGGTCGCCGACCCGGAATGACGCCGCCGCGCGCACCGGGCTTCGAAGATCTCCGTGATCCGGGCGTAACCGACGTCATTCGGGTGGAACCAGTCGTCGGCGAGACTGCCACGCACCGGCCCGAGCGCGGTCCGCGCATGTCAGCGACCTGGATTCGGCCGCAGGCGCCCGCCGTGTCCAGGACCGCGTTGGCCGCGGCAATGCCGTGTGGGAGCGTGGCGACACCGAACGTCCGGCAGGGAGCCGGTCGAGCAACTCGGTGAACCGGTTCTCGACACCGCGGCGGCGGGCGGGGCCAGCATGTCGTTGGCGCCGACCAGGACCGTCACCAAGGCCGGAGCAGAAGGTAACGAAGCCATGGAGGGGACCTGGTCCTCCAGGACGTCGGCGACCCGGGGCCGGACGTCGAAAGGTTCACGGCGCAGCAGAGGCTGGCCTAGCAGGGGCTAAAACTCTGACGGCATCTCGATACTGCGGGAGCCGATGCACGCCGCCGGGATTCCTTCAGGTACCAACCCGCCCAGACGAGCTCGCACACGGCAGGCAAAGAGGTCATACCGCGTGGCCATTCGTGCGGTTGCGATTCGGAGCGGCTGCTGCACGGACGACTCGCTGAAATGTTCACCGTCTCGGAACTGATCACGAGTGAGGTCGAGCTCCAGGCCGCTCGGCAAACGATTCCAATAGTGGAGCCCGTCGGGCCGGCCATCGCGTCGAAAGACCTCCGACCAGAGCAAGACACCACCGAGTAGTTCCGCCACTGCCATCGATGTGACACCACAATGCCCAGCAGCGGGGTTAGCGGAATCCCACGAGATGGCAGGGTCACATGTTCGCTCATCCCAGCATTGCCGGAACACCGCGTCCAGCTCCGCCAAAGACCAGACAGTAGTCATCCGCCCCCCTCAAAGACTGCGTTGCTCAGGACGGAGACCCTATCGACCGAACCAACGGTATGAAGACACCCAGAGGAAGAACAAGAACCCCCCATCTCAACAAGGGGGACTGTCCCAAGATCGGTGTTTCCGGCCCGACACGCCGGGCTGAGGTCCAGCGAGATGGGCACTGTGAGTGATGACATCGGAGCTTGTGAGTCCACGTAAGAGTGAGTCCAAGCCGGCGCGGGAGCTGTCGCCGGAGCAGGCGGCCGCGGCGGCGATGGTGGCCGAAGCGAAGGCTCGCGGGCTGGCGCTGACCGGCCCGGACGGCCTGTTGAAACTGTTCACCAAGAATGTGCTGGAAACCGCGTTGAATGAGGAGATGACCGAGCACCTCGGTCATGAGAAGAACCAGGCTGAACCGGATCGCGAGTCAACGAATGTCCGGAACGGCACTCGACCTAAAACGGTGGTTTCGGATGCCGCGGGTGAGGTCGACATCAACGTGCCACGGGATCGGGAAAGCACGTTCGAGCCGCAGATCGTGAAGAAGCGGCAGCGCCGGCTTATCGAAGTGGATGAGATCGTGTTGTCGTTGTATGCGAAGGGAATGACGACCGGGGAGATTTCGGCGCATTTCGCTGAGATTTATGGCGCCTCGGTGTCGAAGGAGACGATTTCGCGGATCACGGACAGGGTCGTCGCGGAGATGAACGAGTGGGCCAACCGGCCGCTTGACGCGGTCTACGCGGCGGTGTTCATCGACGCGATCCACGTGAAGGTCCGTGACGGACAGGTCGCCAACCGGCCCGTCTATGCGGCTATCGGCGTCACCGTGGACGGCCGCAAGGACGTCCTGGGGCTGTGGATGGGCACCGGCGGCGAGGGCGCGAAGTTCTGGATGAGCGTGCTGATCGACCTGAAGAACCGCGGTGTGCGGGACGTGTTCTTCCTTGTCTGCGACGGACTCAAAGGCCTGCCCGAAGTCGTGACGAACGTGTGGCCACAAACCATCGTCCAGACCTGCATTGTTCACTTGATCCGCAACACCTTCCGGCTCGTGTCCCGCCGGGATTGGGACGCGGTGAAACGCGACATCAAACCCATCTACACAGCACCCAGCCGGGGACGCCGCGGTGGCTGCTCTCGACGCATTCGAAGAGAAATGGGGCGCGAAGCATTCGGCGGTGATTCGTCTATGGCGCAATGCTTGGGATGAATTCGCCCCATTCCTTGACTACGACGTCGAGATTCGGACGATGATCTGCTCCACGAACGCGATCGAATCACTGAACGCCCGCTACCGGCGGGCGATCCGCGCCCGCGGGCATTTCCCGACCGAGCAGGCCGCGATGAAGTGCCTGTACCTTGTGACCCGCAGCCTGGACCCGACCGGGGCAGGCCGCGCCCGATGGACGATGCGCTGGAAGCCAGTGATCAACGCGTTCGCTATCACGTTCGGTGACCGCTGGCCGGGAGCCGAAACCTACTGATCAACAACGCCGGAAACACCGATCACGGGACAGACCCCAACAAGGTGATTGCGGTGCGGGAAGCGCGGGGAAGCGCCGTATCGAAGGGTGGAGTATCAGGCTGGTTCCGCTCCTCCGACTTTGCAGGGATGTGCTGCTAGTGTTTGCCGAGTGCGTGAGCAGGTCATCGCTGGGCGTTACCGTCTGGACGAGCGGATCGGCAGTGGAGGCATGGGCGTCGTGTGGCGCGCCTTCGATCTCGAACTGCGCCGGGTGGTGGCTCTCAAGCAATCCCATGTGGGCGACAGCGGTCAGATTCGACGAGAGGCCAGGATCGGCGCCGGTCTGCACCACCCGAACGTCGTGACGGTGTTCGATGTGGTGCTCGACGACGAGGTCCGCTGGCTCGTCATGGAGTACCTGCCTTCCCGGACCCTGTCCGAGATCATCGAGACCGACGGTCCGCTCTCCGCGGCCGAGGCGGCCGGGATTGGCGCGCAGCTGGCCAACGCGCTGGCCGCCATGCATGAGCGAGGGATGGTGCACGGCGATGTCAAGCCGGGGAACGTGCTTGTGGCCGAGGATGGCACCGCGAAACTGACGGACTTCGGTATCGCGCGGTGGGCGCAGGTGACCGTTACCGGCGGCGCGCTGGTGGGTGGCACGCCCGGTTACCTCGCCCCGGAAGTCGCCGACGGTCGGGAAATGCAAGCACCGGCCGACGTGTTCTCCTTGGGCGCGACGCTGTTCGCCGCGGTCGTCGGGCGTTCGCCGTGGGGCGCCAACGAACTCGGCCCGCTGGTGCAGTTGCGCCGCGCCGCGGCCGGCGAGCTGGGGCCCTTGTCCGAGGCCGGGACGCTGGCCCCCGCACTCACCGCGTTGCTGGAGACTGAGCCGGGCCAGCGGCCGCCCGCAGGCATGGTCAAGCGCATGTTCGAAGACATCACCGGCGACGCCGCGCCACTCACGCCTCTGCGCGGCCCCGTTCACGGCCGCAGGTCGGCGTCCGGGCGGCGGCTGCTAGTGACCTGTCTCGGCCTGGTGGCGATGTTGGTAGCGGGGTTCGCGGCGGGCCTCGTGTGGCGTGCTCCGCGCACTGAGACGCCGCCGATACCGGAACAGGCGAGGGTCGGTGTCATGGGAGACGCACGCACTGCCGATCCGTGCTCCTTGATCGAAGTGGCCTCGCTCGCCCGCTTCGGAACCGTCAAGCTGGATTCCGAGTACGGGCCGTTCTACAACTGCTTCCTCCGGGTTCGACTCAGCCCGGACGAGACCGACATCGCCGAAGTCCGGGTGGAACTACGCGGCGTGCTGGACCCACCGCCACCGGCTTATCGCCTTGGTCGCCTCGGGCCCATACAACGGCCCGCCCCGGAAAAGGGCGAGTGCCCGCGATACGTCTGGATGCCGGATGGACACGAGGTCGGTGTGTTCGCGCGGCACCTGGAGAACGGGCGCGCCGATCTGTGCGGGATGGCCGAAGCCGTGGCGAGCGGCGTGGTGGTGGCGCTCGCCGCCGGCGAAGTTCCCCGCAGGCCCGCGGCGCCCGCCGGCTCGCTGCGCAATCTGAACGCGTGTGACCTGCTTGAGCCGGACGAAACAGCATCGGTACTCGGGGTGGCCGGAGTCAAGCCAGAGCCTGACTTCGGCCAGTGGACCTGTTACTGGGAGCAAGCGCCGCTCCAGGTGATCGTCGAGTTCCATCGCAACCGCCCGCCGGTCGACGGCCCCGACGGCAGACTGATCAAGATCGGTTCCCGGGACGCTTTCGTCGAACCGGCCCAGAAAGCCGGAGACGGCGACATCGGCTGTGAGATCACCATCGTCCACCGGAGATATCGTGCCGCCGACCCGGCCGACGGGGAGTGGGCCGAAGTGGCCGACGTAACCGTGGAAACCAAAGAGAACATCTCGTCGGAAAAACTCTGTGCCATGGCCATCGACCTCTCGAAGTCCGTCACGGATCGCCTTCCGCCGTCCTGAGCCCCCCGCACTCCCTGGTCGGGGCGCACCGGCGTCAGTCACCGCTTTCGGTCAGTAGCGTCTCGATGTGCCGCGCCAGTGATTCCGGTGTGGGGTGGTCGAGGACGGCGGTCGCTGCCAGCCGAAGACCGAGGGTATTCGCGAGGCGAGTGCGCAGTTCGACCGATGCCAGGGAATCGAATCCGGTGCTGCGGAAGGATTGATCGGTCCGGACGTCGGTGAGGCTCCGGTGCCCCAGGATGCCGGCGGCGTGGGTTCGGACGAGGTCGATCAGAGCGGCTGTGCGATCGGCCTGTGGTTGCCGCAGAAGGGTGACACGGTCGACGGGCAGCTCACCGTCGGCGTGCTTCTGCGCACCGGCCGGAGGCCGGATGCCGGTGATGTCAGCGAAGACGTCCGAGACGTGTTGCTCGTCCGCTGATCGCGCGACCGAGGTGATCGTGAACTGCGGAAGGTTGTACTCGAGCGCCGCGTCGAACGCGCTGAGCGCCTCTTCGGTGGTGATCGAGGTCGTGCCAAGGCTCGCTATCCGTCGTTTGTCCGCGGCGGTCAGCTGACCGGTGAGGCCGCTTGCTTCCTGCCACAGTCCCCAGGCCAGGGTGATCGCGGGCAGCCCGAACCGACGGCGGTAGTGGGCGAAGGCATCCAGGAACGCGTTCGCGGCCGCGTAGTTGGCTTGCCCCGCTGTACCGAGAGTTCCGGCGATGCTGCCGTAGATCACGAACGCCTGCAGGTCGATTCGCCGCGTGGCTTCGTGAAGATTGACCACTGCGTCCACTTTCGCCCGGAGCACCTCCTCGAAGCGCTCCGCGGTCAGATCGGGGACCAAGCCGTCGTTCAGGACACCGGCTGTGTGGACGACGGCGATGAGGGGCAGGGAGGGCGGAATGGCCGCGATCACCGCTTCCAGCGCGGTCTTGTCGGCCACGTCGCAGTCAGCGAACGTCACCTGCGTCCCGTTGCGGGTCAACTGTTCCTCGAGTTCGTCAACACCTTCGGCTCGGGCGCCTTGGCGACTGACGAGGAGCAGGTGTTGTGCCTGGTGGACGTCGCTGAGATGGTTCGCCAGCACTTGGCCGAGGCGACCCGTGCCCCCGGTGATCAGGATGGTCCCGGTGGCGGAAAGGTCGAGCGGCTGGGTGATGGCGGTCTTTCCTACGGTGTGTCCCTGGCTGAGGTCGCGCAGCGCGTGCCGCACGTGTCCGGTACTCCACGTCTGAGTCGGCAAAGGGTGGAGCGTGCCTGTCTCGAATTGCGGCAGGAGTTCCGCGAACGCCTGCTGGAACACCTCTGGCGGTTCGGTTTCCGCCCGGCAAGGCAGGTAGGTGACGCCGGGGTAGTCGTCGGCCACCTCGCGAGGGTCACGAAGGTCGGCCTTGCCCGCTTCCACGTACCGGCCGCCAGAGCGCAGCAACCGCAGCGACGCGTCGACGAACGGTCCCGTCAAGCCACCCAGGACGACGTCGAAGCCGGTTCCGCCGGTGGAGCGGAGAAGGTCCTGCTCGAAGTCCACGGTCCGCGAGTTCGCGACGCGGTCCTCGGGCACCCCCGAATCGACGACGACGTGTTTCTTGAGCGGACTCGTCGTGGCGTAGACCTCCGCACCGAGTGCCCGTGCGACCTGGACCGCGGCCATCCCCAGCCCGCCGGCGGCGGCGTGCACGAGGACCTTCTCTCCGCGGCGCAAGTTGGCCAGCGTGATCAGTGCGTAATGGGCGGTGAAGAAGACAGTGGGGATCCCGGCGGCCTCGGCGACGGTCCAGCCGGGCAGGATCGGGAGGAGATATCCCGGTGAGATCTCCACCAGCGGCCCGTACCCGCCGAAGTCATGGACCAGGCCGGCGACCCGGTCGCCGACGTGCCACCCGGTCACCTCTGCGCCCACTTCTGTGATCACACCGGCGATTTCATAGCCGATCGGGCCTTGCTCGAGCAGCCCCAAGGCGGTGACGGTGTCGCGGAAGTTCATGCCGGTGGCACGTACTTCTACGCGGACCTTTCCGCACGCGACAGGTTTGTCCAGTTCGGTCACGGCAACCGGAACGACGTCGTCCAGGGTCCGGGTGGGGGAGACTTGCAGCCGCCACGGCGTGCCGTCCGCGGGCAGTGGCACAGGTTTGTCCTCCGCGACCGGCACCAGACGTGGAACCAGTAGCAGGCCGCCACGCACGGCGAGTTCGGGGCGGCCTGCGCTGATGGCGGCGGTAAGTCGCGCCGTGTCCGGTGGCTCGGCACCGAGATCGAGCAGCATCACACGATGGGGGTGTTCGCGTTGCACGACTCGGATCATCCCCGCGCAGGCGGCCCCGACGAGATCTTCGAGGGCCTCACCGAAGGAAGTGCTCTGAGCGCGACGTGTCAACACCACCAACCGGCAGTCCCGAAGGCTTGGCTCCGCGAGGAAATCCTGCACATCGGCGAGCAAGCGGCGCAGTGCGTGACGGACCCTCGTCGTCATCTCCCTTACCGCCGGACGTCCGGTGCTGGAATGGCTCCTGTCTCGGTAGTCCAGCCATATCACGTCGAAGGGTCGCGGACCGGATCGCGCTGCCTTGGTCACATCGGCCATGCCGCGGTAAACGGGCTCCATCGGCAGCGGGTCTTGGACCGCGCCGGCGACATACGCTTGATTCCCGATGTGCGGCTCCGGCTGCGGGAGCGCGTTGACGGGTCGCCATCGCGTGCGAAAGAGAATGTCGTCCGCGGCACTGATCGCGGACCTCAAGCCGCGTTCGGCGACAGCGCGGAACCGAAGACCTGTCATGGCGATCACGGGTCTCCTGGCGGTGTCGGACGCGATGACGTCGACGCGATCAGAAGCAACGTTCGTCAATGTGGTGCGGAGCGCCGTGGCGCCGCGTGAGAAAATCCGGACCGAATCGATGGCATACGGCAGAAGAAACCGGGCTTCGTCGTCTGTGTCCCGGCCCTGCCGAAAGAGCATTCCGTGCAGCGCGGCGTCGAGCAAGGGAGGGGACACGGCGAAGCCGTCGACCATCGAGTGCTTCGTGTCGCCGAAGGACACGTCAGGTTCCGGTGCAAGACGTGCCTCAGTGTGGCAAATACCGTCACCGGCGTGCCGGACAGCAGTCACGTTACGAAAAGCTGGTCCATAGGCGTAGCCCTGCTTTTCCAGCCTGCGATAGTGCTCGTCCACTTCCGGCTGCGTCGTCACTTCATGCGAGTCGAACGCTGTGTCGTCTCGAGGCATTTCGGCGGTATCGGTGGTCGCGAGAGTCTCGGCGTGGCACACCCAGGGGCGGACGCTGTTCTGCGGGCGGGAGTGCAGGGTGATTCGCCTGCGGCCATCGGCCGTGACCTCGACGTGGACTTGGATGTTGGTCAGTTCGCGCCGCACCCGCAGCGGTGCGTGGAACACGACGTCGTCGAGTCGATCGCAACCAGCGCCGGCTGCTGCGTGGAAAAGCAGATCGAGCATCCCAGTGGCCGGAAGCAGAGAGACCCCGCACACGAGGTGGTCGCCGAGCCACGACGCGGTGGTCAAGGACAAGCTGCCGGTGTGCAGAACAGCGCCGTTCGGCAGGTCGGTGGTCGCCGACAGCCAAGGATGTCCTGCACTATCCAAGCCGGCCGAGCGGAAATCGACGGCCGATCGCGCCCCGGCGAGCCAGTAGTCGCCGTGCTGGAAGCGGTAGGTGGGCAGATCCACCTCTTCGGCCGCCGGATACAACGGTGTCCAGTCGAGCTCGATCCCGCAGGCGTATGCGGCCGCGAGCGCTTCGGTGAAGTCGGCCGTCGCGCCGTGCTCACGTCGCAGGGTTCGGAGCACGTCGACGTCGGCATCGGTGTCGGCGGCGATGTCTTTGATGGCGCCGAGCAAGACCGGATGCGGTGAGACTTCGAGGAAGCACCGATGCCCGTGTCGCAACGCGCTTCTGATGGCGGACTCGAACAAGACGGGCTCTCGTAAGCCCCTGTACCAGTGTTCGGCGTCCAGAACGACAGGGTTCAGCAGTCCGGCCGTCGACGGGGAAAAGATCGGTACAGCCGGATCCCGCCAGCCGATTCCACCGAGATCGGCCAACACCGCATCACGGATCGTCTCCACGTGGAAACAGTGAGAGGCGTAGTCGACGGGCAGGAGCCGTGCGCTGATTTCCTGCTCACGGCAGTGACGAAGCAGGTCGTCGACCGCGTCGATGTCTCCGGCGACAGTCGCGGCTGTCGGCCCGTTGACCACCGCGACTTCGAGCCTGCCACGCCAACTATCGATCAAGGCGGCCGCCCTGTCCGCGGGGAGCCCCAGCGACACCATGGCACCGCGGCCGCCGATCGCCTTCACCGTCCGGCTGCGCATCGCCACCACCCGCGCCGCGTCCTCCAGCGTCATCGCCCCGGCGACACAGGCCGCCGCGATCTCCCCCTGACTGTGCCCGAGCACCGCGGCGGGACGTACTCCGTATGCCCGCCACAGGTCGGCTAGTGACACATACATGGCGAACAAGGCGGGTTGGACGACTTCCGCGGCCTCTGCGCCGGAACGGTGGAACCTCCCTCGTACGACGTCGATCACGTTGAAGTCCGTCCACGGGCGCAGTGCTTCCGCACAGCGCTCCATCGCGGTCCCGAAAACCTCGGACCGGTCCAGCAGCGCCGCCCCCATGCCGTCCCACTGCGCCCCCTGACCGGGAAAGACGAACACCGGCCCACCGGCAGCCTCCCGAGCGCGCCCTCGAGCCCCCGCCGGACCGGCCAGGTCACCGGTAGCGGCGACCATGTCGAGCCCCTCCAGAAACGCCTTCCTGTTATCGCCCACCACGACCGCACGTTCGGCGAACGCCGTTCGGGTGGTGGTCAAGGACCAGCCGACATCGGAGAGATCCAGCGTCGGGCGATCGCGGATCCACTCGGCCAAAGCGGCGGACTGAGAACGCAACGCGGCCGGCGAGCAAGCGGAGATCGGCAGGGCGACCGGCTCCGTTGAGCGCGGACGGGGCCGCCGAGGGGTCCTTTCCCGGGTTTCCTCCACGATCACATGGGCGTTGGTGCCGCTGATTCCGTAGGCGAGCGCCCCGCCCCGGCGGACACGCGATCCCCTCGACCACGCACGCGACCGCTGAACCAGCCTCATCGGGCCGTCAACGCCATCGATTTCCGGTGTGGGGACTTCCGCATGGAGTGTTCTCGGCATTTTCTCGTGCTGGAGCGCGAGAATTACTTTGATCAACCCGGCGAGCCCGGCGGCCGCCTGGGTGTGCCCGATGTTCGATTTGGCCGAGCCGACCCACACCGGCAGTTCAGCGGGTCGTGATGACCCGTAGACGGTCTGGATGGACCGCGCTTCGATCGGATCACCGACCTTCGTGCCGGTGCCGTGCGCCTCGATCAGATCGACCTGCTGTGACGCCAGCCCCGCGTCCTTCAGCGCCGCCTGCATCAGGTCACACTGAGCCGAGCCACGTGGCACGGTCAGCCCTTCACCGGTCCCGTCGTTGTTCACCGCGCTGCCCCGCACAAGGGCCAACACTGGTCGCCCGGTGGCCACTGCTCGTTCCAGCGGCATCATCACCAGCGTCACGACACCTTCAGAGGGTGCGAACCCATCGGCGTCGGCCGCGAACGCCTTGCACCGGCCATCGGCGGCGAGAGCGCCGGCACGGCCGAGTCCCACCAGCACGCCCGGGGTGGCCATCACACAAGCGCCTCCCACGATCGCCGTTTCGCAATCACCCGCACGAAGCGCCCGCAGCGCCAAGTGAGCTGCGACCAGTCCCGAAGAACAGGCCGTGTCCACGGTGAAAGCCGGACCGCGCAGGTCGAGCAGATAGGAGATCCGGCCGGAGGCCACGCTGTCGGATCCACCGGTCGCGATGAAGACGTCCGCCTCAGAGAACTTGGCCGCCAGCTCTACTGGCGGCAGGTAACTGGAGTGGCTCATCCCGATGTACACACCCGTCCGCGATCCCCGCAACGAATGTGGCGACACGCGCGCTCTTTCCAGCGCTGCCCACGAGCTCTCCAGCAACAACCGCTGCTGGGGATCCATGAGCGCCGCTTCGCGGGGACCCACGCCGAAAAACTCGGCATCGAACCCACTGACATCCTCGAAGAACCCGCCACACAGGATGCTGAACTGACCGGTCGCCCGTGCCATCGGATCCCGCAACCAAGCCAAGTCCCAACCTCGGTTCGCTGGAAGCGGCGCTGAGAAGTGTCGCCCGGAAATCAACATCTCCCAGTACTTCTCCGGCGAATCCACCCCGCCGGGAAAACGGCAATCCATACCGACAATGGCGACAAGCCCCGAACCGTCAGTGGTCATCTGCAGCTCCTCGAAGGCCGATCAGGCTTTCCGGTCTCAGCGCGGTCCAGGGATCCGTGCGCCACACCATTAAGCAAGCCGACCTCAGGGACCGGTCCGCCGCCGCGCGTGCTGACACCGGGCAGGGATGGGCATTCGGCGGAATCGGAGTTCGTGCGTTCTCGATGGCCGCTCTCGTGCGAGCCCGGCATCCGGCGATGAGGTCGGTCAACGCCCGGTCCTCCGGATGCGCGGCCACGCGGCGCGCAGGTGGGTGATCCCGTCCCGCACGACGCGTTCGCGTTCGACGTAGAACTCCCGTATCTCCGGATGCATCAGACACAACCACATCGCATTGCGCTGCGACGGCGGCAGGGCTCGAAATCCAGTAGCAGCCTCGCCATTTGGTTGTTCCAGGCCAAGATGTCGGAGCGGTGGTTCATCAGCATGGCCGGCGACAGGTCGGCGACCAGCTGGGCCGGCGGCGGCGCTGCAGTGGTGGCGAGCTTGTCGGCGTCGCGGGGGCGTTGCCGGGCCAGGCCGAAGAGGTAGGCGCGTTCGTCGGGGTCAGGCGCAGCGCCCGAGCCAGAGCCTCCACCACGTCCGCTGAGGGCCGCAGCCCGCGGGCCTGTTCCAGTCGCACTATGTAGTCGACCCACCCGGGCACCAGGGAGAAGCTGTCACGGTGCGGCTTACACGCCATTCCGCGCCTCCCACGCCCCAGAGGCGACGGGGTTCCGCCGCATGCACATCGGCCCGCAAGCGCGCATTGCCAACGTCCTCGAGTCCCTGAGCGGATCTCGTTGTTCCGACCAGCGTGCGTAACGGCTCAGATGCAGAGCAATTTCGGGCCTGACTGAATGGCCTACTCGTCCGAAGCAGACCAATCAACTGGCCGACATTTCGGCCTGCGTCGTTGGTGCCGATGCCTGACCAGTTCAAGGAGCGCGGGAGTTCGCTGGTCGTCAGGCTGCCTCTCTCTGCCTGTAAGACACGGGCAGAGAGAGGCAGTCCACACGGATTCTTAGGCGTGTGCCTTGGTCAGTCCGACGTTGTTGTCCCATTGGCCCAGGTAGGCACCTTCGGCTCCGAAGTCGATGTTGAAGTCATGCGCCGAGTTCAGTGCGCGGTTGGTGACGTGCGCGTAGTTGCAGTTGTTGTCGCCGAGAATCGACGACATGTTCGCTTTCCAGTACGAGTCGGGTTCGACGCGGTAGCCGGCCGAGTCGCACGGTCCCGCGTTTCCGTAGATCGTGGTCATGCTGCCCGCGGCGTTGCGGTTGTAGTTCCCGTTCAAGTACCAGTACATCAGGGGAGTGGCCGCGGCGATCGCCGAGATGGCGTGCCTGTCACTCTGGGGCGCCAGTCCGGCCGCGGCCGCGGCCGGTGATACGTCGGAGCACGACTTCGCCAAGACGGGGGACACGTCGTCGTTCTGGGCCGGCCCGACCACCCAGGCGCAGTAGCGTCCCGCCGAGTCCTCGCTCGCGGTGACCGCCGAAGCGGAGGTGCCGCTCAGCGACGCGAGCGCAAGCGTCGCCACACCAATGGTCAGCATCTTCGATACGCGTTTCATTTCAACCCTCTCGACATACCTCAATTGGATGCAACCCTCGAAATCGAACGCATAGCGCCCCTGGCAGGCTTCCACATTCCCCGGCAGGCACACTGAACGTGACGAAGGGAAGAAGCCAGGGGGTTGCTGGCGGCTCAAGAGCTAAAGAGAAGACTGCCACAATAACAGTAGCTCAAACTGGCTCAGCATTGTCAGTGGCAGTTCAGTGCGAGTATGAGCTGAAGTGCACTCAGAACGCAGATGCACCTTGCATTGGAGCCCTCCCCAGTAGAACCGCTTCGTGCTAAAAATTGCGCTCAATTAACCCTGCCACTAGATCAAAATGTCCGAACACCACCGAACGAGTGTGACCGGGGCCACTGAACGATATTTGTCATTTTCTTATGATTGATGAGTGCTGTCGCTGATTCGTCACGGATTCCTCTAGTCCTGACTCGATGGACTGAGTTTCTCGGACATTCTAGGATCCAACATGTCGAATCACGACAAGGGGAGTGGGGTTTCGTGGCCCGGGCTTGGCGGTCGTCGACGAGGCTTCCTGGCGCGGAAGGAATGCTAGTGCTCCAGTCTGATCAGGACTTCCTCGAGGATGTCCGGTGCCGATACGGCAATGAAGCCGAGACCTCCCAGCGGGATTGCGCAGGCTGCAACCTGGATACCCTGGCGCACCGAGCGAATCCCTCGAAAACCCACGAAGCCGATCGCGACTACCGTCGCGAGCAGTAGGACGCCGATGCCTGAGCGGCCGGACTGCCGGACAACGTCAGCTGCCAACAGTCCGACTGCGGTGGCGGTCGCCACGGTGCCGCGGAGATCGGTTCGCCCGATCGCACTCAGCAGGAACCCGGCGAGCAGGCCTCCGGCGATCGCCAGCGCGCACCACAGCACTGTCGTCGACACGTCGATCTGGTACTGCATTCCCGCATATTTGACGCCATAGACCAGGGCCTTGCCCCAGTAGAAGGCGAGAACAGCCGCGATCAGCGCTCCAACCGCCCGAGTCGCCGCGCGCCGACGAGGTGCGCCGGCGGTCACCGCGACGACCAGCACGATCCAGATGGTGAAGCTATGCGCCAGGGGCCTCAGCATGTCGCTGTAGTAGGCGTAAGCACCTACCGCCCCCGATATCACACCGGCCAGGATCGCGCCGAGATCGGAGACACGAAAAAAGTCCGACCGCGGCGTTCGCGTCTCATCGTCCTCAGTCTCAACCGTCACATCTACCCCCAGCTAGTGCGTGTAGCGACTTGTTACGGCGTCCTGCAAGGAGCGACGAGTCGGACACCATCCGTAGTCGCCCGGGAAGCATACCGTCATGATCAAAAACTGGGCGTGACGTGGGCGGTCGCACGACGTCGCGTCGGCGAATTGGCGACAATGCCGGTAATGCGCGGTCATGCAGCGTGTCGCCGCCCGCCTGGCGAAGCTCGGGGAACCGGGTAGCAGGCGCGCACGTCGGAATTTGGCTCGTCAGTCGCTGGGTTGTCCGCCGGATATCGGCGTCGGAACCGATCGCCCGCTAACCGCACCGGCTGCGGTGCCGGTTCGAGAGTTTGCGGCCGTCGGTCATGGTGCCGGCTCGCGGGCTGCTTGTTGAGCTCGGGGATTGACGAGACACGGGGGTGAGATTCCCGCTCGGCCGGTTACGCTCGTGTAGTGATCGCGGGCTACGCGGTCGTGCCGTGGGGACGGCTGCGAGGGGTATGTCGGGTTCCCGAACCGGGCCGCGGATCGGTGACCGAGCATCGGGAGGACCCTGTCCGGCCGCCTGTACCCAGAGCTGGGACGGCAGCCGAGCCGCGCGCAGTTCGCCGAGATGCTGATGAGGTCGAGGAGGAGAGTTTCGATCAGCTCGACTTTCTGGATGCTGATCTCGAGGATGAGGGGCGGGGTCGCTGGTGAGCTACGAGGACGAGCTGTATCACCTTGCGCGAGAGATCGACGCGACGGTGGCCGCGGTCGAGCATGCCTCGGGGGCCGCGGCGCGGGATCGTGTCACGTGGGCGTTGCCCGGTGAGCTGGGGTCGGTGACGGTGACCAGGGCGGGCGAATTGGTCGACGTGCAGGTGGACGTGGCCGCGATGAAGGCTTACAGCGCGTCCAGGTTGTCTCGTTAGCTGCTGCTGGGGATCCAACAGGCCGAGGAGACCGCGGCCCGCCGGCGTCGAAGGCGAGCGATCAAAACTCGGCGGGGACCCAGGTGGGCCGATCCCTCAGCCTTACGCGTCAGCCCCGCTCCAATGCGTGTTGTCCGGTGAGAGTCCGTTCGCGCAGCAGGTGATGACGGGCGAAGTGCTGTTCGCTCCGGCCGGGAGCGAATTCGGCCAGCCAGTCTCCGTGTTGGCCGCTCCGGGCAAGGACAGGACGGCGGCTGCCACCGTCGCGGCGAGCACGGTTGCCGAAGCAACCCGACGAATCCGGGACATCTCTCGCTCCTAGGACTCGCGGCGATCAGGCCGCGTACTGGGCCCAGGCGTCTGCGGACACGAACACCACAGTGCTCGTGTCCAGCAGGTCGCCGCTACCCGTCTGCCCTTTAGGACACCGAGTTCTGGCCCAACAGTGATCTTCGAGTGGTGCGAGACAGACAGGGCCAGGTCGCCGATCAGGGACGCCTCTCCTTCGCGCAGCGGTCTTACTGTCCCCGCTGATCTGGGTGTTTGTACCGAGATCGCGAAGTGCAGGTTTCGTATGCGAGACCACCGTCGCGGTCTTTGTGCACGCGCTCCCTGGTGACGTTGACTCCCTGCCCAGATCAGAGGGTAGATTTGCCCGCGCGCCCAGCCCCAGCAGCCGAGCGCAAGGACTGAGACCTGTGCTGAGACACCTGTGGTTCGACCCAAATGCCGAATCTGTCGCGTGGCACGACGACTACGTGCGCATCCTCAACGCGGCTGGTACGAGCGCGGACCCGGATGATCTGGTGTACGACGTCGATGAGCTGACGGTTTTCGCCTTTCGATGGGGGCGACGCAGTGGGTGTCGCTCAGGGGGCCATGTTGGACAAGCTGGCCGTCCTTCCTGAGGTGCAGGGACGCGGCAGCTGGAGACCGGCGGGGTAGCGGCTGTCTCCGTCGTGCTGTCGGAGGTGAGCCTCTCGGTTGAGCAGCACCGCGCGCAGGGATTCCTGTGCGGAGGTGGCGAACTGGTCCAGGTCGGGGGCGAAGAGCACTCCGTGATGCGCTCGGCTGACCTGGCCCGGTTGGCGTCCGCCGATCAAGGACGCGAGCCGATCGCTGTGGTGGGGGACGGTCATCGGTGGTGTGGACACGAGGTGTAGTCCGCCCGCGTCGTGCGGCGTCTCGCACAGCAGGTGGTGCCCGCCGGCGGCGGCGACCGTGACCGCGCGCAGCACTTCCGGAGTGAGCGGGATGACGGGCCAAGGCTGGCGGGCTGCCACGGGCATGATTGGTGCGCTGGGACGGTGCAAGACGAAGTCATCGCCGCGCAGCCAGTCGGCGATTTCGGTGAGGGTGTGCGCGCCGAGCACATCCAGCCCGTCGACAACTGAGGCCTCGTCGAGGGTGGCGGCGGGCACGATGATCCGGTGGATGCCGAGCGCGCGGGCGGTCTGTGCGGCTCGGAGCACGCCGCGGATGGGCTGGAGACTGCCGTCGAAGCCAAGCTCGCCGAGTACCGCGGTGGGTGCGCTGGTTGGCCGGGTTTCTAGGTTCGTTGGGCGATCCGCGCGCAGGCTTCTCGTTGGAATGGAAGCCCGGCTCTATGGAATACCAGGGATGAACTGCCGTTGGTGTAGTCCCAGATGCCTGGGTTGGCGACCAGGGCGGCGAGAACGTCGCGTTGCTCCGTGGACGGGCTGGTCCGCTGGTTGTAGGGGGTGCGGAAGGCGGCCAGGAGCAGCGGGCCCCAGGTGGTATCGAACCCAGCCCAGCTCGCACTGCGCACGATCGTGGTTGCTGGTTCGGCGATGTGCCGGAAGTCGTCGACTCGGGTGGTGACGGCTTTGATGAGTTCACCAAGTGTGTAGAGGTCTGTGCTGCCGACGTCTCGCTCAAGGAGGAACTCGACCAGGGAATCGAGCGCTGTCCCGTGGTTACCGGCCGTGTTCTGCAGGTGGTCGGCTTCGCGCGACAGCGCGGCGATGATGATGTCGGTGGCCATGTCGTTGTCGCCGCCGCGCGGGTGCGAGCGCGGCGCAGACGCGCACCTTCGTGCTGGGGTCGGAGAGGAAGTGCTGGGTGTCGTCGCCGAGTTCGCCGAGACACCGCACCCAGAAGGCTCGGTCCTGTGATGGTTCATCGGCCCACGTGCGCAGGCGTGCGGTAAGGAGAGGCTTCTCGTCGGCCAGAACACGTGTATTGACGTGTGATATCGCGGCGCCGAGGGCTGTCTTCCGCACCGATGAGTCGCTGTTTTCGAGAAAGCTGAGCACCACGGGATATGACTGGTGGATTGCTTGTTCCAGACCTGGGAGGAGATTTTCCCAGAATCCCTCCCTCTCCTCTGCCATTGCGGTCGCGTTGGCGACCGCTCCGAGAAAGTCGATGAGTGCGTGATGGACCTCGGAGACAAGGTTGCCGTCAGCGAGCAGTTGAGTGACGACGCGGGCTGCCGGCGCCGTCGCTGACTCGGGGAATCCTTGGTGCAGCACCGCAACGTCCAAGTGATCAAGGGCAGCGCGCTGCGCGTCTGGGTCCGTGGAGGCGAGGGCCGCCAGATGTGTCGGGGTGTCGGTGGCGGGACCATAGGCATGGTCGAGCGATCCCCAGTCGATCCCGTCGAGCATCTGCGCATACTTTCATCCGGACCTGATGACGGGCGAACTTGATTTGTCATGTGTTTCCCCGAACTGGCGGGCTGCTATTGATGGAGATGACGGTCGCCTTGCGGCCCAGTTGGCCGCGGAGTGCGGTGTTCTCGTGGTGCAGGGTCGCGATGGCGGTGGCAGCGGCTTCGAGACGTCGGCGGAGTTCGGCGCATTCATCGGTCTTCTTGGCGAGGCTGGCGCGCAGAGAGTTGGTCTCGTTTGCGTGGCGGGCTTGTTGGTTGGTTCGTTTGCCGAGCCCGGGACTGGACACCTACGGGGACAGGGCGTTGTTCAGAGGAGAGCGGCGCTCTGGTCCCGCCGGTCCAGTGTTGTGTCCGGCGGGACGTAATCCTTATTCGCCGAAGGATGAGCCCAGTACGGATCTTCGGGTCTCGGTCAGCACGGCCCGCACCGCCTCGCGATCGGGCAGGGGACGGCTCGACGTGGCTGCCCGCGGCGACGATCACCGTCGCGACGTGGTGCAGCTTGACGTTAGTGTGCTGGGAGATCGTTTTTAGCGCCGTAAATGCCTGATCTGCTGACCAGCCGCGTAATAACATGAACATCCCTTTGGCCTGTTCGATCACCGGCAGGGTCTCCATCGCCCGGCGCAGCTGGTCCAGCTCGGCCGAGGGGTCCTTCAGCTCCTCGTGTGCCCTCATGATCTCTATTTCAGCGCACCACACGTGTGGGCGGGCTACCACCGTGCTAGTCGTCAGCCTCGACGGGCCGTCCCCCGTGTGAAAACTGGTAGTCGATCGCGCCGATCTCGGCCTCGCTGCGGTAGATCCGGTGGGCGTGGAAGGTGCCGTCTTGCCGTGGTACCGGGGCTGAGACGGGCTGAGCCAGACCTCGTCGCGAGATCGACCCTGCGGGTGGCCGGGTATACGGACCAGGCGGCCTTGTCCACGCCCCCAGCGTCCGTTACGCCGATCAGTACTGTCCACTCAGGACATCGACCAGGTGATGCCGCTGGCGACGGCGGCATGGGGGGAGTGCGCCCGGGAACCGGCCACAACGGCCACGCGGCACGAACGAGGGGGAGTGGCATGCCGCGGCCCTGGTGGTCCCCGTCCTGGGACCCCTTGCTGGTCTACCCGCCTCCGAGGACGGAAAGCCGCTCTTTCAAGCGGCGCACGTGCCCCAGTGCCACGCCACGGGCATGACGGCGATCAAGGCCTCGACGTCGGCGACGATGGCCTCGGCCTCTTCGGCCGGGAGCCAGAGCTCGCGAACCCGGGCCGCTCGCGAGCAACGCTGTGTACCCCGCCCGAGACGGGAATTCGGACGGGAGTCGTCGACGGAGCACACGGCGATTCGAGTCCTGCCGGTTCGGCAACGTGCAGGCAGGACCCACGACTAGCTGGTTCGTTCGATGTGGTCTATGCCGTTGGAGCGCCGCCCGGCCTCGGGTCGAGGACGATTCGGGTGTTTGTCGCGAGGACCGTGCTCGCAGTCAGTCCGAACATGTCGTGGAAGGCGTCGCTGAAGTGGCTGGGGGAGGCGAATCCGGCTTCCGCCGACGCCCTGGTGAGGTCCGCGCCTTCCACCGCGGCAGCCGCGACGCGCAGCATCCGCGCCCACAGCCGGTAGCGGCGGAAGCTCGTGCCGGTCTGCGCCGAGAACAGGTGCAGGAACCGCGACGTCGACAGGCTGATCTCGGCGGCGACTTGCGGCGCGCTCAGGCACGGGTGCGCGCGGAGCAGGCCCAGCGCGGTTCGGATCCGCTCGTCGGCGAGGTCCGGCTCCAGGTAGAGGTACAGCATCCGGCCATGGGAGACGACTTGGTGCCGCGTCCTGGCCGGGATCATCGCGCTGCGGACTTTCTGCTCGTTGTCACCGATGCGCAGCAGGAACGGGGCGTCGACGCCGACCGCGAAGCAGTGCACGGAGCCGAAGTGGGGGTGGAGGTCGAGCGATGGGCCGAGGTAGGCGGCGTGGCCGGGCCAGATCCAGATCGTGGCCCGGTCCTGCGGGCAGCACGTTTCTGGAAGCGCGGCGTAGTCCATGCACCCGATGATTCCACGCATGCAGAGCAGACGAAAAAGACTGGGGCAGGCGTTGCTCGTGGCGGTGGGGCTGATCAACGTCGTGCCTGGGGCGGGAGCGGTGTCGCCGGGGGCGATGCGATCGGCCTACGGCGTCGAGATCGGGAGTGCGGACCTGGAGGTGTTGCTGCGGCACCGGGCGGTTCTGCTCGCCCTGGCAGGAGCGTTCGTGATCGTGTCGGCGTTCCGCCCGGCACTGCGCCGTGCCGCGATCACCGGCGGCGCCGTCAGCATGGGTTCGTTCCTGCTCTTGGCGCTGACCACGACGCCGGTGAACGAGCAGGTGCTCCGGGTTGCGCAGGTTGACGCCGCGGCGCTGCTGCTCCTGGCCGTGGGAGCGGTGCTGGTGCGGACGTCCGGGGAGGGCGCATGACGACGGCCATTATCGTCCTCACCGCGGTGTTCTTCCTCGGCATGGGCCTCTACGCGCTCGCCATGCCAGCAGCAATCGGCAAGCCGTTCCGCATCGTCGTCGAGGCGCCGGAGAGCCGTTCGGAGATCCGGGCCGTCTACGGTGGTTTCGGGCTGGCGATGGCCGCCGTGCTCATCACAGCGCTGTTCCTCGACGGCCTGCGTACCGGCGTGGTCGTCACGGTCGCGGCCGCCCTTGCCGGGATGGCCCTGGGCCGGGTCATATCCCGGCTCGTCGACGCCCCCACGCGGTTCTACCCGGTCTGGTTCTACTTCGGAGTGGAGGCGGTCGCGGCCGCGTTGCTTTTCGCCGTGGCGTGAGGTGCAACCGCTCGGTCGCAGGAGCTATATGCGTGCCGCCCTCGTGGTCGAGTGCGTTCAGCGTTCGAGTTCGCCGGAATCATCCTGCCGGGCGCCCTATAAGAGGTATTTGGCGCTGAGCCTGCACCGGCGCCGGATGCCGGACGAGGGCTACGCAGAGACGCCCGGAGACGATCAGGCACCGTGGCGAGTTCGCTCGGGTAGCACCGAGTCGAGGTGCGCGGCCAGCTCCGCGGGAGACGGGACATCGACGACGCCATCGACCACGGAACCTTCAAGCCCGAGCAGGGGCCCGCGACATGCGAGTGAAAACGGCAATGCGCTCCTGAAACGGTGCGTCGCTGACCTTTACTTGTAGTAGAAAGTCTGGGAGCAATCGAACTCGACGACCGACGGGCCTCGGTAGTACACAGCTGCCTTCAAGGTCTCCTCCTCGCCGGGGGTGATGCGCCGGAAGTGCGCTAGCACATCATCAGCCCGCACCACATCGATGGAGCTGGGATTGCCCTGCCCTCGCCCATAACGAGTACCGGCCCTTGGCCCCGATACTCCAGCTCAACGGCGCGATCTCCTCCGGTTTCACCATCGACTGTCCGCCCTTCGCGTAGTCGGGCAACGGCTTGTTTTCGACCATGTTTCCCACCTTCAGCCACGCACGACCCAGGAGGTCGTGAGCACCGTCAGGAGCTGTCTGGGCCGCGAAAGCACCAGCAGGCTGAAACCACCCAAGCGTGGGTACGCCTTGCCGGGTCTCCACATCCAACGTGGTCAGCCATAGCGACCTCGGCCACGACATGCCAACTAACGCTGGGAGATGCCAACTAGCGCCTGTCATCACATTGCTGTGACTGTGAGCGGTACCTGTCACATGTAAACGATGGTGAGCTGGAGGGGGACCGCGCGTAGTGAAGGGTTTCTGTCACTAGTTGTGAGCGTTAGTTGTCAGTAGTGCGTACATGGGTTGCTTTTGTGGGTGACGGGGCGTCGAAGGGCTCCTGGGCCGAGGGGAGTCACATCGGTCACGTGGCGCAGTGATGCTGTGCCACCGGTACTTTGGTGGGGGCGTGGCGCCGTCCTGTATGGGGTGGGTCGTGCGCTGTTCAGGGCGGGGTCGGCTGGGTCTGGGGGTAGGTGGGGAGGTCGATGGCGTCTGAGGGTGGGTTGGTGAATCGGGTGGCGAGGCGGCTGATTTTGGGGTTGGTGGCGAGGCTTGCGATGGTGTTGAGGAGCCGGATGCCGGTGCGGGTTTTCGGGGAGGCCAGCCGGGGTGCGATCCAATTGACTTTCTGTGCTTGTGCGACGTAGGGCCGCATGATGGTTTCGTAGGCGCGGAAGGCGTCGCTGTGGTCGGTGTGTCGGCTGAGTTCGCCGGCGAGGACGTAGGCGCCGACGAGAGCGAGGCTGGTGCCCATGCCGCTGAGCGGGGAGGCGCAGTAGGCGGCGTCGCCGACGGCTGCGGTGCGGCCGCGTGACCAGTGCTTGAGGTGCATCTGGCCGATGGATTCGAAGTAGAAGTCCGGGGAGTCGGCCATGGTGTCGAGCACGCGTGGGGTTTCCCAACCGGCGTCGGCGTAGTGGCGGCGCAAGAAGTCCTGCTGTGCAAGGGCTTGCAGCCGTTCGAGCCCGGGCTGCGGGTACAGGAAGGACAGTGACGCGCGGGTGGTGCCTTGGTTGTCGGGGCGCAGGAGGACGACGCGGCGGCCGGGGGCGTTGTACCAGCGGGCCCAGCGGCCGTCGGACGCGTCGCGCGGGATGGTGAAGTAGGCGGTGTAGAGGCCGAACGAGCGGGTGCGGGCGATGTCGGCGAAGACGAGGTCGCGGGTGCGGGATCGGAGGCCGTCGGCGAGGACGACGAGGTCGAATCGCCGGTCCGCACCGTTTCGGAAGGTGACGTCCACGCCGTCGCCGGTGTCGGTCAGCCCGGTGATCTCGTCACCGAAGACGTAGTCGACATCGTCTCGGGTGTGCTGGTGAAGCAGGCCGGCGAGTTCACCGCGCAGGAGTTCCAGTTCGATGACGAACCCATCGCCATCAAGGGAATCGGTGCCGAACGACGCGCGGATCCGGTTGCGGTCGTCGACGAAATGCATTCCCTCCTCGTGGGTGACGCGGTCGCGGGCGGCCTGTTCGAGGCCCATCCGTTCGATGACGGTGCGGCCGGCGCCGCGCAGGTCGACGGTCTGCCCGCCAGGGCGTAGTTCCGGTGCGCGTTCGATCACGGTCGCGGTCATGCCGTGCTGGTGGAGCCAGTAGGCGAGTGCGGGCCCAGCGATGCTGGCGCCGGAGATCAGGACGGTGCGGGACATGGGTGTCCTCCTCGCGGAGTGGTGGCGGGCCTGATCATGGGCACCGGGTGGTGACCGGTGCCCATGATCAGCGGGAGCCGTCGGCGGTCCGGGACGCTGGCGCGGCGCTCGCCAGCGTGGTGTCCGCGTCCACGATGTCCGCCGGTGTCGTGGTGTCGGTATCGGCGGCGAGATCCGCGTCTTCGGGGCGGGCGCGACGGGGGAACAGCGGTGAGATGAGCAGGAACAGTCCGATGACGATCGCCTGGACCACGAGGGCGTCACGGAAGCTCTCGGTCACCGCGCCGCTGAGGGCGCCGGCGAAGAACACGGTGCTGAACACCGCGACACCGACCGAGCCGCCGATCGACTGGACCGCGGACAGGACGCCGGAGGCGGAGCCGACCTCATCGTCATCGACGGCGCCGAGCACGGTGTTGAACACCGCGGCGATCACGATGCCCGCGCCGATGCCGGCGACAGCGCTGCCGGGCACGATCTGCCAGATCGTGAAGTCCGTGGTGTCGGCCAGGGCGAGCCACAGCCAGGCGACACCGGCGAACTGGACGATGGCCCCGGCTTGCAGCACCCTGCGGCCGAGTTTGGCGGCGAGCAGGCCTCCGCTGATGCCGCCGCCGACGGCGGTTCCCAGTGCGACCGGGAGGTTGCCCAGCCCGGCCTGTCCTGCGGTGAACCCCTGGCCGATCTGCAGGAAGAACGTCAGCACCAGCTGGGTGCCGATCAGGCCGCCGAAGAACAAGGCGACCGCGACCAGCCCGACGGTGAACGCGGGTTTGCCGAACAGGGCCGGGGTGACCAGCGGATCGCGGTCCAGGCGCACGACCCGGCGCTGCCACAGCGCGAATCCGACGTAGCCGAGCGCGGCGGCGGACAGCGAAAGCCACGTCCACAACGGCCATCCCGCGGCCTGTCCCTCGTTGAGCGGAAGGACCAGCAGCGCGGACGCGGCAGCGACAATCACGGCTCCGACGACGTCCACACGCAGCGTCCTGGTCCCGCCGCCGCGGGGCACCAGCCGCCAGGCGAACACCAATGCCACTAGACCGACCGGGACGTTGACCAGGA
Organism: Amycolatopsis sp. cmx-4-54; assembly: GCF_046548895.1. Taxonomy (NCBI): domain Bacteria; kingdom Bacillati; phylum Actinomycetota; class Actinomycetes; order Pseudonocardiales; family Pseudonocardiaceae; genus Amycolatopsis; species Amycolatopsis sp. cmx-4-54. The sequence goes on from NZ_JAEBEJ010000015.1 coordinate 186,848, forward strand.
ACACCAGCCGCCAGCCGAGACCGAACAGGTCCCAGTCGACCAGCGCGCCACCCAGTACCGGGCCCAGGACACCGCCGAGCCCCAGCACCGGCCCGAAGATCGCGAGGGCCTTGGTGAGGTCGCGGGGAGCCAGGTTGTCGCGCAGGACGCCGAGGCCCTGCGGCAGCATTATCGCCCCCGCCACGCCCTGGACCAGCCGGAAGGTGATCAGCAGGCCGACGCTCGGCGCGATCGCGCACAGCAGCGACGCGATGGTGAAGGTCACGAGGCCGAACAGGAACATCGGGCGGCGGCCGTAGCGATCGCCGAGCCGCCCGCCGAGCACGAGGCCCGCGCCGAGGGTCAGGGCGTAGCCGCCGATCACCCACTGCAAACCGACCGGACTCGAATCCAGTGACTTTTCCAGCGACGGGCCCGCCACGTTGACGATCGTCGAGTCGAGCAGATCCATCAGCTCGACGACGAGCACCGTGGCCAGCAGCCACCACACCGCCCTCGGCGATATCTTCTTCTCTGATACAGCCATGATTTTCTCCGGATTCTGGTGGTAGCGCCCGTTTTCAGGGCGCATTCGTACGCCGGAGGACATCCGCGCGGAACGAACGCGCCCCCGCTGGGTAGGTGTGGCGGCTTGCCGGCCGCAGCGAGATGTCAGCCCTGGGGGAAGGAATCCGCCGTGTCCGTGTAGATCTGCACGACTCCGGCCAGGAAGGCCTCCACGACATCCCTGTCGCGGGGAGCCAGCGCTTCGACGAGGCCCTCCACGCCGCGCAGCAGCGGATGCAGATGACCGAAGAGCCGGTCCATCGACTCCGCGACCGGCTCGACCATCACCTTGCGGCGATCGGTCGGGTGCGGGCGGCGGACGATGTGCCCGGCCTTCTCGAGCCGGTCGACGATGTGCGTGCTCGCCGCGGTCGAGACCCGCAGCCTGTCTGCGAGGTCCTTGGCGGTCAGCGGTCCGTCGGTCGTGAGGTGCTCCATCGCCGCCAGGTCGGTGGCGTTGATCCCCAGTGCGCCGCTCAGCCGCTGCTCGACCACCCGCGTCAGCACTCCTACCTCTTGCAGACGCTCCATCACCGCGTTGCCCACGCCAGGGGACTCGACCGGTCGCCGGCCAGACAAGTGGTCCGGCCCGGTGGCGGGCGGCATGTCGGCGCGACGAGACGCGCGAGCAGAGGAAGTCATGACAGATAGACTACTAGATAAGTCACTAACTAGCTTAGTGAAATTGTGTGACGGTTGCCACCAGGTCAAGGTCTTCCCCGCAGTGGAGTCGCCTCGTAGCGTCTGGTCCTCATGACGACAAGCAACACGGCCGGGCTCACCCCGGCTGGCCCCCAGATCTGGCCCACCCTGCGATGCCGTGACCTTCGCACTTTGATCGGCTTCTACGAAGCGGCATTCGGTTTCCGGGCCGGGGTCGCCTATCCCGACCACACCGGGCAACTCGTTCACGCCGAACTCGCCGGTCCTCGCGGTGGTGGCATCATGCTGGGCTTGGACGGTAACGACTACGTCGATCCACGACAGCGGATGCCCGTGGCGCCGATTCGGTGCTACGTCGTCGAACCGGACCCCGACGCGCTCTTCTCCCGTGCCATCGCCGCCGGAGCCGACGTGGTCCGCGAGCCCTACGACACCCCGCATGGCACCCGCGACTGCGAACTCCAAGACCCAGAAGGAAACCGCTGGCTGTTCGGCACCTCACCCGGTGAACTACCCGCCCCTTGACCTCCTTGGCGCCGTGGGCATTCACCTGCAAGACCACAAGAACCCGGTCACAGCCGAAGTGTGAGCGTTTGCGGTCACCCACTGCGTGCTGGGGCGTGGGGTTGCGCTTGGATATCGCGGTGGCTGTCGAGCTTGGGCGGGTGTTCTGGTCGCATGTGTGTCGCTGGCCGGATCTCGCCCTGGCCGAGACGGGGTTCGCTCATAGTCGGAGCCACCTGAGTTTGGGGAGCGGCTGGTCTCGAAGCTGGAGTGCGTCTGCGTCATTCAGGGGGACCAAGTCGTCGTCCCAGTGCGAGATCTGGCGTCGTTGCCGTTGGTAGGCAGAGAGCCGATGCGGCGGTTTTCCTGGAGCCGGGCGCAGCGGCATCGTCCTGGCCTGGAGTTCCTGGTAAGCACCGGCCGCTTGCACGGCTTCGAGTCGCTGGCCGAGTCACGGTTGTTACTGATGCTGGACTTCGCCGGTGAGCTGAACGACGTCTTGTCGCAGCCGATGAAACTGCAGTTCCAGACCTCTGACGGCCCTCGGGAGCATATCCCGGATTTCTATGCTGACACGCGGTCAGGACGATGGCTGATCGACGTTCGCCGGCCTGCCGCTTGTGTGCGGCCAGCAGACTGGAAGTGACCACGTCGGTTGGCCGGTCGATTTCATCCGGTACTGGGTGGTCCAGATCTTCTACTTCCGGGTCTGGATTCAGCCGTGGTTGCCGCAGGTCCCGTCTGCAACCTCACCGTCGATGCCAATCACGCCTACTATGTGGCCGGAAAGGATGTTCCGGTCCTTGTGTATAACGCGCGCCCGCCGCGGCAAAACCTCACCCCGATGCAGAAGGGTCACACGCCACGATCATGTACGGTGGCAATGGTGAGGTTAAGAAGTACGCCGAGCGGGGTCCTCCTCGGATCCGCGCAACCCGCACCCGTACGTGCTGCAGAAGCGGTTTGACCGCTACGGGCCAGCGCACACGAACCCAGACAAACAGTGATCGGTACGCCGCATATCAACTTGCCAGACGGGACGGCTCGAAATGTCCAGCCATGGGAAATGCCAGTAGGTGGATGTCCATGAGTAACGAGATTGAAAGCTCTTTTGAATTTCTTCAATCCTGGTATGCGGACCAATGTAATGGGGACTGGGAACACGAGTTCGGGATCAAGATCTCCACTCTTGATAATCCCGGTTGGCATGTCGTCGTTGATATCCTCGAGACCGACCTGGAAGGGCGAAAAGTCGAACGCTCCGAGTCTGAACCTGGTGCGGAAGGATGGATCTGGTCGCGGTCGGATGGGGAGAAGTACACCTCTGCCTGTGATCCCACTTCTCTGGCGAAGGCATTGTTCTGGTTTCGTAAATTTGTTGAACGAGACGGCTGATCTGATTCCCTCGTAGTGCGGAGTCCTCTGCGTTGTGAGGAGGCCAGGTTGACGTCAAGGAAAGGCCGGCTGCTTGGCCGGAACGAGGTCTTCTCTGCAGCAGCTGATCGAGATCGGCGGCTGGTCATGTGCTAGCGCTGCGGCCAAATGTTGTAAACCGTGTGCGTGGGCATCTTCGGTCTCCGTTCATGAGATGAGCGATCGGTCTCTGTTTGAATAGTGGATCAATTAATACATCGGCCAGTGTCGAGTTTGGTGGCGGAGAGGAACCAGAACGGGATCTTGAACAGGATGTAGAGCAGCCCGAGGACGGCGAAGAGCATCATCAGCCCGCCGCCGATGGAGGAGAACAGGCGCGTACTGCCGTTGAGGAAGGTGTTGACCGCGACGAGCAGGGTGAGCGACTGCGCGACCCTCAATGCCGAGCGTGGCGGCGAGCGCCCGCCAGCCCCAGCGGGCGAACTTCCGCAACCGCTATTGGCGCCCGGTCTGGGACGGCAGTGACGCTGAACACACGCGATCGGCGGAAGTGGTGCAGCCGATCCTCCCGACGTTCACCTTCCACGAGGGGCGGCACAGCCACAGCACCTGGCTGGCCGAGGACGGCATCCCCGAGTTCGCCCGTCGGGCGCGGCTGGGACAGAAGATGAGGGCATCGCGAGGGTCTACGACCACGTGACTCCGCTGATGCGCCGCCAGATCCTGCAAGCGCTCGAGACCCGGTGGATCGGGTCCCTCGTCGCGCTCACCCCGAGTGAGCGGACGAAGCTGGGGGAGCGGTACCCGCATCTGCATGCCACGTTCGGTGACATGCGGCTCCAGAACGACTGAAGCCCCGCCCCTCCGAGGAGGAGCAGGGCTTCAGACCTGCGAAAACAGATGGTGCGCGATACTGGGATTGAACCAGTGACCTCTTCCGTGTCAGGGAAGCGCTCTCCCGCTGAGCTAATCGCGCGAGGTGGAGACGGGATTCGAACCCGTGTACACGGCTTTGCAGGCCGTTGCCTCGCCTCTCGGCCACTCCACCGTGTCAGGCCCGAGAAGGCCTTCCGAGCGGATGACGGGATTCGAACCCGCGACCCTCACCTTGGCAAGGTGATGCGCTACCAGCTGCGCTACATCCGCACATCCTCGGTTCGGCTGAAGCTCAAAACCTCGCGGTTTTGTTCCTCACCCCGTCGCCGTGGTGTGTGTGAACACTATCCGATCCCGAAAACGGCCATGCAACCGGGGTGCCACTTGCTGTTCGCAAGGCCGTCATCAGGCCAGATCGTTGGGGATCAGGTGGGTCAGGGCGTCGTCGACGTCGACCCAGAGGTGCTCGTTGCCCGGGAGGACGACGTCGTAGGTCCGGTCGAGGAAGTCGGCCAGCTCCTGAGCGGACGCCTCGAACATGGCGTGCCCGGACGGCGAGTTCAGTTCGATGAGGACGGACTCGGGATCCTCGACGGAGGGGCGGATGCGTACGTCGCCGTCGCCTGCGTCGGCCAGGAGGCCGTCCGCGAGGAGGTCGCGCGCGTAGACCCACTCGACCCAGCCGGCGCGGCCGGTGCGGAAGGCGGCCACGACCGCGTACGGGTCGCGTGTGTCGTATCGCAGTTCCACCTTGACCGGAACCGCGGGGGTCCGCGGCGCCAGGAGGTCGAACACCGCCGTCGAGCGGAGCGTCACGTGATCGTTGCGCATCGTCCTACCCTTCGTCTCCTTCCCGGCCCGGTCGAACCGAGTGGCGATGATGTGACGTGTCGGCCGGCCGATCGGAACGCGGTTTTGCCGCAGATCACCCGGACGGGGTCATCGGACCCCGGGTCCATCCTTCGTCACCCCATCATCACCCGCGCGACGCGCAGCCCTCCATGCGCCCTGCAGGCAGTCCACATGTACATACTGCGCGGTTTAGTCGTCACGCGATAGCACCGTCGCACGAATGTCGAAACGCGTCGCGGGCGCCCCCCGGCCCGGATGGCCCCGGCTAGCTCGTGGTTGTTCGCTCCGTATTTGCTGGTGAGCGGAGTGTGGTCGGACGGAACCACCCGTTTGCAGGCCCCCTAAAGTCGTGGGGTAGAGTTTGCCGGACACCGCGAGCGGGCGATTAGCTCAGCGGGAGAGCGCTTCGTTCACACCGAAGAGGTCACTGGTTCGATCCCAGTATCGCCCACCGGATGAAGGCCCTGGACCGATGGTCCGGGGCCTTGATTCATTCTCGGGCAGTGGCGGCGGTGAGCTGTCCGGCGGCATTCGATCCCCAGGTCGGACGCGGGTTATGTGGGGGCGGTACTTCTGCCGTCCCGGGCGGACACGGTGGCGCGGCCGAATTCGCCGACGTGGCCGTGGGTCGCGGGGACGCCACCGTTCGAAGATCCCCGCAGGCCATCGTTCCGGCCGGTGTGGACACTCGTCGGTCATCTCGCGTCACGCCACGAAAATGTCGCATGCTCCGACGATCGAGACGTCTTTGTGATTCTCGACACGAAACGTCCGTCGAAAGGTCCAGACCACAAGGAAGGTGATGTGGGCCATGGGCGGAGCGCTCACCCTTCGGCTCCGTCGGCGGCGCTCGCCGTGATGCTGACGTGATGTGACGAAACGCCACTCCGGTGACCGATTGACAAGGTAGGTCGGCTCACGGTGGGGCCGTCCACCGGGCGGCCGTCCACGGCGCGCGTGGGATCCACAGTGGACCGACCGGAGATCGACACGCGCGAACCGTCCACTGTGGAGTTTTCGCGGTTGTTGGGCCGATCGGGGACGCGGTGCTCCAAGTGGCCGGAAAGCAGGGGAATTCGTGACTACTTTGAGTAGTTGTTCGGCGGATACGGTCTATTACGCATCGTCATCATGTTGTTATCAACACGGCATTCATTTGCCGAATGCCCGCCAAGGGTGTGGCTGGAAATCCTTGTAACGATGGCCGGAGAGTGGCCGATACCTTGGCGTGTGTCGCCCCATCGGCCGCTGAGAGAGTTCGAGAAACGATCACTCTTCGAGATCACTCTCATTTACTCAGCGTGTTGATCCGGCGTTCGGGAATCCCCACTCCGGGAGGTCTGATGGAAGAGTCGGTGCGGCCGTCGTCCACCGTCAACGGGACGCCGCAGCACATCGACCTCCAGTCGATTCCGCTTCCCCCGCAACGGGGTACGGGCAACGCCGCCGCGGTCGACACGACTCCGGCGCGGCCGCCTTACGCGGCTTGGGAATCGCGCTACCGCGCCTGGGTCATCGGTAGTGACGTTTTCACCGCTTTCGCGCTCATCGTGATGAGCGCCTTCTTGATCGATCGATCCGATCCGCACGACATGCACGCGCTCGGTACCGCCGTGGCCTTCCTGTTCGGGTTGTCGGTCTGCCGCGCCTGGAGTCCGCGTGTGCTGGGCGAGGGCGCGGAGGAATATCGGACGCTGGGGCGCGGCTTGGTGACGACCGCCGTTCTGGTGGCGTTGGGCGGCCTGCTCTTCGGCGCGCTCGCCGTGCAGCCGTGGGTCTTCATCGTGGTGCCGATGATCTCCGTCTTCATGTTCCTGCAGCGATACGCGCTGAGACAGGTGCTCCATCGGCGCAGGCGGCTCGGTGAATGCCTGCTGCCGGTGCTCGCGGCCGGAAGCCCCGACACGGTCGCCGACCTCATCGCGCGCACCAAGGCCGATCCTCATGTCGGCTGGCGTGTGGAAGCCGTCTGCACGTATTCCGGCGTCGGTGTGGAACGGGGGAGCGGCGAGGTGGAAGGCGTCCCGATCGTCGGAAAGCTCGACGATCTCGCGGGCCACGTCCGCCGCGGCGGCTACCGGGTGGTCGCCGTCACCGCCGATCAGCACTGGAACCCGAAACGCCTTCAGCGGCTCGCCTGGGATCTCGAAGGCACGTCGGCCGAGATGGTGGTCGCGCCGATGCTGATGGAGGTGGCCGGTCCCCGGTTGAACGTCTCCGGCGTGCTCGGCATGCCCCTGTTGCGGGTCACCGCGCCGATGTTCACCGGCGGCCGCCGTCTGGTGAAGGAGGCGCTCGACCGGTTCGGTTCCGCTCTGCTCCTCACTCTCGTTTCCCCGGTGCTGCTGGCGATCGCGGTCGCGATCAGGCTCGACGACCGCGGCCCGGTGATCTACCGGCAGCGTCGCGTCGGACGCGACGGCCACACCTTCACGATGCTGAAGTTCCGCACGATGGTCACGGACGCCGACAAGCTGAAGCAGGAGCTCCAGTCGGACAACGAAGGCGCGGGCCCGTTGTTCAAGATGCGGAAGGACCCGAGGGTCACCCGGGTCGGCGGTCTCCTTCGCCGCTATTCCCTCGACGAACTGCCACAGCTGTTCAACGTCGTGAGCGGGCGCATGTCGCTCGTCGGCCCTCGCCCGCCGTTGCCCGAGGAGACCGCGAAGTACGCCCCGGACGCGCGCCGCCGTCTCCTGGTCAAGCCGGGGCTGACCGGGCTGTGGCAGGTCAGCGGCCGCAGTGACCTCAGCTGGGCCGAGAGCATCCGGCTCGACCTGCGCTACGTCGAGGACTGGTCGCTCGCTCTCGACCTCGTGATTCTCTGGAAGACCTTCCGTGCGGTGGTGCAGGGGCGGGGCGCCTACTGACGCTTTCCTGTGATCGGGCCCACACGCAGAGATAGTTGAGCGAGAAATAGTTCAGCGCTCAACTAGGTTGGGACCGGTACAGGACGCGTACGGAAGGAAGAGCCACCCATGACCACCAGCGTTGAGCCGACCGAAGCCTTGAACCTCCCGCAGGACGTTCAGGACCTGTTGTTCCGCGAGGCCCGCACCGCGAACAACTTCAGCGACGAGCCGGTGACCGACGAGCAGATCCGCGCCATCTACGAACTGGTCAAGTGGGCCCCGACGTCGATGAACAACCAGCCGCTGCGCGCGCTGGTGATCCGCACCGAAGAGGGCAAGAAGCGCCTCGCGCCGCTGATGTCCGAGGGCAACCGCGCCAAGACCGAGGCCGCGCCCGTGACCGTCGTGCTGGCCGCCGACACCGAGTTCCACGAGAACCTGCCGCGGACGTTCCCGCACTTCCCGGGCGCCAAGGACCTGTTCGCCGACGAGGCGGGCCGGGTCGAGACCGCCAAGCTCAACGCGCTGCTGCAGGTCGGCTACTTCATCATCGGTGTCCGGGCCGCCGGGCTGGCCGCCGGCCCGATGACCGGCTTCGACGCCGAGGGCATCGACAAGGAGTTCTTCGCGGGCAAGCCGTGGAAGTCCCTCGTCGTGATCAACGTCGGCAAGCCGGGCGACAACCCCTGGTTCGACCGCCTGCCGCGGCTGGACTTCGACGAGGTCGTCGAGACCGCCTGACCTCGTCCCTCGATACGCGAAGGCCTTCTTCCGATGGGAAGGAGGCCTTCGCGGTGCTTGGGGTAATGCGCGTGAGCCGCGCGGTGGGTGACGACTAACATCACACGAAACATCCGCCTTCATCGCGAGGAGTCCATCGTGTCCCAGCCGTCGTCAGTAGCAGCCGTAACCGCCTCGCGCGTGGTGGTACCGGCGGGCACTACGGCGGGCACCGCGGTCCGCGAGGCCGGGCTGCCGACCAAGGGACCGGACACGATCGTCGTCGTGCGCGACGCCGAGGGCAACCTCCGTGATCTCTCGTGGGCCCCGGAAACCGAGGTCGAGGTCGAAGCCGTCGCGGCGAACACCGAAGACGGCCGCAGCGTCATCCGTCACTCGGCCGCCCACGTGCTCGCCCAGGCCGTGCAGCAGCAGTTCCCGCAGGCCAAGCTCGGCATCGGACCGCCGGTCAAGGACGGTTTCTACTACGACTTCGCCGTCGACACCCCGTTCACCCCGGAAGACCTGCAGGCGCTCGAAAAGCGGATGAAGCAGATCGTGAAGGGCGCGCAGCAGTTCTCCCGCCGCGTCTTCGACTCGGTCGACGAGGCCAAGAAGGAACTGGCCGACGAGCCGTTCAAACTCGAACTGGTCGACATCAAGTCCGATGTGGACGCAGTGGACACCTCCGAGGTGATGGAGGTCGACAGTGATCCTTCTGCCGAGCTGACCATCTACGACAACCTCGACCCGCGCACCAAGGAGCGCGTGTGGAGCGACCTCTGCCGCGGCCCGCACGTGCCGACCACCAAATTCATCCCGGCGTTCAAGCTCACCCGGGTCGCCGCCGCGTACTGGCGCGGTGACGACAAGAACCCGCAGCTGCAGCGGATCTACGGCACCGCGTGGGAGTCCGCCGAGGCGCAGGACGTCTACCTGGAGCGCCTGGCCGAGGCCGAACGGCGTGACCACCGCAAGCTCGGGGTCGAGCTGGACCTGTTCTCCTTCCCCGACGAGATCGGCTCGGGGCTGCCGGTGTTCCATCCGAAGGGCGGGATCATCCGGCAGGAGATGGAGAACTACTCGCGCCAGCGGCACGTCGAAGCCGGGTACGACTTCGTCTACTCGCCGCACATCACCAAGGGCGCGCTGTTCGAGACCTCCGGTCACCTCGACTGGTACCGCGACGGCATGTACCCGGCGATGCACCTCGACGCCGAGCACAACGAGGACGGTTCGGTCCGCAAACCCGGCCAGGACTACTACCTCAAGCCGATGAACTGCCCGTTCCACGACCTGATCTTCCGTTCGCGTGGGCGTTCCTACCGCGAACTGCCGCTGCGGATGTTCGAGTTCGGTTCCGTGTACCGCTACGAGAAGTCCGGCGTGATCCACGGCCTGACCCGTGTGCGCGGCATGACGCAGGACGACGCGCACATCTTCTGCACCCTGGAGCAGGTCCCCGGTGAGCTGAAGTCCCTTTTGGACTTCGTGCTGAACCTGTTGCGCGACTACGGTCTCGATGATTTCTACCTCGAACTGTCCACTCGGAACGAGGAGAAGTACATCGGCTCCGAAGAGGTCTGGGCCGAGGCGACCGAGGTGTTGCGCACCGCCGCGGTGGACTCCGGGCTGGAGCTGGTGCCCGATCCGGGTGGCGCCGCGTTCTACGGGCCGAAGATCTCCGTGCAGGCGAAGGACGCGCTGGGCCGCACCTGGCAGATGTCGACCATCCAGCTGGACTTCATGCTGCCCGAGAAGTTCGAACTGGAGTACACCGCGGGCGACGGCAGCCGTCAGCGTCCGGTGATGATCCACCGCGCGCTGTTCGGTTCGATCGAGCGGTTCTTCGGCGTGCTGACCGAGCACTACGCGGGCGCGTTCCCGGCGTGGCTTTCGCCCGTCCAGGTGGTCGGCATCCCGATCACCGAAGACCAGGTCGAGCACCTGCGCGGGGTCGAGAAGGCACTGCGGGCCAAGGGGATCCGGGTCAACGTCGACGCGAGCGACGACCGGATGCAGAAGAAGATCCGCACCCACACCACGCAGAAGGTGCCCTTCATGCTCCTGGCGGGCGCGAAGGACGTCGAAGCGGGCGCCGTGTCGTTCCGGTTCCGCGACGGCGGCCAGATCAACGGTGTCCCGGCGGCCGACGCGGTCGAGGCGATCGCCGGCTGGGTCCAGCGCCGCGAGAACGCTTCGCCGACCGTGGCGGGCTTGGAGGCGGTACTCCGGTGACGGGCCCCGATGGCCCTGAAGTCGTCGGACAGGACGGTGTGGGGGTCCCGGACGCGTTGCAGCGCCTGTGGACCCCGCATCGGCTCGCTTACGTGCAGGGTTCCAAGAAACCCGACGAGGGCTGCCCGTTCTGCCATCTCCCCGAGAAGAACGACGAGGACGCGCTGATCATCGCGCGCGGGAAGACCGTGTACGTGGTGCTGAACCTGTATCCGTACAACCCCGGTCACCTGATGGCCGTGCCGTACCGCCATGTCGCGGACTACACGGATCTGACGGCGGAAGAGACCGTCGAGGTGGCGGAGTTCACCCAGCACGCGATGCGGGTGATCCGGGAGGTTTCGTCGGCGCACGGGTTCAACATCGGGATGAACCAGGGCGTGATCGCCGGCGCCGGGATCGCCGCGCATCTGCACCAGCACGTGGTGCCGAGGTGGGGCGGCGACGCGAATTTCATGCCGGTGATCGGGCATACGAAGGTGCTGCCGCAGTTGCTGGGGGAGACGCGGCAACTGCTTGCGGATGCCTGGTAGCACCGGCCTTTCCTGAGGGCGTGAAGTCCTCCTTGCCTACCTTGAGGGTCAGGGGTCCGGCAAAGTCCACAAGGGACGCATTCTGGGGGTCGTGAGTGGTAAAGGTCGTTAGAACGACCCAAAACACTCACGACCCCCGCAAATCGCCCGAATCCAGGTCTCGGCTGAGCCGCTCCTGCGAACCTCGCCACGACACGCCTCCGCACCACCATCGCAGTGGCGCATGTCAGCAGCTATGCGACTTCGCCGACCCCCTGACGCAATGAAGGGGCCCTTCACGTACTTGCCCACGCTATGAAAGGTCCTTTCCTTGCAAATTTCGCAAGGAAAGGACCTTTCATAGCGTGCGCCGGGAGGGTCCCCGGCACCAAAAAGCCGGAACTCGCTCAGGCGTTGAGCGCGGCCTGCAGCTCGATGTCGATCTTGACCTTCTCGGACAGGAAGGCGTTGCCCTCCGGGCCGATGCCGAAGTCGCGGCGGTTCACGGTCGCGGTGGCCGAGACGCCGAGGGTGGTGGCGTTGTCGTTGGCCGGGTTGGTGCCGATGCCGTTGAACTCGGCCTCGAGCGAGACCGGGACGGTCTTGCCGCGCCAGGTGAGCTCGCCGTCGATGACGTAGTCGCCGCCGTCCTCGCGGATGCCGGTCGAGCGGAACGTGATGACCGGGTGCTCGTCGACGTGGAAGAAATCCTCGGACTTGAGGTGCGTGTCGCGTCCGTCGACGCCGCTGGCGACCGACGAGGCGTCGATCTCGACGGTGACCGACGAGTCGAGGATGTTGTCGGCGGTGACGACCTCACCGGTGAAGGCGGTGAAGTTGCCCCGGGACTTGGCCAGGCCGAGGTGCTTCACGGTGTAGGCGATGTCGGAGTGGGCGGTGTCGATCGTCCACTTGCCTGCGACGTAGCCCGGGATCTCGGTGGTGGTCATGAGAGTCGATCTCCAAAGTCTGTTTGCGTCTGTGGTGAACCCTCAGCTGGTTGAGCGCTCAACCGTGACTGTAGCGCAATTTGGTTGAGCGTTCAACCAGGGGTAGAATGGGTGGCATGTCCGAACCCCGATGGCTCTCCGACGAGGAGCAAAAAGTCTGGCGCGACTTCTCCGCGGCCACGCGAATGCTGCATGCGCACCTGGAGGGCCAGCTTCAACACGAGGCGGGCATGCCCCACACGTACTACGAAGTGCTCGTCGCCCTCTCCGAGGCGCCGGGCCGGCGGCTGCGGATGAGCGAACTGGCCGACGCGCGCAAGGCGTCGCGCAGCAGGCTCTCGCACGCGGTCGCGCGGCTCGAGGCGAACGGCTGGGTGCGCCGTGAGTCGTGTCCCACCGACAAACGCGGTTCCTGGGCGGTGCTCACCCCCGAGGGTTTCGCGGCACTGGAGGAGGCCGCGCCCGGGCACGTCGAGGCCGTCCGCGAGAGCCTCTTCGACCCGCTGACCCCCGAACAGGTGAAGGCGCTCGGCGAGATCAGCGCCGCCGTCCTGGGGCGGCTGTCGCCGAAATGCGCCGCCGCCGAGGCGGAACTGGCGCTGCGGGAAGAGACCCTCGCGGACCTCGAGGACCCGGCCGAACTGGCCAAAGCGGACTGACCGGAACCCGGTCCGGGGGCGGGCGCGTCACTGCTGTCGGTGCGGGTGGATAGGCTTCGGGCGGCCACCCGACCCTGCTGCTTAGGTGCACCTGAAGAACCGATGCTCAACATTTTCGCGCGCGCCTCCGTTTCCCGCGTCACCGACCCGATGGGGAAGGTGCTCGTGCGCGCCGGGCTGACCCCGAACGCGATGACCGTCATCGGCACGGCTGGAGCGGTGCTGTGCGCGCTCGGGTTCTTTCCGAACGACATGCTGCTGTGGGGCACCTTCACCGTCTGGGGCTTCGCGATGCTGGACCTGCTCGACGGCGCGATGGCCCGCGCCCGCGGGTACGGCACGGCGTTCGGGGCTGTCCTCGACGCGACCTGCGACAGACTGGTCGACGGCGCGTTGTTCGCCGCGATCGCGTGGTGGTGCTTCGTCCACGACGACAACCGTCCGGCCGCGGCCGCCGCGCTGATCTGCCTGGTGCTCGCCCAGGTCATCTCCTATGTCAAGGCCCGCGCCGAGGCGTCCGGGCTGGAGGCCGACGGCGGCCTCGTCGAACGCGCGGAACGCCTGATCATCGCCCTCGTGGGAACCGGACTGCACGGTCTTGGCGTTCCGTACACCGTGGACATCTCGCTCTGGCTCCTCGCGGTGCTTTCGGTCATCACCCTGCTGCAGCGGACGGCCGCGGTGGCCAAGGCGGCGAGGTCCGCCAAGGCGGCCGGGCCACCCGCCGCGGAGGGCGGGGCATGAGCGGGTTCTCCCAGCGGCTCGGCGACTTCGGCTACGCGGCGGGCTGGCGGCTCGCGCGCTGGCTGCCGGAGTCCGCCGGCGCGGTGACCTTCGGGCTCGGCGCCGACCTCGCCGTCCGGCGGGACGGCGGCGGGGTGCGCCAGTTGCGGCGCAATCTCGCCAGGGTGGTTCCGCAGGCCGACGGCGTCGAACTCGACGAGCTGACCCGCCGCGCGATGCGGTCCTACGCGCGCTATTGGCACGAGATGTTCCGGCTGCCCTCGATGGACCACAAGGAGGTCAGCCGCAAGGTCGCCCAGTCGATCACCGGCGTGGAGAACCTCGACGCCGCCCTCGCCGAGGGCAACGGAGCGGTGATGGCGCTGCCCCACAGCGGGAACTGGGACGCGGCGGGCGTCTGGCTCGCGGATTATCTCGGCGGGTTCACCACGGTCGCGGAGCGGCTGAAACCGGAATCGCTGTACCAGCGGTTCGTGTCCTACCGGGAATCACTCGGCTTCGAGATCGTCCCGCTGACCGGCGACAGCTCCGCCATGCGCGTACTGCTCAAGCGGCTGCGGGAGAACAAGGCGATCTGCCTGGTGGGGGACAGGGATCTGACGAATTCCGGCGTACCGGTGAAGTTCTTCGGCGAGCAGACCCGGATGCCGGGCGGGCCTGCCCGGCTGGCCGCCACCACCGGCGCCGCGCTGATCCCGGCGGGGTGCTGGTTCACCGAGGACGGCTGGCAGATCAGGCTGCACCCCCGGATCCGGGTGACGAACCGCTCCGAGGTGCCGGCGGCCACCCAGGCGCTGGCGGACATCTTCGCCGGTGACATCGCCGCGCATCCGGCCGACTGGCACATGATGCAGAAGTTCTGGCTCTCCGACCTCGAAGCCGGGGAACAGGCCGCCCTCGGCGAAGCGAGTTGAGCCGATGGCTCAGGCGCGGGTCATGAAGATCGGGATCGTCTGCCCGTACTCGTTCGACGTGCCGGGCGGCGTGCAGGGCCACGTCATCGATCTGGCGAAGGCGTTGCTGGCACGCGGGCATCAGGTCTCCGTTCTCGCGCCGGCGGACGAGGACTCCGACGTCCCGGATTTCGTCGTCCCCGCCGGAAAGGCGCTCGGCATCCCGTACAACGGCTCCGTCGCGCGGTTGCAGTTCGGCCCGGTGTCCTATGCCCGGGTGCGGCGGTGGATCCGCGACGGGGACTTCGACGTCCTGCACCTGCACGAGCCGGCCGCGCCGAGTCTTTCCCTCTTGGCGCTGAAGGTCGCGGACGGGCCGATCGTGGCGACCTTCCACACCGCGACGACGCGTTCGCGCACACTGGCGGCGTTTCAACCGGTGCTGCGGCCGCTGCTGGAGAAGATCACCGCGCGGATCGCGGTTTCGGCGCTGGCCCGCCGGGTCCAGGTCGAACACGCCGGCGGCGACGCGGTCGAGGTGCCCAACGGCGTCGACGTCGACTTCTTCTCCCGCGCGCTCCCGCTGGACGGCTATCCGCGCGCGGGCGGCACGGTCGGGTTCGTCGGGCGGTACACCGAGTCCCGCAAGGGAATGGGAGTGCTGCTGGAGGCGTTGCGGATGCTGTTGCCGGAGTTCGAGGAGCTGCGGCTGCTGGTCGTCGGCCGTGGCGACGCCGATCAGCTCCGCCGCGAGGCCGGGCCGGAGCTGGCACCGCATATCGACCTGCTCGGCCAGGTCGACGACGAGACGAAGGCGCGGGCGCTGCGCAGCGTCGACGTCTACTGCGCGCCGAACACGGGCGGCGAGAGTTTCGGGATGATCCTCACCGAGGCGATGGCGGCGGGCACACCGGTGCTGGCGAGCGGGCTGGACTCGTTCCGGCGGGTGCTCGACGACGGCAAGGCCGGGATGCTGACCGAAACCGGCGACGCCGCGGCACTGGCCGACGGCCTCCGCGAACTGCTCGGTGACCCGGCCCAACGGGTGTCGCTGGCGGCGGCCGCGGGGGAGCGCGTCGCGATGTTCGACTGGTCCGTGGTCACCACGCAGGTGCTGCGGGTCTACGAGACCGCGATCGCCGCCGATCCCCGGCGTGTCGGCGCGGGCGAGCGTGAGTTCAGCCGATGACGACCTGGATGTGGATCGGCGGTCTCGTGGCCGCGATCGTGGTGCTGGGCGGGCTTTTCCTGCTCGCGACGGCGAACAGGCTGGACAGGCTGCACGTCCGCACGGACGCGGGCTGGGCGGCGCTCGACGCGGCCCTCGCACGGCGCGCCGTCGTCGCCAGGGCGGCCGCGGCGATCCTGGACGACGAGGAACTGCGCACGCTGGCCGAGCGTGCTGAGCGGGCGCCGAGGCCGGATCGCGAAGGCGAGGAAAGCGAACTGACGTTGCGGCTGGCGCGCGTCGACCGGACGGCCCTGCCGGCGCCGCTGGCCGAAGAACTGACCGACGCCGAGCATCGCGTCGTCATCGCGCGGCGCGTGCACAACGACGCCGTCCGGGACACGCTGCATCTGCGGCGGCGGCGGAAGGTCCGGTACTTCGGCCTCGCGGGGACCGCCCGGCTTCCGGAATACTTCGAGATCGCCGAACCCGAACTGTAGGAGGAAGAACCGATGAGCGAGCGGCTGCTGGTGGCGGTGTTCGCGACGCCCGTGGCGTCGTTTCTCCTGCGGTACGGCAAGGATCTCGGCTACAAGGCGGTGCTGTTCGAGCCGGACGGCGCACGGGTGACCGACGTCGAGGACGGCTTGGCGGCCCTCACGACGGTGCCGGACCTCGGGCCCGACACCGACGTCGTCGTCACCGATCACGATCGGCCCGAACTCGGTGACGTCCTCAAGGCAGTGCTGGGTCACCCGACCAGGTGGGTCGGGGTACTCGGCAATCCGCGCCACGCCGGCCCGCACGTCGCCGCGCTCAAGGCCTTGGACGTTCCCGACACCGAGATCGCCCGGGTCCATCGACCGGTCGGGCTGAACATCGGCTCACGCACGCCGCCCGAGATCGCCGTCGCCACCCTGGCCGGTCTGCTGGCCGACCGGAACGGCCGCCCGGGCGGCTTCGAGTTCCCGCCACCCCGCGTTTAGTCCTCTGGATGCGGTACTTGCGCGCGCAACTACCGCATCCAGAGGACCAAACGCGGGCTCAGTAAGCGACCGCCCCCTCCGGCATCGGCTCGAACCGGGCGTGCCTGCGGGTGAACGTCGCCGTGCCCGAAGTCAGCGAACGCAGGTCGATGGCGTAGCGCAGGAGCTCGACCGCGGGGACCTCGGCACGGATGACCGTGCGGCCGCCTTCACCCGATTCGGTACCGAGCACGCGGCCGCGCCGGGACGAGAGATCGCCCAGCACGGTGCCCAGGTGCTCGTCCGGAAGCCGCACCGCCACCTCTTCGAGCGGTTCGAGCAGCGCGATCTTGCCCGCCGCGGCGGCCTCCTTCAGCGCCAGCGCGCCCGCCGTCTGGAACGCGGCGTCGGACGAGTCGACGCTGTGCGCCTTCCCGTCGACCAGGGTCACGCGGATGTCGATCAGCGGATGGCCGTCGACGATCCCTCGCTGAGCTTGGGCCCGGACCCCTTTTTCGACGCTCGGGATGAACTGGTGCGGCACCGAGCCGCCGACGACCTTGTCCACGAACTCGAAGCCCGACCCTCTCGGCAGCGGCTGGACCTCGATGTCGCAGACGGCGAACTGCCCGTGCCCACCGGACTGCTTGACGTGCCGTCCGTGCCCGCGGCCCGGTCCGGCGAAGGTCGAGCGCAGGCTGATCCGGACGGGCTCGGTGTCCACGTCGGCGCCTCCCGCGCGCAGCCGCGACAGCACGACGTCGGCATGGGCCTCGCCCATGCACCACAGGACGAGCTGATTGGTCTCGGCGTTGCGGTCCAGCCGGAGCGTCGGATCGCCCGCGACGAGCCGGGAAAGGTTGCGCGCCAAGGTGTCCTCGTCGCTGCGCGTCTTCGCGACGACGGCGACCGGCAGCAGCGGTTCCGGCATCGCCCACGGCTTCATGATCAGCGGATCGTCCGGTGAGGAAACGGTGTCGCCCGTTTCCGCCGAGCCGACCTTGGTGAGCGCGCACAGGTCACCCGCGACGCAGTACGGGACTTCGCGCAGGTTCGCCCCGAGCGGTGAGTACAGATGCGCGACCCGTTCGTCGGCGTCGTGATCCTCGTGCCCTCGTTCGGCCAGGCCGTGGCCCGAGACGTGCACCGGTCGTTCGGGGCGAAGCGTCCCGGAGAACACCCGCACCAGTGACACCCTCCCGACGTAGGAGTCGACAGCGGTCCGGACCACCTCGGCCGCCAGCGGGCCGTCGGGATCGGCCCGGAGCCCGGCGTGCGGTTCGCCGGTGGGGGAGGTGACCTCCGGCGGCACGTGCTCCAGCGGCGAGGGGAAGGCGCGCACGATCCCGTCGAGGATTTCGGCGAGCCCCACCCCGGTCGTCGCGCACACCGGGATCACCGGATGGAAGGACCCGCCGGCGACGGCTGTTTCGAGGTCGGCGATCAGCGTGTCCTCGGCGATCTCCTCGCCGGCGAGGTACCGGTCCATCAGGGACTCGTCCTCGCTCTCGGCGATGACCCCTTCGATCAGTTCGTTGCGGGCCTCGGTCATCCTGGCGAGATCGGCCTCGGCCGGCTCGCCGACCTCGGGCGGGAAGCCGTTCGAATAGTCGAAGTAGCGGCGCGTGATGAGCCCGACGAGCCCGTCACGCGCGGGTAGGTACAGCGGCAGGACTCCGGCGCCGAAAGCCTCCTGACAGGCCGCGATCTCGCCTTCGAGGTCGGCGCGGTGATGGTCCAGCCGGGAGACGACCACCGCCCTCGGCATGCCGACGGCGGCGCATTCCTCCCAGACCGCGATCGTGGCCGCGTCGACGCCTTCCGCCGCGCAGGCCACGAACAGCGCCGCGTCGGCGGCGCGAAGGCCGGCCCGCAGTTCGCCGACGAAATCGGCGTATCCGGGGGTGTCGATGAGGTTGATCTTGTGGCCCTGATGCAGCACCGGTGCGACCGAGAGGCCGACCGACCGCTGCTGCCGGACCGCCGCGGGGTCGTGGTCGCACACCGTGGTGCCCTCGACGACCGAGCCCGCCCGGGTCACCGTGCCGGACGCGGCGAGCAGCGCTTCGGCGAGTGTCGTCTTGCCTGATCCCGACGGGCCGACCAGGACGACGTTGCGGACCTTCGCCGGATCGTCCACAGCGACGGCGGCCCCGGAGTCTCCGTTCTTGCTCTGTTTGTCGGCCATGCCGGTCTCCTCACCACACGATGCCGCGTACAGGTGTGTCCTCGATCACACACCCGCGACGGGCGTCGCGGCAAGGTGACCGGCGAGGGAACCCCCGAATGTCGACGCGCCGTTATGCTCGATGGCGGACACCCGGAGGCGGATCCGACGGTGGGGGATGAGCGATGGAGCTCGACAGGCGAACGGTGTTGCGGCTGGCGGGGGCGGTCCCGGTGATGGCGGCGGTGCCCGCGGAGTCCCCCGGGGGCGGTGGTCCGTGGACACGGTTGCGCGCCCGGCTGGCGGGGGAGCTGTTCCGGCCCGGCGACCCGGGATACGACGAAAAGAGGCTCGGGTTCTTCAGTCTCTACGACCATCGGCTGCCCGCCGGTGTCGCGGTCTGCGCGAACGAGGACGACGTGCGGCACTGCGTCGATTTCGCGGCCAGGCAGCGGATTCCGGTCGCGGCCCGCTCCGGCGGGCACAGCTACGCCGGTTATTCCATTGTGGACGAAGGGCTGGTCGTCGACCTCTCCCGGCTGAACGCGGTCGAGACCCTGCCCGGCGGCCGGGCGGCGATCGGGGCGGGAGCCCGGCTCGGCCCGGTGTACGAGGCCTTGGCCGCGGCGGGCCGAGCGCTGCCCGCCGGCAGTTGTCCCCAGGTCGGCATCGCCGGGCTGACCCTCGGCGGCGGGATCGGCGTCTTGGCCCGCAAGTATGGACTGACCTGCGACAACGTGGAATCCGTTCGCTTCGTCGGCGCGGACGGGGAGGCGCGCCTGGTGTCGGAGGAGACCGCGCCGGACCTGCTGTGGGCGTTGCGCGGCGGTGGCGGCGGCAACTTCGGCATCGTCACGTCGTTCACCTTCCGCACGGCGGCGGCCAGGACGCTGACGAACTTCAACCTGGTCTTCCCGCCGGCGGTGCTGGCCGCGCTGGTCGCGGCCTGGCAGGAGTGGCAGCCCGCGATGCCGGACGAGCTGTGGTCCGGGATGGGCCTCGGCGCGACGGCCGCGAACTGCGGTGGCTGTTTCGTGGGCACCGCCGCGCAGGTGAACCCGCTGCTGGACGATCTGGTCCGCCGGGTCGGCACCGAGCCGACCGAACGCGAGGTGATCGAGCAGGGGCACCTGGCCTCGATGCGCGCCCTCGCTCAGGAGGCCGCGTTCCCCGCCGCGGTCGCGCAGCGCGGGGAGTATGTGGCCACTTCGAGGATGCTGACGCATCCGGTGCCCGACCCTGGCGCGCTCGCGACGTTGCTGAGCAGCGATCCTCATCTGTACTCGATCGTGGACGCGTACGGCGGCGCGATCGCGCGGGTGCCGTCGAGCGAGTCGTGTTTCCCGCACCGGTCCGCGCTGGGCAGTGTCCAGATCATCCGCAGCCTGGAGGGCGGCGAGGCGTACGCGCGCCAGGTGATCGGCCGGGTCCGGGACGAACTCGGCCGCGAATACGGGCAGGCCGGGTACGTCAACTACATCGACCCGGAGATGCCCGAGTGGGCGAAGGCGTACTACGGCAAAAGCCTGCCGCGCCTGCGCCGGGTGGCGCGGAAGTACGACCCGGATGGCCTCTTCGCCTTCGACCAAGGCCTGGCTCGCTAGGCCCCCTTTCGCATTTCGTCCTCTGGATGCGGTCCTTGCACGCGCAACTACCGCCTCCAGAGGACCAAATGCGGGCCAGATCACCCAGTGGACTGCTGAAATCGCCGCGAACTGGCCTGCTTCAGAGGTCCAAAAGCGGCCTACGCTCGGAGGCGTCACCCCCCACCTCGCGCGCTTTCCGAAAGGTCCAGCAGTGTCTGACGACTCCACGAACACGGCCACCACCTCGCTCACCGGCACCGCCCGGGTCAAGCGCGGGATGGCGGAGATGCTCAAGGGCGGTGTGATCATGGACGTGGTCACCGCCGAACAGGCGAAGATCGCCGAGGACGCCGGCGCCGTCGCCGTGATGGCGCTCGAGCGGGTTCCGGCGGACATCCGCGCGCAGGGCGGCGTCGCCCGGATGAGTGACCCGGACCTGATCGACGGCATCATCGAGGCCGTTTCGATCCCCGTCATGGCGAAGGCCCGCATCGGCCACTTCGTCGAGGCCCAGCTGCTTCAGTCGCTCGGCGTCGACTACATCGACGAGTCCGAGGTGCTGACCCCGGCCGACTACGAGAACCACATCGACAAGTGGGCCTTCACCGTGCCCTTCGTCTGTGGTGCGACCAACCTCGGCGAGGCACTGCGGCGCATCAACGAGGGCGCGGCGATGATCCGCTCCAAGGGCGAGGCCGGAACCGGCGACGTCTCGAACGCGACCACGCACATGCGCAAGATCCGCGCGGAGCTGCGTCGCCTTTCCTCGCTGCCCGAGGACGAGCTTTACGTTGCGGCGAAGGAACTTCAGGCCCCGTACGACCTCGTCAAGGAGGTCGCGGAGAAGGGCAAGCTGCCCGTCGTGCTGTTCACCGCCGGCGGTATCGCGACCCCGGCCGACGCCGCGATGATGATGCAGCTCGGTGCCGAAGGCGTGTTCGTCGGCTCCGGCATCTTCAAGTCCGGCAACCCGGCGCAGCGCGCCGAGGCGATTGTGAAGGCCACCACGTTCTACGACGACCCGGACGTCATCGCGAAGGTTTCGCGCGGTCTCGGCGAAGCGATGGTCGGGATCAACGTCGACGACGTCCCCGAGCCGCACCGCCTTTCCGAGCGCGGCTGGTAACGCCGACTCGGCTCCTGTGCGGGACGGCCCGGAAACTCCTCACGGAGTTGCCGGGCCGTTTCGGGCTCAGATTGGCCCGAACGAGACCACCCGGGCGCTCAGAGCCTCGGCCGCTTGGCCGGCGGTCCCGTCGGGGACCCGGGCGGCGAGTGGACCGGGGGGAAGTCCCTCGGCGGCCGTTCGCTGGTCGGCGCTTGAGGCAGAGGAGTGCCGTCTTTGGGGTCGATGGCATTCGAGCTCGGTGGCAGGCCGTTGGGCGCCTTGGGATAGGAAGGCCATGGACCGCCGGTGTAGCCCGGCGCCGCGGGGTCGGTGAAGGTCTTGCCGGAACCCCGGTCGGGACGAGGCGCGAGGTACGGGTCCTCGTGTGCGCCGGTGCCCGCCGAAGTCTTCGATTCCTCGACCTGGCCGTAACTGCTGCGTTGCGAGTTGTAGTGCCTGTTCGACGGAACGTCCAGCGTGTGACCGGTCTCGCTGAAGTAGGTGCCCGCCGACTTGTTGTGTCCCATGATGGCCTGCGCCTTGGGGACGATCGAGTTCGGCGTGCCGTCCTGGTTCAGGGTCTGGAACCGGCCATGGTTCTTCAGCCATTCGTTGTAGGCCTTGCCCTTGAGGCCGGGCGGCATCTGGTTCTTGTTGACCAGTGCGTCCTCGAACATAGGCTTCAGGTTGCTGTGCGTCCAGTCCGGGTTCTTCATCCCGGCCGCCACCCGGTTCGTCTTGTTTTTGTACTTCCCCGCCGGTCCCGCTTGCTTGTACCAGGCACCGCCCGGGGATTGGCTGTACTTGCCACCGTTCGGCGACTGCATCATCGGGTTCGGCCCGACGTTCGTGTTGATCGTCAGCTTGGGCTTGCCACCGCAGCTCGGGGCCAGGCCCAGCGGATCGATCTGCCCGAACGGGTTGTCCACGTAGGCGTAGGGATTGGGATCCGCCGTCAGGCCGATCGGGTCGAGGCTGAGATAGCGCGCGGTCACCGGGTCGTAGTACCGCTGGGCGTTGTAGTGCAACCCGGTCTCGGCGTCGAAGTACTGTCCGGGGAAACGCAGGGGAGTCACCACCGTGGGACCCGCCCCGGCTGGCGCGCCGTACACGTTCGTCCGCTCGCATCCGGTGATCCGGCCGTGGTCATCGACGAACTCCGCGGGACTGCCCGCCAGATCGGCGACGATGGCGTGGAACCGGGTGTCCACCCAGTCCTGCCCCGGCCGGGCCACCCGGCTCCGTTGCGCGACCGGACGGAAGTCGTCGGGCTCGTAGTCCCACACCGTGGCCTGCACGCCTTCGGGCGTGTACCGCACCTCCTCGGCCAGCACCTGTCCATCCCAGGTGAAATCGACGCGTTCGAGCGTCGTCCTGCCGTCGACGGCCAGATGTTCCTTGGCGACGCGGCGGCCCAGCGCGTCGTAGGTGTAGCGCCAGCTGCTGCCGTCGGGCACCGCGACCGCGACGAGCCGGTCGTCGTCGGCCCAGGTGAACCGCCAGGTCAGCTTCGCGCCACCGGGCATCGTGCGTTCCCGGAGCACGACCCGCCCCCGCCGGTCGTGGCCGTAGCGTGTCCCGCCGGCGGCGGTGAGGAGCGGGCCCACGAAAGTCCGCTTGCCCACGAGATCCGTCTCGGGCGTCGGCCACGACGCGTCGGTGATGTTCCCCGCGGGGTCGTAGCGATAGGACTCGGAACCCCACGGCGACCGCACTTCGGTGATCCGGCCCAGCGGGTCGAGACCGAACTCGCGAGGGCCCGCGGCCTGGTCCGACAGCGCGACCAGCTCCCCGTCGGCCCGGTAGCCGTAGGAGCGCTGCTGGCGGGGGACATTCGCATGATCGGTGATCGCCTGGGACGCCAAACGCGAATTCGCGGTCCAGGTCTGCCGCAGAACGGCACCGGTGCCGAGGGTGCGGAGGACCTCCCGGCCCGCGGCGTCATGGGTGAACCGCAGATCCCGGCCGGCGAGCCGAGCGGCGACCGGCAGCCCGGCGGCGTCGTACTCCCAGGAGCTTTCCGCACCGGACGGGGTGATCCGGCGAACCCGGCGGCCCTCGGCGTCGTAGACGGAACGCACCGTGCGGCCGTTGACCGTCTCGGCGAGGACTCTGCCCAGCACGTCCCGCTCATAGCTCACCCGGGTAGTGCCGTCGTCGATCGACAACAGTTGCCCGGTGACACCGATCTCGAACCTGGTGGTACGCCCGTCGGTGACCTGTTCGACGAGGTTCCCGGCCAGGTCGTAGCGGAACGTCGTGTGCTGCCCGTCCGGCTGGACGCGTTCCACGAGCTGCCCCGCCGCGTCGTAGGCGAAGGTCGTCACGCCCCCGGTGAAATCCGTTTCCCGCACCAGGTTGCCTGCCGCGTCCCGTTCGTAACGCCACACCTGGCCCAGCTCGTTGGTCACCGTGTCCACCCGCAACTCGGCGTCGTAGGTGAACGAGATCCGGCTGCCGTCCGGGAGGGTCTGCGCCGCGATCAGATCGAAGCCGACATAGTCGTAGCGGGTGACCCCGCCGATCGCGCTGGTGTGCGTCCGGTTGTTGCCCTCGCCGTCGACGACCCACCGCTCCTGGCTTCCGTCGGGATCCTGGCGCCAGGCGAGCCTTCCGTCCACGGTGTAAACGGAGCGCTCCACGCCGCCGGCGGGGTCGACGACCGCGACGACGCGCCCGCACACGTCCCGTTCGAATCGGGTGACCCCGCCTCGCGCGTCGGTCACCGCGACCGGCAGCCCGGCCGTGTCGTTGACCACGGTGATCGTGGCGCCCGTCGCGTCGGTCCTCGCCACGAGGACGCCCTGCTCGTCGTAGCGGTACCGGGTGACCGAGCCGTCCGGGGCCATGACCGCGGTGACGTTTCCCCGCTCGTCGAACTCGTGGCGCGTCACGACACCGGGCGCGTCGTGCACCGCCACGGCCCGGCCCCGCGCATCACGTTCCCAGACGCGTTCGACCCCGTCCGGACGGATTTCGGCGACCAGGTTGCCGAGCTCGTCGTAGCGGTAGCGAGTGGTGCGGCCCAACGGATCCGTCGAGCTCAGCAGGTTGTCGCGGGCATCCCATTCCGAGAGCGTCGTCCGCCCGAGCGGGTCGATCTCACGGACCAGCTGCCCGGCTTCGTTGAAGCGGAACTCGGAGGTGTGGCCGAGCGCGTCGGTGTACCGGGTGACGCGGTTGACGCGGTTGTTCACGTCGTACTCGAGCGTACTGGTCATGAATCCGCCTGAGCCTTCGGTGCGCACCACGCGACCGGCGTGGTCGTAGTGGTAGCGATACCACTCGCCATTCCGGTCGGTCCAGCCCACGATGCGCCCCGCGCCGTCGTAGTCGTACCGCATCGCCTGGCCTGACGGATTGGTCACCGAAATGAGGTTCCGGCCGGAGTATCCGTAGCGGACCAGCTCGACCTCGCCGTCGCCGGCGACCGCGAACAGCGCGGTGACGAGTCCGCCGCTGGTCTCGAAGCGAACGCGGTGCCCGGCGGTGTGCCGGATCTCCAGCGGGCTGCCGTCCGCCGCGCGCACGACCTGGAAGGCGTTGCCATGGCGGTCGGTCACCGAAGTCAACAGCGCCCGGCCCGTCCCCGGCGCGAAATAGAGCAGCCGAGCGTTTTCGTGGTCCTCGACGAGGTACCCGCCGTCCGGCGCGCGCTTCAGCGGGCGTCGCGGACCGCGTTCGGCGACCACCCAGGTTTCCTCGTCCGGCAGTGGGTAACGCTGCAAGGTGCCGTCCTCGGCGGCGAAGCTGACGCCGTCCTCGTCGGCTTCGATCCGCTGGTCCACAGTGGACATCCAGCCGCCGCCGAGGAAGAGCCCCGCGCGGTAGCCGGAGAAATGCGTCCGCTGGAACACCAGGGGCAGGACCCCGAGGAGGGTGGCGTCCACCTCTTCCATGACCATCTGCCCCGTCGAGACGGCGATCGGGTCGGTCACGCAGCGCTCGGAGTTGATCGAACGGTTGTTTTCGCCTTGGCCACGGATTCCCTGCGGCTGGGTGCCCCCCTGACCGCCCCGGGATCCGCCACCCTGATCACTTTGCCCGCCACCGCTTTGCTGGTTCCCGCCGCCGTCCTGGTTCCTGTCCTGGGAGCCGGCGGAGTTGGGGTTGGTGTTGCCCTCACCACCGCTTCTGTTGTTGCCGCCGCCGGCACTCGAGGAATGGGTGGAACCGTCGTCGCCGTCCGGATTGCCCCTGTTCCGGTCGCCACCCGTGTTGTTGATGTCCTTGGGCTTGCCGGACGACTTGACCGTCCCGCCCTTGAGGTTCTTCAACGCCTTGGCCGCGTCGTCGAACAGGTCCCCTGCCTTCTTCAGCAGCGGCATCAGCGCCTTGAGCGCCTTCACCAGCTTCGTGGTGAGCCCGGCGATCTTCGAGGCGGTCTTCGCCACCGCCGCCACCACCTGCGGCACCACCCACGTCATCCCGATGCCGAGCGTGAACACCACCTGCAGCGCCCAGGAGATCAGGTGTCCGATGAGTTCGGCGATGATGTCCCGGACCAGCGTCCGGACCGCGGCGACGACCTCACCCGCCGTCTTCACTCCGCTGCCCGCGCCCTCGCTGCCCTTCTGCGCGCTCTGGATCAGCGTCGAGGTGTTCTGCGCCTGCTTGCGGTACGCGTCGGCCGCTTCCCCTTGCCAGCTGCCGAGATCCTTGTCGACCAGATCCACCAGCTCGACCGAAACGGTCCCGAGCTCGTTGGCGATATTCGTCCAGGTCTCCGCCTGTGCCGCGATCTCGTCCGCGTTGCCGGTGAGAGCGTTGAGGGCCTCCTTCAGCGGGCCCACGTGCTCGATCAACCAGCCGACCCCGGCCGCGAAGACCGCGCCGATCGGGTCCATCACCGCTGTCAGCGCGTCCAGCGCGGTGCCCACCGCGCCCATCGCCACCGACGCCCAGTCGCCACTCTCGATCGCCGACTTCAGATCGAGCGCGCCCTCCAGCAACGGCACGCCGGACACCGCCGTCGTCGAATCCTTCACCGGCGCGACCAGCGGGTTGCTCACCAAATCTCCCAACAGCACTATCCAAGATCATCTCGTCGACGTGGTCAGCTTAACGAGCCCCGAAATCGACCGCGTGCACGTTGCCTCAACGGGCAATCAGGAGTGCCCGGGATGCCGTACGCAACGCGTTCCGGGCACCGTGGCTCGCGCCCGGTCGGAGCATCGACACCACGGCGAGGGCGAGGCTGATCGGGATGTCCTGGACGGACCGGTCAAAGCGGGCGCGTGGATCTTTCGGCCCAGTACCGATTAGTGCGTTCGGCGCAACATCCCGGTGAGTACCGCCGGACCGGTTTCGCCGCCCGGAAGCCGGGGCATCACGGCCTCACCTCAACAGCTGATCAAGGAGTCGGGCAGTGGCGTCATACAAAGTGAAACCGTCCAAACCCTTCGCCGTCTTCGGTGCGCTGGTCGGGGTGGCGATGCTCGTGTTCGTTTTCGCGAAAGGGCTGGGGCGGGACAGCGGCTTCCTGTGGCTATGGGCCGCGGTGTGCGTCGGCATCGTCGGATTCAACCTCTGGGCCGCCTTCTCGAAACGGGGCGCCAGCGAGGTCGTCGAACGTCAGACCACCGAGTAGGAGAGTACGGGGCGCCGGCCCCTCCTTTGCCGTGCTTTCGTCCGTGAAGCTTTCGGTGACCGCCAGGATGGTGACCGTCGACCAAGGCGGGCATCTGGCGTACCTGATTCAAGGACAACAAGTGCGCGAACGACCTCGCGACGGAGTTCTGGTCGGCGGGGCGCGGCCGCGGCGCGACCGGGCTTGTTATGCGGGACCGTGTGGATCTTGGGGCGTTGGATGACCCGAAATCCACACGGTCATGCGTGATCGGTCCGGTCACGCGGGCTTGAGCCAGTGCAACCAGCCTGCGGGCATGCCGAGGGCCCGTCGCCGGTATGGCTGGCGGGGCTCCTCGGGGCTCAGACGTGATGCAGGGTGTTACGGCGGGGATGTCGGAGCGGATCCCGGTATTGAGGCGGGATGAACTCCGGTAAACCATCGGCCGCCATGCGGACTTCCCAATCGCCGTGATGGATCAGGCGGTGGTGGAAACCGCACAGCAGCACCAGATTCCGGAGATCGGTGGGTCCTCCGTCTGCCCAGTGGTGAATGTGGTGGGCGTGGCAGTTTTTGGGTTTCCGGTGGCAGCCGGGGAAGGCGCAGCCTCCGTCGCGGATGTTGAGGGCACGGCGTTGGCCTGGTGTGACGAACCGCCGCAGCCGCCCCACATCGAGGGGCTCCCCGGCGGCGCTCATCACCACGGGCAGCATGAGACAGTCGCAGGCGGCCAACCTGGCTTCGCGCGCGGTCATCGTCCCGACGAAGTCGAGGCACGCGGTGCCGAGGCCGGTTTTGAGTTCGTCGAGTCCGATGGTGACGTGCACCAACGTCCGGTAGCCGCTGGTGCCGGGCTGGTCTGGGCAGGCGATCGCCAGGTCGAGGATGTCGGCCCACGCGTCTCCGAGGCGTTCGCACTTCATCCGCAGGTCGGCTTGGCCGAATTCGTCGACCGGGCGTGGCTGGGCGTAGGCCTCGAGTGCGGCGTGGGTGCGGGCGCCGGTCTCGTCGTCGAGGAGGCCGGTCAGCTTCCAGAACCCGTCCTTCCGCCGCTCCAGCGTGATCTCCCGGCGCGGCTCTTTGGGCTCCGGGTCTTTGGGTTCGTTGCCGTCGGGGTCCAGCAACCCGAGCAGATTCGCTTCAGCCTTCGCCAGCTGCCGGGGACCAGCCTCGCGGACGAGAGTCGCGAGGATCTTCTCGGCATTGACGCGGTCCTCAGTTGAGGTGTCGGCCGGGAGCTTCTTCAAGAACTCCAGGATCTGATCGATCCGCTCGTCCCCGACCAAACCTTCAGCGGCGACAGCCGCGGTCGCGGGCGCGACAGGCGAAACCTCGGTCCCATCCAACGCTCGGGTCGGATTCAACGCCAGCGCCCGATTCACCACAGGCTGAGCCTCACCACGCGACAGTCCCGCCACATCGGCGAACCAGGCGGCCGTCGACCCATACCCGTACAAGCCTTTGACGCCCCGAGACTCGACCTCCGCCAGATATTGCCCCAACCCGGCGGTAGCCATCCGAATCACCCGCAAGGACTGCTGCACGCCATGGGCAAGCTCCAGCTTGCCAGCGCGCCACAGTTCTTGCGGCAACTCGGGAAGGAAGGTCTCGGACACCCCTCCATAATACCCCAAACTAATCGAACACATGTTCGTAATTTTAAGCAACAATGATCGAGCGCAGTTACCACTGAAGGGTGATTTGAGTGCCGGTCAAAAAGCAAGTAGTCGACTAATTGCGAAGGCGATCGCCCATGCGCTGTTCGGCCACGTCGCCGTTCGAAGGCGGCGAGCGATCTGCGCTCTCACCCCTGACCTTGTAAAGGACGCCTAGACCGCGCGCCAGCGCGCCGTCGGCAACGCGGGAACCCGATGACCGCGGTGGCCGGTCATCTCCTCGTTCGCGAACAGCGCGTTGAGCACCGCCTCTTCGGTCGCCTGCACCACGGCCTCGAAGAACGGGTCGAGCCTGCCCCACGGAATGAATCGAAGGCTTTCGTATTCGGCCTCCTCGGTCCGAGGGAACCGGCTGGTGAGTGCTCCCGGGTTCGCCGTGCTGAACGCGAGGAAGAGGTCGCCGGAGAAGTGGGAGCCGGCGGTGCCGGTCCGGGCGAGGCCGAGCGGGACGCGGCGGGCGAGGGAGGTGCACTGGCCGGGCAGCAGGGGAGCATCGGTACCGACGATCACGATCACCGATCCCGCGCCGGACGGCGCCGCCCAATTCTCTTTCATCGGGTTGTCGTCGCCTAGTTCGACGCCGACGTGCTCGCCCGCGACGGTGAGTTCGCGGCGTGAGCCGAAGTTGGCCTGTACCAACGTTCCCACGGTGTACTCGTCGTCCCCATAGGACACGACGCGGGAGGCCGTGCCGGTGCCGCCCTTGAAACCGTAACAAGTCATTCCGGTGCCACCGCCGACAGAACCCTCGTTGACCGGACCCGTTCGCGCGGCGTCGATCGCGGCGATGGCGTGTCCACTGTGGATGGTCGGGGCGGTGCTGTCGTTCAGATAGCCGTCCCAGGTCTCGGCGACCACCGGCAGCAGCCATTCGGCGGCCACGTCGGGCCGTTCGCGCACCACCCAGTCGATCGTGCCCCGATGGCACGCGCCGACGGCGTGCGTGGAGGTGATCAGGACCGGCAGCGTCAGCGAACCGGTCTCGGCCAGCCATGCGGTGCCGGTCATCTCGCCGTTGCCGTTGAGGGCGTACGTCCCCGCCGCGCACGGAAGGGCGAAGTCCTTTCGTCCGCGCGGCAGGACGGCGGTGACGCCGGTGCGCACCGATTCGCCTTCGACGAGGGTCGTGAAGCCGATCTCGACGCCGGGGATGTCGGTGAGCGCGTTGTGCTCGCCGGTCCGGCCGGGCAGCGGGACACCCAGGTCGCGGGCGCGGGTCATGGACGGTCCTCCAAGGGGTTCGAGGTGGCTGTGCGGGCGTAGGAGAGCAACATCGCTTCGGCGGTGGCGGTTTCCAGCGTCGGCACGGCCTGGGTGAGATGCAGGCCGTAGCCGTCTTCCAGTGCGACGAGGTTTCGCGCGATCGACACCGCGTCCGCGGTCAGCGTGAACTCGCCGGTGGCCGCGCCCGCTTCGAGGATGCCGGTGTAGATCCGGACCTGCTGCTCGTAGAGCGTGATGTGCCGGGCGGCGTACACGGGATCGCGACGGGCGATCGTGCCGAGTTCGTAGAGCAGCACGCAGAGTTCGTCGTCGGGGCCGGTGGGCAGGCCGCTGCGGATCATCGCCAGCAGGCGCCCGGACGGGGCCGTTTTCGTACTCGCGGCCTGCTCCCTCGCCGAACAGAACCGCGCCACCGCCTCGCGCTGTACCTCCTGGAGCAGGTCGGTGAGGGTGGGGAAGTAGTACAGGACCGAGCCCGACGACAGGCCCGCGCCCTCGGCGACGTCCCTCAGCCGCAGGTTCAGCACGCCACGCTCGAGGACGGCCAGTCTGGCCACCTCGATCAACTCGGTGCGCCGCTCCGCTGCCTTGCTCGGTCTCGCCATGCGCTCATTCTTCGAATCTTGTTCGAAAAACGCAAGAGGTGAACGCGATCAGCTCTTGACGTCACACGGCCGAAGGCCTTTGATGCGTGCTCAACGGTTTTTCGAAGGAGATTCAAGGAACCCACCTTGTAGGAGGTCGGCCGTGTCCACTCCCGCCCTGCGCCGCGGTCTGCGCACCCTCGGCACGCTGCTCATCACACTCTCCGCGATCAGCCCCGCCTCGTCGGTCTTCATCATCGCGCCGGGGGTGATCTCCGGAGCCGGGACGGGCGCCTTCTACAGCTTCGTGGCGGCCGCGGTCGTCGGTGTGTTCATGGCCTTCGTCTACGCCGAACTGGCGTCGGCGTTCCCGCTGGCGGGCGGCGAGTACGCGATCGTCACCCGCACTCTCGGCCGCTTGCCCGGCTTCGCCGTACTAGGGCTGATGATCATCACGCAGGTGCTCATCGTCGCGGTGATCGCGCTCGGCGTCGGCACCTACCTCGGCGTGCTCCTGCCCGGCGTGCCCGGTTCGGTCATCGCCGCGGTGACCTGCGTGGTCGCGGCCGTCGTCGGCATTTTCGACATCAAGCTCAACGCCTGGGTCACCGGGATCTTCCTGGCGATCGAGATCCTCGCGCTGATCGTGGTCAGCGCGCTCGGGCTGCTGAACCCGGCGCGGTCGTTCGCCGATCTGCTCGCGCATCCGGTCGCCTCGGACGGCGGTCCGGCCACGGTCGGCGCCATCGCGATCGCCACCTCGGTCGCGATCTTCGCCTACAACGGCTACGGCTCGGCGGTGTACTTCGGCGAGGAGACGCAGGACGCATCCCGCGGGATCGCCCGCGCGATCCTGTTGGCGCTCGGCATCACGGTGCTCGCGGAACTGATCCCGGTGACCGCGGTCCTGCTCGGCGCGCCCGATCTGAACGCGCTGTTCGCCTCGGAGAACATGCTGTCCTACTTCATCGATTCGCGCGGCGGCGGAACCCTCGACACGGTGCTCGGGCTGGCCGTCGCGCTCGCGATCGTCAACGCGGTGCTGGCGATCGTGCTGATCAGCTCGCGGATGCTGTTCAGCAGCGGCCGCGACCGCGCGTGGCCTCGGCCGGTCAACCGGGCGCTGGCCGCGGTGCACCCGAAGTTCGGGACGCCGTGGGTGGCCACCGTCGGCACCGGCCTGGTGGCCGCCCTGCTGTGCTTCGTCGACCCGAAACTGCTGCTGGTGGTGACGAGCACGTCGATCGTGGCGGTCTACGCCGCGCTCTGCCTCGGCGCGATCGTCGGCAGACGCACCGGCGCCACCGCGCACGCCGAGTACCGGATGCCGTGGTTCCCGGTCGCGCCGGTACTGGCGCTGGCGGTCCTGGTGTTCGTGGTCTACCAGAACCTGCTCGACCCGGCGGTGGGGCGGCCGAGCCTGATCGTCACGGCCTGCGTCGCCCTGCTGTCGATCGCGTACTACGTCCTGGTGTTGCGGCGGAAGGGCGGCTGGAAGCTCGCCGACGTCACCGAGGAGAAGGCCGAGGAGCCCGCCTGATCAGGTGTACTCGGCGATCTCCACGCCGTACGTGCCCGGTTCGAGCGCTTCGAAGATGTGCGGGATGTCGCCGGGGTAGCAGATGTAGTCACCGGGCAGCAGTTCGACCGGATCGTCCTGCGGTCCGACCCTTGCCCGCCCGGCGCTGAGGATCATGTGCTCGACGATGCCGCTCATATGCGGATCGGAGAGCCGCGGTTTCCCGGGCTCGGCGCGAATCAGATAGACGTCGCGCCGGGCTCCGGGCGGGCAGGAGCTGAGCAGCGTGCACGCGTAGTCGGCGTGTTCGGCGAACACCGTCGGCCCGCTGCCCGAGCGGATGACCTGCACACGGGGGCGTTCGGGCTCCACCACCCGGGAGAAGGGGACGTCGAGCGCGACACACAGCGCCCAGACCGTCTCGACGCTCGGGTTCCCCGCCCCGGACTCCAGCTGCGAGAGCGTGGATTTCGCGATGCCGGCGCGTTTGGCGACCTCGGTGAGGGACAGCCCGGTGCGGGCGCGTTCCCGGCGCAGGGACATGGCGATGACGTCCAGGGGTGCGCCGTCGGACGCGGTCGGGGACATGCGTTCGCTCCATCGGTCGTTGCGTTCGCCTTGACGAACACGGCTGCGTTCGTTCATTGTATGACGCTATGCGTTCGATATGGCGAACAACCACTCGTGTCCTGGGGCGCGATCTTCTCCGTGACATCGGGCTGGTCTGCCTCGCCGACACCATTGTCGGCATCTCCTACGGCGCGATCGCGGTGGGCTCCGGCTTCCCGATCTGGGCGCCCATGCTGCTTTCTGTGCTGGTCTTCGCGGGCGCGTCGCAGTTCATGTTCGTCGGCATCATCGCCGCCGGCGGCAGCCCGGTGGCGGCCGTCGCGGCGGGTCTGCTCGCCAACGCGCGGCATCTGCCGTTCGGCTTCGCGATCGGCGACGTCCTGGGGAAGCGGTGGTCGTCGAGGATCGTCGGCAGCCATCTGATGATCGACGAATCTGTCGCGTTCGCGCTGGCCCAGCGCGACGAAGAGCGGCGCAAGGCGGCGTACTGGGTCTGCGGGATCGGGCTGTTCGTCTGCTGGAACGTCGGCGTCCTCGCCGGGGCGTACGCCGGGACCGCGATCAGCGACACCGACGCCTTCGGCCTGGACGCGGCCTTCCCTGCGGTGCTGCTCGCGCTGGTCCTGCCGTCGCTGCGCGACCGTGCCGCCCGGCTGCCGGTGCTCGTCGGCGTCGCCGTCGCGCTGGCCACGACACCGTTCCTGCCCGCGGGGCTGCCGGTGCTGCTGGCGCTGGTCGGCGTGCTGGCCGGAGTGGCCGCGAAGGAACCCGCCGAACGTGAACCCGAGGGAGTGCGCTGATGGATCCGCTGGAACTGATCATCGCCGGCGGCGTGCTCGCGGCCGGGACCTTCGCCTTCCGGTTCGCCGGACCGGTGCTGAAGGCGCGGTTCACCGTGTCGCCCAAGGCCGAGAAACTGATGGCGCGTTCGGCGGTCGTGCTGCTGGCCGCGCTGGTCGCGGTCGCCGCGCTCACCGAGGGGCACGAGTTCGCCGGATACGCCCGGCCCGCGGGAGTCCTGGTCGGCGGCGTGCTCGCCTGGCGCAAGGCGCCGTTCGCGCTGGTCGTCGTGGCGGCCGCCGCGACCGCCGCCCTGCTGCGGCTGGCCGGGGTCCCCTGACCTGGCCGTTCCCCGAAGCGCCTAAGCTAAGGGGAAGGTCTTTCGGGAGGTCGGGTGGCGATCGCGACGGGGGCACGGCCGGTGGTCGGCGTGCTCGCACTGCAGGGCGACGTGCGGGAGCACGCCGCGATGGTGGAACGCGCCGGTGCGCGTGCGCTGCCGGTCCGCCGCGCGAGCGAACTGTCCGAAGTGGACGGTCTGGTGCTGCCGGGCGGCGAGTCGACCACCATGTCGAGGCTGCTGGAGACCTTCGAACTGCTGGAGCCGCTGCGCGAGCGCATCGCGGACGGGATGCCCGCGTTCGGCTCCTGCGCCGGGATGATCCTGCTCGCCCGCCAGGCCCTCGACGGACGGCCTGACCAGCGGCAACTCGGCGGTCTCGACGTCGTCGTCCGGCGCAACGCGTTCGGGCGGCAGGTGGACTCCTTCGAAGCCGACCTCGACTTCACCGGCGTCGAAGGCGGCCCGGTGCACGCTGTGTTCATCCGCGCCCCGTGGGTCGAAAAGGCGGGCGACGGGGTCGAGGTACTCGCCAGTGTTCCCGAAATGCCGGGCTCGGACGAGGCGGCCGCTAGGATCGTCGCGGTCCGGCAGGGGGCGGTACTCGCCACGTCGTTCCACCCCGAACTCACCGGGGACGAACGCGTGCACAGGCTGTTCGTCGACCTCGTGCGGCAGGCTTAGCAAAACCGACACTGTGCTCAGCGGCGGGCACAGGAGTAGATGGAGGAGAGATGAGCGGCCACTCCAAGTGGGCCACCACGAAGCACAAGAAGGCCAACCTGGACGCGAAGCGCGGCAAGCTCTTCGCCCGGTTGATCAAGAACATCGAGGTGGCGGCCCGGACCGGCGGTGGCGACCCGGACGGCAACCCGACGCTCTACGACGCCATCCAGAAGGCCAAGAAGAACTCGGTCCCGCAGGACAACATCGAGCGCGCCCGCAAACGCGGCGCCGGTGAAGAGGCCGGTGGCGCCGACTGGCAGACCATCACCTACGAAGGCTACGGCCCGAACGGTGTGGCCGTGCTGATCGAATGCCTCACCGACAACAAGAACCGCGCCGCCATGGAGGTCCGGACCGCGCTCACCCGGAACAACGGCTCGCTCGCCGACCCGGGTTCGGTCGCCTACATGTTCAACCGCAAGGGCGTCGTGATCATGCCCAAGGGTGACGCCGGCGAGGACGACGTCCTCATGGCCGTGCTCGACGCGGGCGCCGAAGAGGTCAACGACCTCGACGAGAACTTCGAGATCGTCTCCGAGGCCACCGACCTCGTCCCGGTCCGGAAAGCCTTGCAGGAAGCCGGTTTCGAGTACGAGTCCGCGGATCTCACGTTCCTGCCGTCGGTCAGTGTGCCGCTGGACGTCGAAGGCGCGAAGAAGGTCTTCAAACTCATCGACGCGCTCGAGGATTGCGACGACGTGCAGAACGTCTACGCGAACTTCGATGTGTCGGATGAGGTCATGGCCGAGGTCGGTTGATCGGTTGCTCGCGACGACGTGCAGAACGTCTACGCACTGTGCCGGATTCGATGTGTCGGATGAGGTCATGGCCGAGGTCGGTTGATCGGTTGCTCGCGACGACGTGCAGAACGTCTACGCACTGTGCCGGATTCGATGTGTCGGATGAGGTCATGGCCGAGGTCGGTTGATCG